>CAYZFZ010000167.1:0-8055 GCA_964477795.1 uncultured Bifidobacterium sp.
CTGGGAACGGCCGGCGAGCGCGGCACGCTTGCTGTCGTACTCCTCGTAGGCCTGCCAGGCGCGCTGGCGGGCCACCTCCCGCTCGCGCTGGTACGCATCCCAACCGCCGGCGTAGCGGGTGGAGCCGTGGGTGAACTCGTCGATCTCCACCACATGCGTGATCGTGCGCTGCAGGAACGTGCGGTCGTGGCTGACGATCACGCACCCGGCCTGCAGCCCGTTGACGAACGCTTCCAGCCGGGCCAGGCCGTCGAGGTCGAGGTCGTTCGTCGGCTCGTCGAGCAGGAACACGTCGAAGCGGGCGAGGAACAGCGCGGCCAACCCGACGCGCGCGGCCTCGCCGCCGGAGAGCACCGGCAGCCGCTCGTCGAGCAGCCGTTCGGAGAGCCCGAGATCCGCCCACACGTCGGCGACGCGCGAGTCGAAGTCGGCCGCGCCGAGCGCCAGCCAGCGGTCGAGCACGTCGCTGTAGGCGTCGCCCGCATCCGGGTGACCGGCCGCCAGCGCGGCGGTCGTCGCGTCGAGCGCGGCCGAGGCGGCAGCGACGCCGGTGCGCCGGGCGAGGTGCTCGCGCACGGTCTCGTCGGCACGCTCTGGCTCCTGCGGCAGGTAGCCGACGTTGGCGCTCGCCGGCGACAGCGACACCGAACCCTTGTCGGGCGCGAGCTGGCCACAGACCACGCGCAGGAGTGTGGACTTGCCGACGCCGTTGGGGCCGACGAGGCCGATGCGCTGGCCGGGATCGACGTCCAGCGAGACGCCGGCGAGGATGTGGCGGGCGCCGAGCGAGAGCGAGACGTCGCGGGCGTGCAGTGATGCGGTCATCGCCGGCCGGTCAGCCGCCCGTGATCGAGCGGCCGACGATCTCGCGCATGATCTCGCTGGTGCCGCCGTAGATCGTCTGGATGCGGCTGTCCGCCCACGCCCGGGCGATCGGGTACTCCAGCATGTAGCCGTAGCCGCCGTGCAGCTGCAGGCAGCGGTCGACCACCTTGTTCTGCAGCTCCGTCGTCCAGAACTTGGCGGCGGCCGCCTGCTCCGCGGAGAGCCGGCCGGCGCAGTGCAGCTCCACGCAACGATCCACGTACACCTGCCCGATCTGCACCTCCGTGCTCAGCTCGGCGAGCAGGAACTTGTTGTGCTGGAACTGGCCGACGGGCTGGCCGAACGCCGTGCGCTCCTTCGTGTACGCGAGCGTCTGGTCGAGCGCGGCCTGGCACACGCCCAGCGCACCGACGGCCATGCCGAGGCGCTCTTGCGCGAGGTTCAGCATCAGGTAGTAGAAGCCCTTGCCCTCCTCACCCAGCAGGTTGGCAACGGGCACCTCCACGTCGGTGAAGAACAGCTCGGCGGTGTCCTGCGCGTGCATGCCCAGCTTGTCGAGGTTGCGGCCGCGCTCGAAGCCCGCCATCCCGCGCTCCAGCACCACCAGGCTGATGCCGCGGTGCTTCGCCTCCGGGTCGGTCTTCACCGCCACGATCACCGCGTCGCTGTTGATGCCGTTGGTGATGAACGTCTTGCTGCCGTTGACGACATACGTGTCGTCGTGGCGGGCGGCGGTGGTGCGGATGTTGGCCAGGTCGCTGCCCGTGTTGGGCTCGGTCATCGCGATGGCGCCGATGCGCTCGCCGGTGCACATGCCCGGCAGCCAGCGGGCCTTCTGCTCGTCGTTGCACAGGCCGAGGAAGTAGGGCAGCACGATGTCGTTGTGCAGCGTGAACCCGTTGGCGCTGCCGATGACGCCGGTGTAGCTGACCTCCTCCTGCATGACCGCCGCGAAGCGGTAGTCGTCGGTGCCACCGCCGCCGTACTGCTCGGGCACGGTGAGGCCGAGGAAGCCGTGCGACCCGGCCGCCAGCCACAGCTCGCGGGGCGTGATGCCGTCGCGCTCGTACTGCTCGTGGTTGGGCACGACCTCCTTGTCGAGCCAGCCGCGGAACGCGCTGCGGAACTGCTCGTGCTCGTCGGCGAAGAGGGTGCGGGGGATGTCGCGCATGCCCGCAGGCTACGCCGCCGACCCGCCACTCGATGGGGTGCGATGCCAGCCAGATCTACTGTCACCTGATGGAACCGGACGTGCCCGCACGGAGTGTTCACAGCGTGCATCGTGTCGCCGGAGCCTGCGCGTTGATCGTCGCCACGGTGATCGCCGTCGACCCCGCCGGCCTGTGGCCGTTCGGGCCGGCGCGCTGGCTGGTGGTCTCCGCCGGCGGTGTGTGCGTGGTGGTGTGGTGCCTCGCCCAGCAGGAGTGGCGGCTCGACCGGCGCACGTGTCGCCTGTGGATGGTGCTGCTGGCGTGCCTGACCGCCGGCGCGCTCGTGAACGGCGACGTGTGGATCGCGGTCGTCGGCACCGACACGCGCCACTTCGGCGTGGCCACGTGGCTGCTCTGCTGCGGGCTGTTCTTCGCCGGCCAGCAACTGCACGGCCACGAGCGCGCCCTGCTGAGGGCGTGTGCGGTGGCGGCACTGCTGGTGGGGTTGTGGAGCCTGTGGGAGCTGTTCGTCGGCCGGCCCATCGCGCTCGCCACCAGCTCCAGCCGGCTCACCGGTCCGTTCGGATCGGCGGCCCTGCTGGGCGCCGCGAGCTGCCTGCTCCTGCCCCCGGCGATGGGGGTGGCAGTCGATCAGCACGAGACACGCCGGTGGCGGGTGCTCGCTGCGACCGCCACCCTGTCGTGCGCTGCCGCAGCGGTGGGCAGCGGCGCACGCGCGGCGTGGTGCGGGCTGCTGTTCGCCGCGGTCGTGGTTGCCGTGCGTGTTCCGCGCGCCCGCCGGCCACTCGCGCTCGCCGGTGGTGTGGTGCTGCTGGCGATGCTGCTCGCGCTGCCGCAGGTGGGCACGGTGCTCGAACGCGATCACGGCACCGCCAGCCGCCTCGACGAGTGGCGGGTCGCAACCCGCGTGGTCGGCAGGCACCCGCTGCTGGGCGTCGGCCCGGAGGGGTACCGCATCGCGGTGAGCGAGGGCGTCGACGACGCGTACGAACGAGCTCATCCCCGCGACGAGGTGCTGCCCGACCGGGCGCACTCGTCGCTGCTCGACGTGGCGCTGGCCGGCGGGCTGCTCGCCGCGGCGGCCTACGCCGGCCTGCTCCTCGTGGTCGGCAGCAGGGTCGTGCGCCGGCTGCCCACGTCGCAGGGAGCGCAGGTCGCGCTGGCGGCTGCCCTGCTGGCCTACTTCTCCGCGCAGCTCCTGCTGTTCCCCGTCTTCGAGCTCGACCCCATCGCCTGGCTGCTCGCCGGTGTCGCCGTCGCGGGCACCCAACCGCACACCCGGCCGGCACCGCGTCGCGGCGTGGCGGCCGGCAGGGCGCTCACCGTTGCAGGTGTGCTGATCGGGGCAGCGGCACTGGCGGGCGGGCTGCTCGACGTGGCGGCCAACCGGCTGGCACGCCATGCCGTGTCGGAGTCGGCCGCCGGCAACGACGACACAGCCGAGGAGCTGGCCGGCCGCGCTGCGCGCCTGCGGCCGGACTCCATCGCCTACCGGATGACGGCCGTTCGGGTGCTGCTCGCCGCCGACTCGTTGACCACCACCGACAGCGCACTCCGGCATGCCGCGGAGGCGGTGCGCTGGTCGGCGCACGACCCGATCGCCGTCGATCTGCAGGCGACCGCCCTGCTGCAACGTGCGCTGCAGACCGGCAGCGCCGCCGACACCGCGGCGGCGGTGTCCGCATGGCAGGTGCTCGTGGAACGCGACCCGCACCGGGGTCGCTGGCAGCTGCAGTTGGGCATTGCGGCTGCGGCTGCCGGCGACAGCTCCCTGGCCCGCCAGGCATGGCAGCGCGCCGAGGCGCTCGGTCAGGTGCGGGCGACCGCACTGCTTCAGGAGCTTCCCTGACGATGGAACCGGAACGGGCGCCAAGGAGTGTTGATGCCATGGAGATCGGGATCCAGCAGGCTGCAGCCGGCACCGCCGACGAGATTGCCGCCCGGCTGCCGTTCGAGGAGTTCTGGCATCAGGAGCACAGCAACCTGGCACGGGCGCTGGCCGTCACCATCGGCGACGTGCCGCTGGCCGCCGAGGCCACCGACGAGGCCATGGCCCGCGCGTTCCAGCACTGGGATCGGGTCAGCACGCTCGACAATCCCGCGGGCTGGACGTACCGGGTGGGGCTCAACTGGAGCCGTTCGGTACTTCGCCGAGTGCACCGGCGGCCACCCGTGTGGCTGGTGCAACCCGGGAGCCACCACGACGCACCGACACTCGACCCCAGCATCGACGCCGCCCTGCAACGGCTGTCGCCGGCACAGCGGGCCGTCGTCGTCTGCCGTCTCCTGCTCAACCTCTCCGAGCAGCAGACCGCCACGCTGCTGCGCATCCGGCCGGGCACCGTCAAGAGCCGGCTGGCGCGATCGATCGTTCTGCTGGCGAGCGCCCTCCCCCACCTCGACCCCAAGGAGCACCAGTCATGACCGAGTTCGACGACACCACCGCGCGCATCTCCGAGGCGCTGCGCACCGCCACCGACGGCATGCACGTCCCCACCACCGGGTTGGCGGCGGTGCGCCGCCGCGGCACCACGCGCCGCCGGCAGCGGCAAGCCGGCGTGGCCGTCACCTGCGCGGTGGCACTGGTCGGTGGCGGTGCGCTGACGGTGCAACGGCTGGCCGACGAACCGGCGCGATCGACCCGGCCGGCGGCGCCCCCAGCCGGCGGCAGCGAGGCGCCCACCACCCCGTCCGTCGGCACGATCGCACCCACCACATCCACCTCCAGCGGCACGGGCCAGCCGGTGAACCGCGTGGAGCCCGCCTTCGTGTGGAACATGGTGGTGCCCGGCAGCACGGAGGCGGTGAGCAGCCTGATGTTCGGCATCCCACCAACCAAGCAGGCTCCGTACCTGGCGTGGTCCACCGCCCCCGGCCCCTCCGTGGACGGCATCTACGAGCCGCGCCTCTACCAGTCCGACGACGGCATCCACTGGGTGCCCGCCACCACCGGCGGCACGTTCACCGAACCGCAGGTGTCGCGGCGCGGCATCGCCGCGCAGGCCGGCTCGATCTTCGCGTTCGGCACCGCCGCCGCCACTGCCGCCATCCCTCAGGGCGGGGCGGGCGACGCCGTCGTCGACATCAGCACCGACGGCGGCGCCAGCTGGCAGCACCAGGTGCTGCCGATCGACCTGCGCGGCCTGGCGGCGATGGACGGGGTGGCCGGGGTCGGCATGGCCGGCGGTCTCGCCGCCGCGAACGGGGTGGTCGTGGCAGTCGCCCAGCCGTCGGTGTGGTGGACCGCGGCGAACACCGGGAACTTCGTCGTCACCGCCGACGGCGCCTACCGCATCACCTATCCGGAATGCGACGGGTCGAACATCTGCTCCACCCCGACCACGGTGTCGTTCGGTGGTCCGACAACGACAGCGTCGCCCAGTGGCTCGACCACGCCCGGGGTCGACGACACGACTCCCGAGATCAGCGGTCTCATCCCGTTCGGCGACGTGGGGATCGACCCCGCTTCGGTGGCTGCGGCCCTCACGCCGCGGGCCTTCTTCAGCACCGACGGGGTCACGTTCACCGAGGGCACCTTCCCCACCCTGCCGGGCGGCACGGTCGCGGACGGGGGCGACATGAAGGTGTTCGCTGCCGGCGGCGCGTTCTACGCCACGATCTCCGCCACCTCGTTCGACCCCTCCTTCGAACCGTCGTCCGGCAACGTGGGCTACTCCGGCCGCCAGTTGACGTACCGCTCCGTCGACGGTGTCACCTGGCAGCAGCTCGGCGACGGGTCGGCCAATCAAGCGCTGCTCGGGGTGCTCGCCGATGGCACGCTCGTCGGCCAGACGTACTCCGCCGACGGCCGCATCGCGATCACCACCTCGACCGACGGGGTGGATTGGCAGGCCTACGACCTGTCGCCCCTCGCCGATCCCAGCGACGGTGACATCACCTTCGTCGACGCGTGGGTCGCCAACGTCGACGAGCAGGGCATCACCGTCGTCGGCAGCATCTCCAACGACCCCATCGCCGAGGCCGGCGGGCGCACCATCGAACACGACGGGGTGCGGCTGGAGGTCAGGTCGAGCCGCGACGGCCAGATCTATGCCTACGACACCGCCACCGGCGAGGCCATCGCGCAGGAGACCTTCCGCTGGAACGAGACCGGTGGCTTCTCCGTGCCCATCCCCGACGGCGGGCTGGCCACGTTCACCGCCGCCGAGATCCAGACGTTGCAGAACAGCCAGGATGCGCAGCTGACCACACGGGTGCTGCTGCACTCCGACGACGGTGTGAACTGGTCGCGCGAGAACCTGAGCGATCTCACCGGCGCTGGCTCGGCCGGCCCCGGGTTCATCCAAGAAGTCGACGGCAAGCTGCTGGTCACGCTCGTCGATCCCGACCAGCGCAGCGACACGATGGCCACCACGCTGGTGCTGGTGGGCACGCGTAAGTAGCGCCTCGGTCTCGTGTTCAGCCGGGCAGTTGCTGCTCGAGCGTGAGCACCGGTGCGAACAGGTCGCCGTGCTTCTCCACCCGTGCCAGCACGTCGCGCCACGTGAACTTCGGCTCGGGCCCGCCGTCCGCGCACGCGGCCACTTCGTCCCAGGTGACGGGGGTGCTGCACGTGGGCTCCGGGCGGGCGCGCAGGGAGTACACACCGATCGTGGTCTTGAAGCGGGCGTTCTGGCTCCAGTCGACGAAGATCTTGCCCGGCCGCACCGCCTTCGCCATCGTGGTGGTCACCCGCTCGCGGTGCTGGTGCTCGAGCAGCTGGCCGACGGCGAGCGCGAAGTCGGCGGCCGTCTCGTGCGTGCACGGCCCGTTGAGCGGCACGTACAGCTGCAGCCCCTTCGACCCCGACGTCTTGGCGAAGCCCTGCAGGTTCACCGCCGCCAGGATGTCGCGCACGAGCAGGGCGACCTCGCAGCACTCCTTCATCGCCGCCGGCGCGCCGGGGTCGAAGTCGAACACCACCGCCCGTGGTGTCTCCAGGTCGGCGGCCAGCGCCATCGGCACGTGCAGCTCCAGGCCGGCCATGTTGGCGGCCCACACCAGCGAGGCGGCCTCGTCCATCCGGCAGTAGGCCACCTCGCCGTTGCGGTCGCCCGGGCCGAGCGCGGTGCCCATCCACTCCGGGCGGTGCTTCGGGCAGCGCTTCTCGAAGAAGCCCTCCTTCTCCACCCCGTCGGGGAAGCGCTTGAGCGTGATGCATCGGCCGGTGAGGTGGGGCACCATCACCGGCGCGATGCGCGCGTAGTACTCGATCACCTCCGCCTTGGTGGTGCCGGCAGCCGGGTACAGCACCTTGTCGAGGTTGCTGAGGCTGAGCGTGCGCCCGCCGACCTCCACGGTCGTGCGAGCGCTCACTAGGCCGACTTGCGCACGCGCTTGGGCTTCGCCGGCACCGCCACCGCGGGCACTGCCTCGGGGCCACCGGCCGGGTGCCGCTTGCGGGCGTCCTTCGCCGCCTTCACGCTGGCCTCCAGCGCGGCCATCAGGTCGATCACCTGCGGCGCGGGCGCTGCGGCCTCGGGCGCCTCGAACTGCTCGCCGGCGGCCTTGCGCTCGATGAGATCGAGCACCTGCTCGCGGTAGTCGTCGCGGTACTTCTTCGGCTCGAACGGCGCCGACAGCGACTCGACCAGCGCCTCGGCCATCAGCACCTCCTTGTCGCTGACTTCCACCTCGTCCAGCCCGTCGAGCTCGTCCACCGCGCTGGTCGGCACCACCTCGTCGTCGTACACCATCGTGCTCATCATCAGCTTGCCGTCGACCGCCCGCAGGGCCGCCACGTACTGCTTGTTACGCATCACGAAGCGCCCGATGGCCACCTTGCCGGCCTGCTCCATCGCGCGGGCGAGCAGCAGGTACGGCTTCGGCGTCTGGTCCGGGGCGACGATGTACGCCGAATCGAAGTACACCGGGTCGATCTCGTCGAGGTCGACGAACTCCTCCAGATCGATCGAGCGGGTGGCGGAGGGGATGAACGGCTCCAGCTCGTCGGGGTCGACCACGACGTAGCGGCCCTTCGTGATCTCGTAGCCCTTGACGATGTGCTCGTCGGGCACGTCGTCGCCGGTCTCGGCGGACACCTTCTTGAGCCGGATGC
>CAYZFZ010000168.1:0-8051 GCA_964477795.1 uncultured Bifidobacterium sp.
TTGCCCTTCACCAGCACCTCGATGTTGTGCATCCACGAGTTGTTGCTGCGCAGGTGCCGGCGGCCGACGAGCACCAGCGGCTGCTGCTCCATCGCACCTATCCGCTCGCGCAGGCGATCGAGGTCGGCGAGCAGCACCGGATGGTCGAGCTCGATCGTGCCGCTGGGCGTGCGCAGGATCTCGGGCAGCCGCGGCTGCAGCGCGCCGAAGTCCACGCCGTGCGGGTTGGCCCGCAAGAGGGCCACGCTGGCCCCCTGCGCGTTCGAGCCGAACGCGGCACCGAACGGGCCGGTCTGCAGCATGAAGTCGAGCATCCGCACCGGGCCCGGCTCGTCGCCCAGCGCGGCGAGGATCTCGTCGGGGTCGCGCCCGTGGATCGGCGAGCCTGGGTCGTTCACCGAGGTGCGCACCATGCCGGCGAGCCCGATCCCGTCGACGCCGGCAAGATCGGCGTCGGGCCCGAGGCCGGCGGCGACGAGGCCCAGGCGGGCCAGGATCTCCCACTCGTCGGGCTGGCCGTCGTCCAGCGGCAGCACCGCGTCGCTGTAGTTGGCGACGTTGCGCACGGCGAACTGCAGCAGCGCCACGTCGTAGTGACCGCGCTGCAGCTGCGACGGCGGCGGCAGGATCACGTCGGCGTGCCGGGTCGTCTCGTTCAGGTACATGTCGACACTGATCATCAGCTCCAGCTCACCCAGCGCGGCGTCGAGCCGGCGGCTGTTCGGGGTGCTCAGCACGGGGTTGCCGGCGACCGTGATCAGCGCCTTGATGCCCTGCTCGCCGGCGCCGGTGATCTCCTCCGCCATCGCTGCCGCCGGGAACTCGCCCATCACCTCCGGGTGCTGGCTGGCCACCGAGTGGCCGCGGCCGACGGCGAAGCCCTTGCCGCTGCCGGCCTTGCCACGCGTCGTGGGGCCGCCGGCGACCGGCATGGAGAACATCGCGCCGCCGCGACGGTCGAGGTTGCCGGTGACGATGTTGACGACGTCGACGAGCCATGACGTGATCGTGCCGAACTCGGTGGTGGTGGTGCCGATGCGCCCGTAGACGCTGCCGCTGGCTGCCGCCGCCAGATCGCGGGCGAGCAACCGGATCTCCTCCGCGGAGAGGCCGGTCGCGGCGGCGACGCCGTCGGCGGTGAACGGAGCCAGCGCAGCCACGACCGCACCGAGGCCGCTCAGGTGGGCGGCGACGTGCGCACCGGGGTCGATCAGCCCGTCCTCGGCGAGCGTGGTGACGATCGCCGCCAGCAGCAGGGCATCCGTGCCGGGGCGGATGGGCAGCCAGCGATCGGCCTCCTCGGCCGTGCGGCTGCGCCGCGGGTCGACCACCACCACCGTGCCACCGCGGGCGCGGATGGCCTCGATGCGGCCGGGGAAGTCGGGGGCGGTGCACAGGCTGCCGTTCGACGCGTACGGGTTGGCACCCATCACCACCAGGAAGTCGGTGTGGTCGAGATCGGGCACCGGCACCGTCACCGGCGAGCCGAACACGTAGCCGGCGGCCACCTGCCGCGGCATCTGGTCGACGGTGGACGCGCTGAACCGCCGGCGGGTGCCCAGCGCTTGCAGCAGCGAGCGGTTGTAGAGCAGGGCGGAGAGGCTGTGCGCGCTGGGGTTGCCGAGGTAGACGGCAACCGCCTCCCGACCGTGCTGGTGGATCAGCGCGGGAAGGCGGTCGGCGATGACCGCCCAGGCCTCCTCCCACTCCACCTCCTCGTGCACCCCGTTGCGCTTCACCAGCGGCCGGCGGAGGCGATCCGGGTCGTCGTGGAGCTGCTTGAGCGTGCTGCCCTGGGGGCAGATGAAGCCGTGGCTGAACACATCGGCCTGATCGCCGCGGATGCGCGTGACGGCCTCGACGCCGGCGGCGTCGCGGGCAACCGTGATCTCGAGGCCACAACCGGCCTCGCACAGCGGGCAGGTGCGGAACGCGGTCCGCACGCCGCCGGCGGGGTGGTCGTCGTGTTCGGTGCTCATGGGTGGCATCCTCTCACCAATGCGACGCCTGCTTCCCCACCCTGCCGACGACGTCGATCTGCGCGAGTGCTACGACGCACCCAGGCCGCGCCCGGCGCACCGGCCGTGGGTGTCGCTGTGCATGGTGGCCGGCCTCGACGGCTCGACGGTCGTCGACCGCACCTCCCGCGGGCTCTCCAATCCCACCGACCAGCAGCTGCTCCTCACGCTGCGATCGTTCGCCGACGTGCTGCTCGTCGGCGCCGGCACCGTGCGCGCCGAGGGCTACGGCCCGCCGCGCCGGCCGGGCCAGCGGCTGGCGATCGTCTCCCGCTCGGGCGACTTCGACTTCGCCACGCCGCTGTTCCGGTCCGGGCAGGTGCTGCTCGTGCTTCCGAGCGACGCCCCGGCGGTGCCGGTGCCCTCGGTGCGCGCGGGCACGGGCGACGTGGATCTCGCCGGCGCGCTGGTGCAACTCGATGCGGCGGTCGTGCAGGCTGAGGGCGGGGCCACGCTCAACGGCCTGCTCGCTGCAGCGGATCTGATCGACGAGCTGAACCTGTCGATCAGCCCGCAGCTCAACGGTGGCTCCGGTCCTCGCCTCACCGCCGGCGCTCCCCCGTTCAGCCACCGCATGCAGCTGGCGCACGTGCTGGAGGACGACGGGTTCCTCTTCACCCGCTATCTCCGGGCACGCTGAACCCGCCCCTGGGCTCAGGCGATCGACTGGGCCATCACCGAGATATCGACGACTGCCGCCGCGTGCACGGCCGCCTCGTCGGCGGACAGGGTGGGGCCCAGCTCCACGATGAACGACATCGCGTCGGGCACGGTGAGGCGCGTCCAGGTGGCGGCGACGCCGGTGTAGGTGCCGCCGGTGACCGCCAGGATCGGCAGGCCGGTGAGTGCCGCGTAGCGCTCGCGCAGCGGGCCGTCCTTGCGGTTCGACGGCGAGATGCGGTTGAGGTCTTGGTGGTACCACAGCGTGAGCTTCGGCTGGATCCGCTCGGCGAACGCGATGTAGGCCTGCGTCTCGGGCTCGCTGGCCGGGCCGGTACCGCTGTACTCCCACTCGCCGGGCTGGGCCACCTGGGTCCAGTCGTGCGGGAAGTTGCGGTTCAGGTCCACCTGGTTGCCGTTGCCGCGCACGTCGTTGGCCAGCCCGTCGGGGTTGATCGTGTCCATCAGCCACAGGTCGAGGCCGACCGGCAGCGGCATCGTGCGCAGGTCGTCGAGGATGGCCAGGCCGGCGTTCTCGTTGCCGTGGATGACGCCGATCACCAAGATGACGGTGCCGCCCGGCGTGCCGCGATGGCTGGCGACGATCGGGCGGCCTTCCACCGAGGTGCCGATGGTCTCCTCGCCGAGGAAGTCGGCGCTCGCCGAGGTGGTGGGTGCCGGGGGCACGGTGGCCGGTGCCACCGTCGTGGACGGCAGCATGGTCGGCGGCAGCGTGGTTGGGGCCACCGTCGTGGGCGCCACCGTCGTCGGTGGCACGGTCGTCGGTGGCACCGTCGTCGGGGCCGGCGTGGTGGCGGGATTCGTGGTGGACGTATTGGCCGGCGCCGTGGTGACCTCGGCGGAGGCGGTCGGGCTGGACGCCGACGAGCCGTCGCCACCGCAGGCGGCGAACGAGGCGACCAGCATGGCGGCCACGGTTGCCGCGGCCCGGCGGTTCATGACCGTTGCAGCTTCTTCAGCAGCACCAGCTCGCGCTGGAAGTCGGCCGCCGCGTCGAACCCCTTGTACACGCTGGCGAAGCGCAGGTAGGCCACCTCGTCGAGGCGGCGCAGCCGATCGAGCACCTCCACCCCGACGAACGCGGTGGTGGCGTCGGGGCCCAGCAGACGTACCTCGTCCTCGATCGCCTCGGCGAGCTGCTCGATCTGCTCGGCAGACACCGGGCGGCCCTTGCAGGCGGCACTGACGCCTGCGATCAGCTTGAGCCGATCGAACGGCTCGCGGCTGCCGTTGGTCTTCACCACGGTGAGGGGCACCTCCTCGAGGCGCTCGTACGTGGTGAAGCGGTGCGCGCAGGCCCCGCACACCCGCCGGCGGCGGATGGCCGCGCCGTCCTCTGCCTCGCGCGAATCGATCACCTTCGTGTCGTCGACGTGGCACTTGGGACACCGCATGGCAGCAAACGCTACCTGCGCAGGCCGGACGCGAAGGGTCGGGTCGCGTCAGGGAAGGGTGATGACCTGACCGACCTGCAGCGGCCCCTCGCCGACGGCGCTGACCAGCGCATCGACGTAGCCGACCTGCGAGGTGGAACCGTGGAACCGCTGGGCGATCGACCACAACGTGTCGCCCGGCTGAACCACGTACGTGCTTGCTGGACGAACCGCGGAGGTGGAGGCAGGATCACCCCCGCGGTTCGCCAGAACGCTGCCGGCGCCCACCCAGAGGGCGACGACGACGGCGATGAGCACCAGCGCGACCAGCAGCCGCCGGCGGATGAACACCTGGGCGGTGGGCCGGGCCTCGCGCTCGGCACTGCCGCCGAAGCGGCCCGGGAGCACCACGGTGTAGGGCACGGTGTTGGGAGCGAGCGTGGCTGCCATGACGGGATCCCCTTCGAGGAACGGACGGGTGGACGAGTCGACCTGGAGTCGAACACGTGTTGCACGAACGACTGTTCGCAGTCTGCACGAACGATTGTTCGACGTCAACCCGCGAGCGAACATTTGTTGCACGAACGGGTGTTTGACCTGTTCGACGAACGCGTGTACGCTGCGCCCATGGCCGAACAACTCACCGCCCGTCAGCGCGGCATCCTCGACATGATCGAATCCAGCATGCGCGAGCGGGGCTACCCGCCCAGCGTGCGCGAGATCGGCGAGGCCGTGGGCCTCACCTCCCCCTCCACGGTGCACAGCCACCTCGCGTCGCTCCAGCGGCTCGGGTACCTCAAGCGCGACCCAACCAAGCCGCGCGCGATCGAGGTCCGCTTCGATCCCTCGTCCGGCGCGGCGATCGAGCGCCGCCCGGTGCGGCACGTACCGCTCGTGGGCGATGTTGCCGCCGGCACCGACGTGCTGGCACAGGAGAACGTGGAGGAGCTGTTCCCCCTGCCGGAGGACTTCACCGGCGACGGCGAGCTGTTCATGCTGCGCGTCCGGGGCGACTCGATGATCGAGGTGGGCATCATGGATGGCGACTTCGTGGTCGCCCGCGCCCAGCCCACGGCCAGCAACGGCGAGATCGTGATCGCCGGCATCCCCGGCGAGGAGGCCACCGTCAAGACGTATCAGCGCAAGGGCAACACCGTCACGCTGGTGCCGGCCAACCCGCGGCTGGAGCCGATGGTGTTCGGTGCCGACGAGGTGCAGATCTTCGGCCGCGTCGTCACGGTCATGCGCCGACTCTAGGTCGAGCTCAGGATCAGCCGCACGTCACTGATGGGGTGCGCCCCAACCCTGCCCGCCTTGCCCACTCGGCCCGCCCTGCCCACTCGGTGGGGCGGGCGGCGCCGGCGGGTAGACCGGCTGCGCGGGCGGTGAGGGCTGCGCCGGCTGCCCGTACGACGGTGGCACGGGCTGCTGCGGGTAGGTCGGCACTGCACCCGGCACCGTCGCCTGCGGCGGCCAGCCCTGCGTCGAGCCGTATGCCGCCGGCTGCGCCGGTTGCCACCCCGGCGTGGCGGCGGCCGGGGCGACCGGCTTCTTGCGCATCCCCAGCAGCATCAGCACGCCACCCAGCACCACGCCCACGACCGCGGCGCCGAGACCGGTGTTCACCAAGCGGGTCGCATCGGCCTGCGGGTCGCCGCCCACGGCGATGGCGAAGTCCGTGTCCTCACTGGTCACCGTCAGCCGGTAGCTGCCCGGCTCGGTGATCTCCACGACCTGCACCGCCTGGCCGGCGAAGGCGCCCTCGTCGTACGACGGGCTGCTCACCGCGGTCATCGGCACCTCCTGATCGGCGCTGTCCAGCATCGTCAGCGCCACCTGGGGCAGGTCGTCGTCGGCACGGTCGTACGACGTGCCGTTCGCCGGGCAGTCGCCGCCGCTGACCCCGGCGGTGCCCCTAGTCTCCACGTACAACGTGAACGTCGCCCGCTTCGAGAACTCGAGCGTGGTGGTGCACCCCGATGGCGCCCGCGCGAACTTCTCCACCGTCTTCTCCGGCATGGTGAGGCTGAGTGCGAACAGCACCCCGGCGGCGATCAGGCCCGCGGCAGCGATGGCGACGCCGGTGAACAGCAGACCCTTGCGGCGGGTGGGCACGGGAGTCGGCGAGGCGGGCGCCAGGCCCAGGGTCTGCATCGGCACCGCGCCGTACGGCTGCGTGACAGGTGTGCCGTAACCGTAGCCCTGGCCGGGGACTGTGCCGTAGGCCGGCGGCACCGCGGCGGGCTGGGGCGCGACGCCGTAGGGCGGCCGGCTGGGCGGCGGCGCACCGAACGGTGGTTGCGGTTCACTCATCACTGCACTCCCAGGCGCGTCGCCACCAACTCGATCCGATCGTCAGGTTGTACCACGGCGGCGCGCACGTTCTGTGCTCCACCGGCACCGTAGAAGTCGCCGGGGCTGACGAGCGCACCTCCCTCCCGCGCAAGCCGTTCGGCGAACGCCCAGCCGTCGTGGGCGTCGAACCAGAGGTAGAAGCTGCCCGCCGGCAAAGGCACCGGCAGTCCCGACCATGACGACAGGACGTGGGCGAGCCGCTCGAGGCGGCGCCGGTACCGGTCGCGCTGTGCGACGACATGGGCATCGTCGGCCAGCGCGGCGACACCCGCCGCCTGCGCCGGCCCGGGCACCATCATGCCCACGTGCTTGCGCACCTCCTTGAGGTAGTCGACGAGGTCGCCGTCGCCGGCGTAGAAGCCGACGCGGACGCCGGCCAGGTTCGAGCGCTTGGACAGCGAGTGCACGGCGACGACACCGGGCAGCCCCGACTGCAGGATCGTGCGCCCCGGACCATCCCAGGTGAACTCCACGTAGCACTCGTCACTGAACACCGGCACGTCGTTCGCCCGGCCCCAGGCGGCCGCGGCGGCGAGGTCGCTGAGGGCACCGGTCGGGTTCGACGGGCTGTTCACCCAGAGCATCAGTGCCCGCGCCGCATCGCTGGGGTCGATGGCGGCAAGGTCGATGCCACCATCGGCCGCAGCCGGCACCGGCACGGCACGGCAGCCGGCGAGCACGGCTCCCATCTCGTAGGTGGGATACGACACCGCCGGGTAGAGCACGGTGTCGCGCGAGGGTGCGCGCAGCTTGAGGTACTGCGGCGTCGTGGCGACGAACTCCTTGGTGCCGACGCAGGCGGCGATCTGCGACAGCGGCACCTCCACGTCGAAGCTGCGGTGCAGCCAGTCGCGGATGGCGCCACGCAGCGGCTCGCTACCGATGCTGGCCGGGTAACCACGTTCGCTGTCGCTGTGGCCGAGGGCATGCAGCACCTCGGGCGGGGGTGGATCGCACGGCGTGCCGATCGACAAGTCGACCACTCCACCGGGCAGCGCCTTCGCCAACGGGGCCAGGCGGTCGAGGCGGTCGTACGGGTACGGGGGTGGGACGAAGCCGTCGGGATCCTTCATGCGTGCACCATCCTGCCCGATGAGGGCGGCGGCGACCGAAGGCACTTACGACGTGTGGGCGGCGTACTCGGCGAGCCGGCCGGCCGACGCGTCGCTGAGGCGGGCGCGCACACGCACGCCGTCGGTGTCGTGGAAGGTGGACACCACCTCACCCTCGCGGTGGATGGAGGCCAGCACGTCGCCGCGGTCATAGGGCACCAGCAGCTCCACCACGGCCGTGATCGAGCGCAGGCGGTCGCCCAACACTTGCAGGAACCGGTCGATGCCCTCACCGGTGCGGGCGCTGATCGCAACCGATCCCTGGTGGCAAGCCTGCAAGTCGGCGGCGACCTCGGGGGCGGCATCGGCCTTGTTGAACACCAGCAGCTCGGGCACCTCCAGCGCGTCGATCTCGCCGAGCACCTCGCGCACGGCCGCGATCTGGCCGTCGGGGTCGGGTGCTGCGCAGTCGACCACGTGCACCAGGAAGTCGGCCGTGCTGGCGACCTCGAGCGTGCTCTTGAACGCCTCGACCAGCCCGTGCGGCAGGCGGCGGACGAAGCCGACCGTGT
>CAYZFZ010000169.1:0-8040 GCA_964477795.1 uncultured Bifidobacterium sp.
CTCGTGTCGAGCAGGAGGGCGGTCAGAACCGCTCCTCGGTGACGAGTTGCGATCGGAGTTCGGCCACTTCCTCACGCCAGGCGTGATCGATGCGGTGCCGTCTGAGGACGTCCTTTGCACGCGCTCCGGACGCAACGCGCGCAGGCTCGAGTTGAGCGATCACCTTCCCTCGACGAACGATCACGAACGTCTCGCCACGGTGCTCGACGGCATCGAGCAGGTCCGCGAAGCTTCGAGATGCTTCGGTCGCGGTGATCTCAGGCATGAAGTCAGATTATCTGAGATGACCACCTCCAGCAACGCGACCAGTCCCGATCGGCGACTCTGCGCTCACGTCGCGGGGTCGGTACACGTCGGAGCGATGGTCGATCCGCAACACGGCGACAAGGCGCGCCTGGCCATCGATCAAGTCCAGAGGGGTTCGGTCATCGCCGAAGGTACTTGGCGCGCATCTCATCGGCGGAAACGATGTGACCGGCTTTGACCTCTCGTCGGGCGTGTTCGATGTCGGCCATCGCCGTTGGGTCGGAGAGCAACTCGAGCGTGTCTTCCAGTGCTGCGAGGTCGTCGGCGCTCACCGGAAGACGCCCGCTCCTCCATGCGCGAGAGCAATGAACGAGCCCGGCGACGCCGAGGCCGCCCACGATCAATCGACCGAGAACCGACACCTCGCCATCATGCCAATGATCGGCCGATACTGTGCGCCCACCGGTGCACGACCCTCATGCGCCTAAGGTGCAGGCCATGAGCGACACGCCGCCCCCTCCCCCGCCGAACATGGCACCCCCTCCCGGCTACGTGGCGTACGGCGGCTACGGCGCCGTTCAAGGCCGGTTCCAGAAGATCGGCGGCCTCACCAAGTGGCTGGTGGGCCTGTTGGCTGCCTCGCTCGTCGTCCAGGTGCTGTCCTTCGCGATCCAGTTCACGCTGCGCAACTCGGCGGCCGACTTCCTGGATGACACGATCTCCTCCTCGCAGTTCGACGACAAGCTCGGCCTGTACCTCCTCATCGTGCTCGTCGCCGCCGGCGTGTCGATCGGCCAGCTCGTCGTGCTCGTCGTGTGGACGTTCCGCCTCGCCAAGAACCACCAGCTCCTCGGCCGCATGCCGCAGGCGTTCAGCCCGGGCGCCACGATCGCGGTCAACATCCTCGGCGGCTGCACCCTGGGCATCCTCAACTTCTTCATGTGGCGAGAGCTGTGGAAGGCCGCCGACCCCGAGACCGCGCCGGGCGACCCCAGCTGGAAGCAACGCCTGGTGAGCCCCCTGATCGGCGTGTACCTCGGGCTCACGCTCGCATCCGTGGCCGCCGGCTTCGCGCTCGGCCTCAGCGGTGCGTTCGGACCGGTGCGCACCTCCGGCTCCAGCACCGATCTGGCCAAGAACCTCAGCGACAAGATCGGCTACGTCGCGATCAGCGGGCTGCTCTCGCTCGCCGCCGCCGCCGTGTTCCTGATGATCGTGCGCCAGCTGGCGGCGCGGCACATGCAGGCCACCCGCGAGTCGTCGCTGGGCTGATGCTCTACCTCGTCCGCCACGCAAAGGCGGGAGAACGCGCCGCCTGGCGCGGCGACGACCGGCTGCGGCCGCTGTCCAAGGAGGGGCGCCGGCAGGCCGACGCGCTGGCCCGCCTGCTCGCCCGCCACACCACCGGCGAGCTGGTGAGCAGCCCCTACGAACGCTGCGTGCAGACCCTGCACCCGCTGGCCGCCGTGCTGCGCCTGCCCGTGCGCGACGATGCCCGGCTGGCCGAGGGCACGGGGTTCGAGGGCGCGCTCGACCTGCTCGCCGAGGTGCCCGACGGCAGCGTGCTGTGCAGCCACGGCGACCTCATCCCCGACACGATCGGCGCGCTGCAGCGGCGCGGCTGCGAGATCGTCGGCGAGCCGAACTGGCGCAAGGCCAGCGTCTGGGTGCTGCAGCGCAACGCGGACGGCCAGGTGGTGGAGGCCACCGCCTGGCCCCCACCCGATGTGTGATCAGTGACGTGTGATCAGCCGCAGCGGTCGCTGGTGCCGAACTCGATGCAGTGATCGGGGTCGACTGCGACCGCGACCCACAGCCAGATCCAGAGCGCGAGGAAGATGAACCCGATCACCAGACCGGCGATCGCGAGGCCGCGGCCCGGGCGCGCGTCGTCCTTCGTCTGCGACAGCCCGACGAAGCCGAAGATGACACCCAGCACGGACGTGATGCCGCAGGTGAAGAAGCCGGTGAGGCTGCACACGAGCGATGCGATCGCCATGCCCGAGGTGCCCTGCTGCATCGGCTGGCCCGAGTACGGCTGGTAGCCAGGCGGCTGGTAGCCGGGCCGCTGGAACACGTACCCCGGCTGCTGGTACCCCGGTTGCTGGTAGCCCGGCGGCGGCTGGAAACCGCCGTCCTGGCCCGGCATGTTCGGAGGGGGCGGAGGGGTGCTCATGGGCCGCACCATACTGCGAGCATCGACCGCCAAGGGTTTCGACCGGCCAGGGCTTCAGCCGGCGGTGGCGAGGCTGTTCAGCAGCTCCTGCACGAGCGGCGCCAGATCGTCGGGCGCGTCGAGCGCGAGGCAGGCCGTGCCCGCCTCCCTGGCCAGGTCGACGTCGCGCTCCTCCAGCAGGTAGCCGGCCGCGATCGCGAGCAGGCAGTGTGCGTCCGGGTAGTCCGCATGCTCGTCGGCGACCTCCTGCAGCAGCTCGATCCCCTGGTCGACCTGATCCGGGTTGCCGGTGTCGCGACCGTTCAGCGCGATCAGGTACGCCGAGTACGACTTCGCGTGCAGGTTGGTCGGATCCAGCTCGAGGATGTGCTGGTAGGTGGCCAGTGCGCCGGCGAAATCACCATCGGTCTGCTCGGCGTCGGCCTGGGCGAGCAACACGTCGATGTCGTCGCTGAGGACGGTGCTGGTGGTGGAGCCGGTGACGCGGGCGATGAGGTCCTCGATCATCGGCACCATCGACTGCGGCGGGTTCAACGCCAGGCACTTCGGGCCCTCCTGCTCGACGAGCGCCTCGTCGGGCGGGTCGAGGAAGTTGCCGCCGGCAACTGCGAGCAGGCAGTGCGGGTCGCCGTACGTTGCGTCGATCGTCGCCGCCTGCTGCAGCGCGGCCACACCCTGCTGCACGGCGGCCTGGTCGCCGGCCTGCTGCCCGTCGAGCACCGTCAGGTAGGCGAGGTAGGTGGCCGCCTCGGCGTTGCCGGGCTCCAGTTCGAGCACCCGCTCGTAGGCGGTGCGGGCACCGGCGGTGTCGGTGGCCAGCAGGCGGCGGCCCTCGGCGAGCTGCACCGCCACCTCGTCGGCGGACGGGCCGCCGGTGAGCGACTGGCCGGGCAGTCGCTGGCCGGCCGACTGGGCGACGAACACCCCGAGCCCAACGGCCACCGCGAGCGTGGCGCCGATGATCGCCAGCCGCCGGCCCCAGCGGGTGGGCGGCTTGGCGAGCATGGAGCTGCGCCCGTCCTCGATCTCGCGCAGCACGGCAGCGGCGCGGGCCACGTAGCCGTCGCGCAGCGACGTGTAGTCGTGGTCGTCGATGTCGCCCACCGAATGCTCGCGCTCGATGTCGCGGATGCTGTCGAGCAGGAAGCGGCGCTGCTCCTCGAGCTCGGCGAGGCGGTCGGGGTTCACGGCTCGCCGCCCTCGGCGTCGGGATCGGCAGCTTGGGGATCGGCGGCCTCGGGTTCGGGTTCGGGATCGGGTTCGGCGGCGAGCGCGGCCTCCACCCTGGCGCGATCCTCGTCGTCGGGCACGGTGTCGACGTTGGCCTTCCAGCGGCGGAACGCGAAGAACAGGCCGACACCCGCGCACACCAGCGCCACCGCCGGCAGCACCCACACCAGCGACTCGAAGCCGGTGGCCTTCGGCACCAGCTGGGTCTTGGCGCCGAACTGCTGCACGACGAACGCGATGATCTCGTCGTCGCTCGCGTCGGTGGTGGTGACCTGCGCCTTGATCTCGGCGCGGATCGACGCGGACGCGGTGTTGCGCGACTCGTAGACCGTCTCGCCGCCGCAGATCGGGCAGGCGAGCTGCTTGCTGATCTCCTCCACCCGCTCCTCAGGCGTGCGCGCACCGTCGTCGCGCGTGCTGCCGTAGGCGAGGAAACCCGCGACCACGAGCACGAGCAGCACCCATCCGGGCCACCGCTTGAGAGCTGACGTTCGGCTCATTGCACCCCGTACAGGTCGCGCTGCTGCTGCACCAGCTGCGACAGCGTGATCGCGTCGATCTGGCCGGCCCAGCGCACTCGCACGATGCCGCTGGGGTCGATGATGAACGTCTCGGGCACCTGCGACACACCGAACGCGACATTGATCGCACCGTCGTCGTCGTGGATGACCGGCCAGTCGCCCCCGCGTTCGGCGAAGAACGCGCGGATGTCGGCATCGGAGTTCGGCGGTTGCACGATGCTGTAGAACTCGGCGCCGCCCTCGAACGTCGCCTGCTGCTCCACGAACTTGAGCAGGTCGGCGTGCTCGGCCTTGCACGGCGCGCACTCCGACTGGAAGAAGTTGACGACGACCCAGCTGCCCTTGCGGCGGGCCAGGTCGAAGGGCTCGCCGTCGAGCGTGGTGCTGCGCACCGACGGCGCCGGCCGGTCGATGAGCGGGCTGGCCACCAGGCCGGTGGTGTCGTCGATGCCCGAGTCGCTGCCGGCCAGCACCCAGAACAGCCCGCCGAGCACGGCGGCGACGACGAGCACGATGATCGGTGCGATCCGCCGGCGCGACGGCCCGGTGGACGGGGCCGCTTCGGGCGCGGCGGGCTGCTCGGGCTCAGACATCGACGGCCTCCTTGGCAGGCGTGTCGTGGGGCGGCGGCTCGTCGCCGAGGTCGATCGGCGCCGACACCGGGTCGGTGGCCCGCCGCCGATGGCGCCCGGGGAAGGCGGCGAGGATGGTGCCGAACGCGCACAGCAGACCGCCGATCCACAGCCACACGATCATCGGCTTCAGGAACACCTTGATCTTCGCCTCGCCGGTGCTCGGCTTCGAGCCGTTCTCCAGCGTCAGGTAGATGTCGCCGGTGACGCCGGTCTTCACGCTCGGCGTGGCGATGTCCATCCCGTTGGCGGTGAACTTGCTGATCGCCGGTGCGTACGCCTGGCCGCCGTCGATCGAGATCAGCGCCTTGATGCCCACCGCACGCGGTGTCTTGAAGTCGGTGAGGTCGACGAGCGTGAACGTGTGGCCGGCGAACTCGATCGTCTCGCCCTTGCTCACCGTGAACTCGCCCGAGCGGGTGTAGCTGTTCGACGCGACGAGCCCGATCGCGACGAGGATGACACCGAGGTGCACGATCATGCCGCCGTTGGTACGCCCGAGCAGGCCGCGGTAGCCCTGCCGGCGGGTGGCCAGCACGAGCTGGCGCAGCGCCGAGCCGGCGGCGAAGCCGGCCAACCCGAACGCGAGCAGCGACGTGAACCCGGTGGCGCCCAGCAGCACGGACAGCACGAGCGCGCCGGCGCCGCACCACGCGGGCCAGAACAGGCGCTCGCGCAGCAACTCGCCCGACGCCTTGCGCCATGGCAGCGCCGGCGCGACCGCCATCAGGAACAGCAGCACGAGGCCGATCGGCTGGCCCATCGTGTCGAAGAACGGCGAACCGACGGCGATCTTGCGGTCGTCCTTGGCCTCCACGATCAGCGGGAAGACGGTGCCCAGCAGGATCACGAACGCGAACAGGGAGAAGATCACGTTGTTGGCGAGGAACGCACCCTCACGCGACACGGGCGAGTCGATCGCACCGGGCGAGCGCAGCCGGTCGCCGCGCCAGGCGATGAGGCCCAGCGACACCGCGATCACGACACCGAACGCGCCCAGCAGGTACGGCCCGATGGTGCTGTCGCTGAACGCGTGCACGCTGTTCACCACGCCGCTGCGGGTGAGGAACGTGCCCAGGATCGTGAGCGAGAACGTGGCCACCAGCAGGCTGAGGTTCCACACGCGGAGCATGCCGCGCCGCTCCTGCACCATCACCGAGTGGATGTAGGCGGTGCCCGTCAGCCACGGCAGGAAGCTCGCGTTCTCCACCGGATCCCACGCCCACACACCGCCCCAGCCGAGCACCTCGTAGCTCCACCAGCCGCCGAGGATGATGCCCAGCGTGAGGAACCCCCAGGCGAACAGCGCCCAGCGGCGGGTCTCGATCAGCCAGCCCTCGCCCACCTGGCCGGTGACGAGCGCGGCGATCGCGAACGCGAACGGGACGGTGAAGCCGACATAGCCGAGGTAGAGGATCGGCGGGTGGAACAAGACGAGCACATGGTTCTGCAGTAGCGGGTTGGGCCCCTTGCAGCACTGCGTGAAGTCGGGGGCGGCCGCGGCCCGGAACGCGTCCGTGGGGCCGAGCGCGAGGAAGAAGAAGAACGCGGCCACGACGAACATCACCGCCAGCGCCCACGAGACCATCGGGTCGGCCATCCGTGCCCGGTAGCGGCGCATGACGACGGCGAGGTACACGGCCAGCAGCAGCAGCCAGAGCAGGATGCTGCCCTCCAGCGCGGACCACACGGCCGTGAAGTTGAACAGCGCGGGCGTGTCGTAGCTGCCCACCTTCTGCACGTAGGCCAGCGACCAATCGCGGGTGACGAGCGCCTTGATCATCGTGGCGATCGCGACCACGGCGCCGGCCAGCGCCAGCCATCCGTAGGCCTGCACCGTGCGGGCGAGCCGGGGGTTGCGCATGACCGTGGCGGTGACGAGGCCGAGCGCGCCGAACACGCAGGCCGCGAAGCCGACGATCAGCGCCGAGTGACCGATCAGCCCGTTGGCGCCTTCGGCGAGCACTACCGATCCGCGCACGCGTCGGCCTCCGCATCGGCCTCGGCGACGCGATCCTTGTTCTCCTTGTCGTAGTTCGCGTCGTGCTTGACGAGCAGCTCGTTGCCCTCGAACAGGCGGCTGCCGTCGGCGGCCTCGACCACCTTGCCGGTGACGACGACCGGGATGCACTCCTGGAACAGACCGGTGGGCTCGCTGCTCAGCACCACCGGCATCGAGACGCCGTTGAACGTGACGACGAAGCTGGTGACGGACGAAGTCTGGTCGACCGACCCCTTCTCCACCACGCCCTGGATGCGGATGTTGCGGCCGACGTCGCAGCCGTCCTTCACACCCACCTCGTCCACGTTGCAGTAGTAGTCGAGCGCGTTGGTGAGGAACTTGGCGACGAACACCCCTCCCGCCACCAGCACGAGTGCGAGCACCCCGTACGCGAACCACGGCTTCTTCTTGCCCCGCGCCGCGGTGGGCACCACCGGGCGCGGGCTGAGGTCGAGATCCGTGTCGCTGCTCACGTCCGTGTCGTTCAGGTCCATGGCCGGTCCGCGGGTGGCACCTGGCGGGCGGCGCGGCGGGCGCGGGCCAGCATCCGCCACGTGTACACACCGATGGCACCGAACGTGACCACATAGCTGCCGATGACGTAGCCGGCGTTGAGCATCGCGATCATGACGCCGCACCCCCGGCGAGCGCCTCGTTGCGCCGCTCCGCGATCGCGAGATCGAGGCCCTGGTCGTCGACCTGGTCGACGAGCGTGAGCACCCGCTGGCGGTGCAGCACCAGCCACACGTACAGCAGGGTGAACGCGATGATGCCGACGAACAGGGTGAACAGCATCAGGCCACTGAGCTTGCCGTTCTCGACCGTCTCGTTCTGGTGCAGCGGCCGCCACCAGGTGACGCTGAAGTGCACGAGCGGTACCTCCAGCATCGCCAGCACGGCCAGCACCGCGCTGCGCTTCGCCCGCTGCTGATGGGTGCCACCGAGATCGCGCACGGCGAGGTAGCCGATGTAGGTGACGAACAGGAAGGCAGTGGTGGTGAGGCGGGCGTCCCACGTCCAGAACGTGCCCCACGAGATGCGGCCCCACAGGCTGCCGCTGACCAGCGTGATGCCCATGAACAGCACGCCCACCTCGGCGCTGGCACCGGCGAGACGATCCCACTGCAGGTTGCGGGTGCGCTTCCACAGGTAGGCGATGCTGCTGAGCCCGGTGACGCCGAACGCGAGGTAGGCGAGCCATGCCGAGGGCACATGGATGTAGAGGATGCGGAC
>CAYZFZ010000170.1:0-1655 GCA_964477795.1 uncultured Bifidobacterium sp.
CGTCGCCGTCGGCGACAAGGTCACCGTCCAGATGCAGGACGTCGACTTCGACCGTGAGCGCATCAGCCTGTCGCTGAAGGCCACCCAGCAGGATCCCTGGCAGGAGTTCGCCGGCTCGCACGAGGTGGGCCAGCTGGTCTACGGCCGGGTCACCAAGCTGGTGCCCTTCGGTGGGTTCGTGCAGGTCGGCGAGGGCATCGAGGGTCTCGTGCACATCTCCGAGATGTCCACGCACCATGTCGATTCGCCCGAGCAGGTCGTCACCCCGGGCGAGGAGCTGTGGGTGAAGATCATCGATCTCGACCTGGCCCGGCGCCGTATCAGCCTTTCGATCAAGCAGGCCGCCGAAGGTGGCGAGCTGGCCGAGGAGTACCGCTCGCACTTCGAGATCGACGAGCATGGCAACTGGGCTGCGGGCGGCGACGACGCCGAGCGCGAGGCCGCGTGGGCCGAGTACTACCAGGAGAACCCGGGCGAAGCTCCCGGCGCCGAAGGCGATGTCGCCGACGCTGCCGCGGAGGTCGCGAGCGACGAGCCCGCCGACGCCTGATCCACACCCGGCGTTCACTCGCACGATGGCACGGCCCTGCAGCCGTGCCATCGGCCGTTTTCAGGTGAGTTTGACGATGCCCATCTTCACGGCCATCAGCACCGCCTGGGTGCGGTCGCGGGCGTCGAGCTTGTCGTAGATCGACGCCAGGTGGTTCTTCACGGTGCGATGGCTGATGTACAGGCGGGCAGCGATCTCGTTGGTGCCCAGCCCGTCGGCCACGAGCTGTAGCACCTCCTCCTCGCGGGTGGAGATGATGCCGTCGGTGCTGCGCGCCTCGTGCAACAGCGCGCCGGCGAGATGCGGCGACAGCGGCCGGTCGCCGTTGGCCGCGAGGCGGATGGCTTCGGCGACCTCGCCGACGGATGCGTCCTTGGTGACATAGCCGACCGCGCCGGCCTTCAGCGCGCTCTCCACCACATCGCGGTCGACGTGCATGGTGAGCATCACGACCCGTGTCTCGCTCTTCGCGGCCACCAGCCGGCGGGTTGCGTCGATGCCACCGAGCGTGGGCATGGAGACGTCCATCAGCACCACGTCGGGTTGCAGTTGCGTGGCGACGCGCACACCCTCCTCGCCGTCGGCGGCTTCACCGATCACCTGGATGCCTTCCGCGTCCAGGGCGCGACGCAGGCTCTGACGCAGCATCGTGTGGTCGTCGACCAGCACCACCGTGATCGCCATCAGAGTCGACGTCCTTTCGTGAACAGGGTGATGCGAACTTCGGTGCCACCGTTCGGGGGAGTGCACACCGACAGCTCTGCATCGAGGCGGTGCGCGCGTTCGCGCATGCCCACGAGACCGTAGCTGTCGTGCCGGGCGCGCGTCGCGTCGAGACCCACGCCGTCGTCACGAACCACGCACACCAGGCCCGTGTCCGTCCGGCGGCAGGACACCTCGATGCGGCCGGCGTGGGCGTGCCGCTCCGCGTTGACCATCGCCTCGCGCATGATCTGCCACAGCTCGCGCTCGATGGTCATCGGCAGCCGCTCGCCGATGTCGAAGTCGGTGTGGGTCTCGATGCCACTGCGCTGCCCGAGGCGCAGTAGGAACTCGGCCGTGGTGGCCGCCAGGTCGCGGCTCTCGGTGATGTCGGTGCGCAGGT
>CAYZFZ010000170.1:1665-6939 GCA_964477795.1 uncultured Bifidobacterium sp.
CAGGCGACCGCTGACGCGCAGGTCCAGGCGCGTCTCCAGCGAGCTGCGGGACTCCACCCGGTCGAGGAACTCCTGGAGCGTGGCCGACATGTCCTTGGCGTCGGTGACGTCGGTGCGCAGGTCGTAGAGCGTGTCGCGCACCTCACGCACGACGGCCGAGACATGGTCGCGCAGCTCACGTAGCACCGGCATCGTCTCGCCGCCCTCGGACGCGACGGACAGCGCGCGGTCCACCTCGAAGCCGATCAGTGCCAGCGAGCTGCCGACGTGGTCGTGCAGCTCGCGGGCGATACGCGTGCGCTCCTCGTCGGTGGCAATCGTGCGGATGCGCCCGAACATTCGGGCGTTGTCGATCGCGATGCCGAACGGTTCGGAGAGGCCGTGCACCACCTCGGTCTGCTGTGGCCCGAAGGCGGCGGTGGTGGGGGCCTCGACCGCGACAAAGCCGATGAGCGCTCCGCGTGCGCGCAGGGCGGCATACAGGCCACTACGCGCGCCGGGTGAGATGCCACCGCCGGCGGGCACGTTGTCCAGACGGATCGTCTTGGGTGACTCGAGCGCCTGGCGTAGCCCAGCGGGGAGGTGATCGAGCGAGTACGAACGGGCGCTGTCGATGCCGTGCGTGCGTGCCGGGATCGCCTGCTTGGTGCCCGACTCCACCAGGAAGACAGCGAACACCTCCGGGCGCACCATCGTGCGCAGGCGGCCGACGGTGGAGTCCAACACCTCCTCCAGGTCGAGCGAGGCGGGCAGCGTCTGCGCGACTCGTTGCAACGCGAACAACAGCGAGTTGGCGTCGGCGAGGCGGCTCACCCGGTCGTGCGCGACCTGCTGCTGGCGGGCCGCGTCGTGCGCGGCCCGGTGAGCGAGCCCGCTGGTGAACGCGACGAGTCCGAGCAGCCCCACCCACAGCGCCCCGTCCTGCAAGCCCTGGCGCACGCCCACGTTGGGTACGTGCTGCACGGTGACGACGGCGACCGCGGCTGCGCTCAGCTGGGCGCTGAACCCGCCACCGGCCGCGAAACCGGCGAGCATCGTGGCCGGCACCAGCAGCAGCACGAACGGTGACGACCACGCCCCGCTGAGCAGCACAGCAGCGGTGACGGCCGCGACCTCGACGACGATGCGCAGGCGGATCTTGGCGTCGTTGCGGTACGGCACCGAGCGCCGGCAGGCGACGGCGGTGAACACGGTGGCTGCGGCCGTGATGACCGTGAGGCTCCAGTTGTCGACCGACATCTCGGGCTGGGCGCGCACGAGCGCACCGATGAGGGCGGCGATGCGGAACGGCCACAGCGGCGCTGCCGTCAGCGTCGGCGTGTCAGCCCGCGGTTGCGCGGCGAGCGAGCGCCGTTCGATGCCACCCGGCGGCGTGCGGCTGGAGCGTCGTCGCTCGACGAGTGGCCACCCCACCGAGGCGGGTTCTGTGGCATCCGGCGGCTGTCCAACCGGGAGCTCGTCGGTGTCGTCAGCCACGCGTCGATGCTAGTAGCGCCCCTGTCAACCCATCGCCGACCTGCTCACAGCGTCGCATCGGCGGGAAGGTAGGTGCGCGCGGGTACGGTCTGGTCATGATCTTGGTGGGACTGACTGGGGGGATCGGCTCGGGGAAGTCGACGGTGAGCGCGGCGCTGGCGGCGCGGGGCGCGGTGATCGTGGATGCCGACCAGGTGGTGCGCGACGTGCAGCAGCCGGGGTCGCCGGTGCTGACGAAGCTGGCCGAGCGGTTCGGTGCGGAGGTGATCGCGGCCGATGGGTCGCTGGATCGCGCCGCGCTCGCCGGCATCGCGTTCGCCGACCCGGACGCGTTGAAGGATCTCAACGGGATCGTGCACCCGGCGGTGGGCGCCGAGATGAACCGGCAGGTGATGGACCACGTCGCGACCGATCGAGTCGTCATCCTCGACATCCCGCTGCTCACCGAGAACCCGCGCGAGGGCTTGCAGGGCAAGATCGTGGTGGATGTGCCGGTGGAGACGCAGGTGCAGCGGCTCGTGCAGTTCCGGGGCTTCGACGAAGCCGACGCGCGGGCGCGCATCGCCCGCCAGGCCACCCGCGAGCAGAGGCTGGAGGGCGCGGACTTCGTCGTCGACAACAGCGGTGATGTCGACGCGCTCGCACCCCAGATCGACCGCCTGTGGGACTGGTTGACATCCCTGCCGCAGCTGCCGGAGGACTACGAGTTCGCCGGCCGCAAGGACAGGGTGGACAAGGTGGACAAGGTGGACGAGCCCGGCAACGACGAGGGAGGCTCCGCTACAGGGTGAGCCGGCCCACGGTCTCGTCGCCGTCGAGCTCACCGGTGGGCACGAAGCCCTCCTCGAGGTAGAACTCCCGCGGGCTGCCGGGGCCCTCGCCCCAGCTGGTGAGCAGGGTGGTGTGGCCGGCAACCAGCATCTGCGCGGCAAGGTGGCGCACGATCGAGCTGCCGATGCCGCGCCGCTGGTGCATGCGGTCGACCAGCAGCCGCCACAGGTAGGGCTCGGGGTGGTGGTCGGTCACCTCGGCGAGCATCACGAACGCGACCCGCTCGCCGTCGGCCAGCACACCGCGCATCCACGGCACGACCGGCGCACCCTCGATCACCTCCGGGAACAGCGCATCGCGGAACGACAGCGCCATCGGCGACACGAAGCGCTCCTGCGAGCGATGGGTGCGCAGGCGGCCCCACAGGTACGACACGTCCGGGGTGATCTCCACCAGCTCCAGCGATGCCGGCGCCGTGCGCGGCCGCGTGAGCCACTCGGCGCGATCCGTGTCCAGCATCGCCAGGCGCAGGTCGTCGACCCACTCGCCGCGCACCCGGTACGAGCGGCGGGTGATGCCCTCGTCGCGCATGCCGATCGCCTCCAGTACGCGCATGGAGGCGACGTTCTCCGGATCCAGGCTCGCCTCGATGCGGTGCACGCCGTGGTGCTCGAAGAGGTGGTCGGCCAGCGCGCCGGCGGCCTCGGTGGCGTAGCCGTGGCCGTGGTGGCCGGGTGACAGTGTGAAGCCGATCTCGGCGACGCCGCCGCCCTCGCGCACGCACGCGACGACGTCGCCGATCACCTCGCCGGCCAGCTCGATCGCGAACGTCGTCCACCTACCCTCGCCGACGTCGTCCACGTCGGCCTGCGCGGCGAGACGGGCCGCTGCCCGCTCGCCGTCGTAGGGCAGGTCCCAGTCCTGGAACTTCCCGATCTCCGGATCGCTGCGGTAGCCGGTGATCGTGGGCGCATCGGCGGCACGGGCGACGCGGAGGGTGAGGCGCGGCGTGTGCAGGATCGGCATGGCGCGACGCTACTGCGCGGCGTTCACAGCACGAGCCGGGCCACCGTCTCGCCCTCGGAGATCTCGCCGGTGGGCACGAAGCCGAACGAGCGGTACAGCGGCCCCGGGCTGCCCGGCCCCTCACCGTACGAGACCACCAGTGTGGAGTGGCCGGCGGCGCGGGTGCGCTGGGCGATGAGGTGCAGCACCTCGCGGCCGATGCCGCGGCGCTGGTGCCAGCGGTCGACGAGCAGCCGCCACAGGTACGGCTCGTCGTGGAGGAACGAGCAGTTCGCGAGCTGCACGAAGCCCGCCGCGACGCCATCGGCAGTGATGCCGAAGGCCTCGGGTACGAACTGGCGACCGTCGTCGCGGAAGATGGGGAACGCCATCTGCGACAGCGCGAGCACGATCGGGCGCACGAACCGCTGTTGCGAGTGGTGCGTGCTGACACCGAGGAACGAGTCGACGAGTTCGTCGTCGAGCGGCACCAGCTGGATCTCCGCGGGTCGTGTGCGGAGGCGGTCGCGCCACGCCCGACGGTCGGCGGCCAGCATCGAGTAGCGCAGGTCGTCGACCCACTCGCCGCGCACGTCGGCGGCCTGGCGGGCAATGCACTCGAACGTGAAGCCGACGGCCTCCAGCACCCTCATCGACGGCACGTTCTCCGGGTCGAGCGTGGCGACGAAGCGGTGCACGCCCATCGCGCACAGGGCGTCGACCACCGCGCTCGCTGCCTCGGTGGCGTAGCCGCGGCCGTGGTGCTCGGCGGCGAACGTGTAGCCGAGCGTCGCGAACGCGCCCCCGCCGCTGAGCTGCACGGCGATGTCGCCCACCACCTCGCCGGTGGCGGCGAGCTGCACGGCCAGCTGCACCCACTCGCCGTCCGTGGGCCCGTCCAGCGCCGCCTGGCCGTCGATCAGCCGCTGCGCCGCGGCCTCGGTGAACGGCAGCTCCCAATCCTGGAACGTGCCGATCGCCGGATCGTTGCGGTAGTCGACGAGCAGCGCGATGTCGTGGCCGCGCATCATCCGCACGGTGAGGCGCGGGGTGTGCAGGGGCAACATCCCGCCGACCATAGCCAAACCGGGCCGCGGCGCCGACGAACATCCGTTCGTCGATAGACTCCGCCCATGCCCGACTTCAAGGTCGAATCACTCTTCCAGCCGGCCGGCGATCAGCCCAACGCGATCGCGAAGCTCGCCGAGGGCATCGAGCGCGGCGACCGCTTCCAGACGCTGCTCGGCATCACCGGTTCCGGCAAGAGCGCCACCATCGCCTGGACGATCGAGGCCACCCAGCGGCCCACGCTGATCCTCGCCCCCAACAAGTCGCTCGCCGCCCAGCTCACCCAGGAGATGCGCGAGTTCTTCCCGCACAACCGGGTGGAGTACTTCGTCAGCTACTACGACTACTACCAGCCCGAGGCGTACGTCGCCGCCAGCGACACCTACATCGAGAAGGACTCGTCGGTCAACGACGAGATCGACCGGCTGCGCCACTCGGCCACGGCCGCGCTGCTCACCCGCCGCGACACGATCGTGGTCGCGTCGGTCAGCTGCATCTACGGCATGGGTGATCCCGCGGAGTACCGCGGGCAACTGCTCGAGCTGCACACGGGTGTCGACTACGACATGCGCAGCATCCTGCGCCGCCTGGTCGACCTCCAGTTCGACCGCAACGACGTCGCGCTCGGCCGCGGCAAGTTCCGTGTGCGCGGCGACACCATCGAGGTGCACCCCGCCTACGACGAGACGGTGCTGCGCATCGAGATGTTCGGCGACACGGTCGACCGCATCACCACCATCGATCCGCTCACCGGCGAGACGCTCAACGACATGAGCCAGGTGATGGTGTTCCCGGCCACCCACTACGTCGCCGGCGAAGAGCGCATGCGCAAAGCCGTCGTCGGCATCGAGGCCGAGCTGCAAGAGCGCCTCGCCTGGTTCGAGGCCAACGGCAAGCTGCTGGAGGCGCAGCGCTTGCGCATGCGCACCCAGTACGACCTGGAGATGATCCAGG
>CAYZFZ010000170.1:6949-7763 GCA_964477795.1 uncultured Bifidobacterium sp.
AGAACTACTCGATGCACATCGACGGGCGCGTGCCCGGCCAGCCACCCTTCACGCTCATCGACTACTTCCCGAAGGACTTCCTGCTCGTCATCGACGAGAGCCATGTGGCCGTGCCCCAGTTGCACGGCCAGTACCTGGGCGACCTCAGCCGCAAGGACATCCTCGTCGAGCACGGCTTCCGCCTGCCCAGCGCGCGCGACAACCGGCCGCTGCGCTTCGAGGAGACGCTCGAGCGGGTGAACCAGTGCGTGTTCGTGTCCGCCACCCCGTCGCCCTACGAGATCCAGCACAGCGTGCAGGTCGTCGAGCAGATCGTGCGGCCCACCGGCCTCGTGGATCCGGAGGTCATCGTCAAGCCCACCAAGGGCCAGATCGACGACCTCATCGAGAGCATCAACGACCGCCTCACCAAGGGCGATCGCGTGCTCGTCACCACGCTCACCAAGAAGATGGCGGAGGATCTCACCGACTACCTGCTCGAGCAGGGCCTGCGCGTGCGTTACCTGCACAGCAACATCGACACCATCCAGCGCATCGAGATCCTGCGCGCGTTACGGCTCGGCGAGTTCGACGTGCTGGTCGGCATCAACCTCCTCCGCGAGGGTCTCGACCTGCCCGAGGTGTCGCTCGTCAGCATCCTGGATGCGGACAAGGAGGGCTTCCTGCGCAGCGAGACGTCGCTCATCCAGATGATCGGCCGCGCCGCCCGCAACGTCGACGGCCAGGTGGTGATGTACGCGGACAAGCTCACGCCCAGCATGACCCGCGCGATCGACACCACCCGCGAGCGCCGCGAGCGGCAGATCGCGTACAA
>CAYZFZ010000171.1:0-7759 GCA_964477795.1 uncultured Bifidobacterium sp.
ACCAGCTGTTCCTGCTCGCCGCGATCCGTGAGCGCTACGAGGCCACCGGCGACACCCAGCTGGCCATCCGCGACGGCATCGCCCGCACGGGCCGGCCGATCACGAACGCGGCGCTGATCATGATCGTCGTGTTCATCGCCTTCGGCGTCACCGGGCCGATCCCGCCCACCGAGCTAGGCATCACGCTCGCCCTCGCGGTCTTGCTCGACGCCACAATCGTGAGGATGATGCTCGTGCCGTCGCTGATGAAGCTGCTCGGCGAGCGCAACTGGTGGATCCCGAAGTTGCTGGACGCGCGCCTGCCACGTGTCCACTTCTCGCACTGACGCGAGCTACAGGGTGCGGGCGATCCGCTCGCCGATCATCACCGCCGGCAGGTTCGTGTTGCCGCGCGGGATCTGCGGCATGAGACACACGTCGGCCACCACCACGCCCGGCACCCCGTGCACGCGACCATCGGCGTCGCAGACGGCCAGCGGGCCGTCGCCCATCGCGCACGTGCCCACCGGGTGGTAGTAGTGCGTGACGGTGTCGCGGATGGCCTGATCGGTGCTCATGTCGGTGATCCGCTCGCCCAGCAGCTCGGCGAGCAGGGGATGGGACAGCAACCGCTCCGCGTGCACCAGCCCGTCGCGCAGGACGGCGACATCGTGGCTGGCGCCGTCCGGCAGCGACGTGTCGTTCAGGTACCCGTGGTCGATCAGCGGGTGAGCTGCGGGGTCGGCCGCCGAGATGTGGATCGCGCCACGGCTGCGCGGCGTCATGCACGCGACCTCCACGTGCACCCTGCCGTGCAGCACGCTGATCTGGTCGCTCGCGCACACCGGGAACACGTGCGTGTCGTACAGGCCGTCGGGCGACACGGACGACACGAACTTGCCCAGCGTCTGCTCCTCCGGCAGGAAGCCAGTGGCCGCGGCCTCATCCAGCCACCGCTGCAGCACGGGGCCGACGGTGCGATCGGCGTGCACCATCGAATGGTCGTGAAGGTTGGCCCCCACGCCGGGCAGCGCGACGCGCGCGGCGACACCGGCGGCGCGCAGCTTCGACGGGTCGCCGATGCCGGAACGCTGCAACACCAGCGGGGTGCCGTACGCGCCACCGGCGAGCACGACGGTGCCGGCCTCGATCACGCACGATTCGCCGTGGCGAGTGGCGGCGAGGCGCACACCGTCGCGCCAGGACAGCAGGCGATCGACGAGCACTTCGTCGAGGATGCGCAGCGACCCGCCCCGAACGGGGTCGAGGTAGGCGAAGCCGGCGTTCCAGCGGACGTCGCCCACGACGTTGACGGTCTCCATCCCGAACGACGCGCCGGCGTCGAGGTCGCACAGATCGCTCGCGATCGGCCAGCCCAGCTCGGCGGCCGCGGCCATGCAGCGGGCGTGGTAGGGGCCGGCTTCCTCCGGTGCGTAGGCGCGCACGCGCATGCGCTCGATCACCTCCGCGAACAGGGGTGCCACGTCGGCGCCGGTCCAGCCCGGCAGCCCCCAGCCGTCGTAGTCGGCGCGATGGCCCACCGCGGCGATGGCACCGTTGTGGCTGCTGCAGCCGCCCATCACCCGCGCCCGCTCGAACACCCAGCGGCCGGCCGTGTACCCCCAGTCGTGGGTGGTGGCCAGCATGCGCGCGCTGAGCAGCTCTGCCGGCCAGCGGCCCGAGTCGGCGGGGCCGTAATCCGGCCCTGCCTCCAGCAGCAGCACGTCGCGGCCCTGCTCGGCCAGGCGCCCGGCGACCGCGCAGCCCGCGGAACCGGCACCGACCACCACCACCTCCGCGGACACCGGCGCGCTCATGCCGCCACCCCCAGGGTGAGGCGGCCCAACGCCGTGGAGGGGTCGACCAGGTCGTCGACGATGTCGAAGTGGTGGCGGCCGGCGCATTCCAAGGACTCGACGATGGCACCGCCGGCGGCGAGGTGGGCGGCGTAGTCGCGGCTCTGGGTGGCGAACGCCTCGGTGTCGTTGTCGCCCCAGGCGACGACGGCCCGGGCACCGCCGCGCACCGGCAGCAGCATGGGGCTGAGCTGGGCAGCCTCGGCCTCGTCGAGGTGCAGCGGAGCGTTGACGGTGGTGCCCACGAGGGGCCGCAGATCGAAGACCCCGCTGACCAGCACCGTGCGCTCGATCGGGAACGGGGCCGAGTTCGCCAGCGACACCATCGCCGCCAGCTGCGCACCGGCCGAGTGACCCGCCAGCACCGCGCCGGTCGGTGCGATCGAGCGGGCGAGCGCGGCGAGCGCAGCGCGGCACTCGCCGATCATCGTGGGCACCGTCGCCGCCGGGGCGAGCGTGTACTCGATCGCGGCGAACGACCAACCCTGGGCGACAGCACCGGTGGCGAGGTACATCGACTCCTGGGCACTCAGCGCCTGCCAGTACCCGCCGTGCACGAAGACCAGCAGCGGGGCCGGCGCGTCTGCCGCGACGAGCAGCGTTCCCTCCCCGACCTCGACGACCCGGGAGCCCAGTTGGGCGCGGGCGGTGGCGCTGCGGGCGCGGTAGTCGGCAAGGTACGGGTCGGCGCTGCCACCAGCCCGTGAGCTGGGCGAATACTGTGTTTCGAGGTCGGTCACGGGGCAAATCTAGGCGGTCGAACCCGTAGGGCCTTTGGTCCTATCCCGGAGGGCACAGTGCCCCTGCCCGCTGTTTGGGCTGCTCAGTAGCGTCGACGACGTGTTCGTGAACCGTCTGTCGCCATCCACTCGTACCATCCGTCGCACCGTCGCGTTGCTCAGCCTGTTCGCCTTCGCGGCGGCCGCCTGCTCCGACGACAAGAACGATGCCGTCACCACCACTTCGGCCGCTGCGTCGGGCGGGGGTTCGTCCGCATCGACGACCACCACCGAAACCCCGCTGCCCATGGGCGACATCGTCGCCACGGCACTCACCGCACACGTCTTCACCGAGCTCGCCGGCCTCGCGGTCGACGCCGGCCTGGTCGAGACGCTGCGCGGCGGGCCCTTCACGGTGTTCGCTCCCACCGACGACGCCTTCGCCAAGCTCCCGCTCGACGTGCTGCACGCCGTACAGGACAACCCCGACATGCTCACCGCGGTGCTCACCCACCATGTCGTGGCGGGTGCCATCTCGCCCGACCAGATGGCCGAGGGCGAGCTCACCACGGTCGCCGGCGACACGCTCACGGTCACCAAGGTGGGCGATCAGTTCTATGTCGACGGCAACGCCGTCGGCGCCGGTGTGGAGGCCACCAACGGCTACGTCTACGTGATGGGCGACGTGCTGGTGCCGGCGCTGGGCGACATCATCGACGTCGCCACCACGCTGCCCGGCTTCGAGACGCTCGCCGCCCTCGTCACCCAGGCCGATCTGGTCGACACGCTCAAGGGCGACGGCCCGTTCACGGTGTTCGCCCCGGCCGATCCGGCCTTCGCCGCCCTGCCGTCGGCCATCGTCGACACGGTCACCGGCGACAACGCGTTGCTCACCACCGTGCTCACGCACCACGTCATCGCCGGCCGCTACAACCTCGACCAGCTGCCCGACGGCCCGATCAAGACGGTCGCCGGCGACGAGCTGATGATCGCCCACGTCGACGGCGTCACCTATGTCGACGGCAACGCGGTGACGGTGCAGAACGTGCAGGCCACCAACGGTGTCATCCATGTGATGAGCAATGTTCTGGTGCCCGCGCTGGGCGACATCATCGACGTCGCCACCACGCTGCCCGGCTTCAGCACCCTCGCCTCGCTGGTCACGCAGGCCAACCTGGTCGACACGCTCAAGGGCGAGGGCCCGTTCACGGTGTTCGCCCCCACCGACGATGCCTTCGACGCGCTCGACGCGGCCACCAAGGCCAAGGTGCTCGCCGATCCCGAGCTGCTCGCCACGGTCCTCACGTACCACGTGGTGCCGGGCAAGCTCACCACCGAACAGCTCACCGAAGGCAAGCTCACCACGGTGGCGGGCGTCGACCTGACGGTCACCAAGGTCGACGGTGTCACCTACATCGACGGCAACCCGATCGTCATCCAGAACGTCCAGGCCACCAACGGCGTCATCCAGGTGATGGGTGCCGTGCTGGTGCCGGAGAGCTGAGTTCGTCGCCGGCAACTGCCGGCACACGGAACACGACACAGTACGAGTGGGGTCGCGGAGGGCCGCTCAGAACGCATGGCGTTCGAGCGGCCCTTGCGGCCCTTTTCGCACGAACCACTCGAAGCCGTAGACCCCCTCGAAGGTGGCGGCCGGCATCGTCAGCGTCTCGCTGCCGGCGGCGATCTGGCTCGCATGCGCAGCCATCGCCGCCCGCTTGGTCTCGATGACCGGGCGCACGTCCACCGTCGTGGAGACAAGGACAGTCGGCACGCCCAGCGGCGCCAGGTTCGTGGCCTCCACCTCCATCCCGAGCAACGACTCGATCGCATGGCCGACGAGGTGGGTCTCGACGAAGTGCAGGTACTCGCGATCCACGGTGCACTCGTAGACGGTGGGCACCCCGGCGAGGCCGGCCGCGGCGTGGCCCGCGTGGTGCACGACGAGATGATCCGGGTGGCCGTAGATCCCCCCGTCGTCGTAGACCACCAGTGCGGTCGCCCGCTCGTCGCGCAGCAGTGCTGCCAGCCGCTCGGCCAGCTCGGCGACGGGCGCGGCACACAACGCGGTCGCGCCCGGCACCGCGGCGCGACCATCCAGGCCGGAGTCCGCGTAGCCGAGCATCTCGACGCGTTGCGCACCGAGCAGCGCGCACGCCGCGCGTGCCTCCGCGGTGCGCACTGCTGCCAGCGCGTCGAGCGGATCGTGCGAGCCGACCGTGGCGAAGACGACCACCACCCGCACACCATCGGCGGCGAGCAGCGCGATGGACCCGCCGGTGAAGATCGCCTCGTCGTCGGGGTGCGCGTGCAGCACGACCACGCAGTCGGTGGCCGGCGCGGTCGTCATCGGGCCCGAATGCTACGAGCGCACGCGGGTGATGTGACAACGCCCATCCGCACGGGGAAGAGTGGTGGGGTGCACCACGCCCCCGCCGGTCCCCGCCCTCCCGCGCGGCGCGGGAACGGCGGCGCGGGCAGGCACTGGCGGCGCGTCGTGGTCGCGTCGGTCGCCGCCTTCCTCACCCTCCCGGCGGGCATCGCCGCAGCCGACGCGGCCGGCCCAACCGACTACGAGACACGCATCGTCGCCATCGAGCCGGCGGCACCGCAGCTCGATGCGCGCATCGTCGGCGGTGACTCGTTCCTGCTGCTGCACGTGGATGCGGGCACCGAGGTGGAGGTGCTCGGCTACCGCAGCGAGCCGTACATCCGCTTCCTCGCCGACGGCACCGTGGAGGAGAACCGCTCCTCGGCCAGCTGGTTCGTCAGCCGGTCGCGCCTGGGCAGCGAGCTGCCGGCCGACTTCGACGACTCGGCAGAGCCGGACTGGCACGTGGTGGCCACCGGTGGTGAGTACGCATGGCACGACCACCGCACCCACTGGATGGCCGACGGCCGCCCGCCCGGGAAACGACCGGGGGATGTGATCCTGCGCCAGGACATCGAACTGGTCGTCGACGGGGCGCCGGTCACGATCACGGTCGAGTCCGTGTGGATGCAGGCCCCGTCGGCGGTACCGGCGTGGTTGGGTGGCGCCGCCGGCCTGCTCGCCGGGCTGCTCGCCGGGTTCGGTGGCCGCATCCGATGGCGCGCTGCACCGGCCCTCGGGCTCGCGCTCGTGGCCACGGTGGTCGGGGCGTGGCAGTACCGCAGCCTGCCGGCGGAAACCGGCCCGCTGGCCGTCTGGTTCGTCCTGCCGGCCGTCGCCGCCGCGTCGCTCGCTGCCGTGTGCGTGCTGCAGTGGCGGCGCCGAGCGATGCTGACGGCGCAGGCTCTCCTGCTGCTGGCGGGAGTGAACCTCGTCCTGTGGGGCTGGATGCGGCGCGACGGTGTCTCCAAGGCGATCCTGCCCACGAATGCACCAGGCTGGCTCGACCGCTGGGCCACGGCCGCGGCCGTCACCGCCGGGGTGCTGCTGGCGGCTGCCGGGCTGATCGCGCTCGTGCGAACCGTGGTGTCACCGGCGGGAGCTGCCACCGCAGCGGGCGCGGCCGCTACTTCGTCAGCGTCTTGATGTAGTCGACGATCGCCTGCACCTCGGCATCGCTGAGCGAGTTCGGCGGCATCACGCTGTAGCCCTTCACCTTCTTGGCGCTGGGATCGCGGATCGCCTCGAACAGGTACGCATCGTCGGCGGTGACGGTGGAACCGTCCTCCAGCGTGACGGTGGAGCCGTAGAGGCCTACCCATGTGGGGCCCACGCCGCCCTCGCCGTTGCTGCCGTGACACGCCGCGCAGCCGCTGTCGAGGGCGAGCCGGCGCCCCTCGGACATCGGGCCGTCGTCGCGCGTCTCGCCACAGGCGACGGCGAGGACGCCAGCTGCGGCCACGGACAGGATCGGGACAAGGGTGGACGTGATCGCTCTCACGCCCCCATGGTTGCAGACGCACCGGCGGCGAACGCCAATCCCGGTGTGGTTCACCAGTCGCGGATGCCATGCTGAGCGGGCCGCCGGCACCGTCGCCGGAGCGAATCGACGTCATGACCGACCCCTCCTCCCCTGCAGCGCCCGCCGCGCCAGCGCCCGAGCCGACGCCGGCCGAGCGGCGCGCCACCACGGTCGACGCGCTGCATGCCCGCGGTGCGCTCGCGTGCTCCGAGGGGTTGCCACTGGCCGATCGGCGCGACGACCTGCTGCCGGCGATCCGCGACCACCAGGTGGTGATCGTCGCCGGCGAGACCGGGTCGGGCAAGAGCACCCAGCTGCCCAAGCTGTGCCTCGAGCTCGGCCGCGGCGTGGCCGGGCTGATCGGTCATACCCAGCCGCGCCGCGTGGCCGCCCGCACCATCGCCGAGCGGGTGGCCGAGGAGCTGGGCACCGACCTCGGCACCACCGTCGGCTACACGGTGCGCTTCACCGACACCGTCGGCGAGCAGACGCTGGTGAAGGTGATGACCGACGGCATCCTGCTCGCCGAGATCCAGCGCGACCGCATGCTGCGCCGCTACGACACCCTCATCATCGACGAGGCCCACGAGCGCAGCCTGAACATCGACTTCCTGCTCGGATACCTCGCCCAGCTGCTGCCCAAGCGCCCCGACCTCAAGCTGATCGTCACGTCCGCCACGATCGACACCCAGCGCTTCAGCGAGCACTTCCGCCAGGCCGACGGCAGCCCGGCGCCGATCGTGGAGGTGAGCGGCCGCACCTATCCGGTGGAGGTTCGCTACCGCCCCTTCGGCCCGCGCGACGAAGATCTCGCAGACGACCGCGACCAGGTGCAGGCGATCGTCGACGCGGTCGACGAGCTGGCACTGGAGGGCGACGGCGACGTGCTCGTCTTCCTCTCCGGCGAGCGCGAGATCCACGACACCGCCGACGCGTTGCGCCGCCACTTCACCGACACGGCTCGCACCGCTCGTGGCGGGCCGGCCGAGGTGCTGCCGCTCTACGCCCGCCTGTCCGCCGTCGAGCAGCATCGCATCTGGCAACCGCACCGTGGCCGGCGCGTGGTGCTGTCCACCAACGTGGCCGAGACCTCGCTGACGGTGCCCGGGGTGCGCTACGTGGTCGACGCCGGCGCGGCGCGCATGTCGCGCTACAGCCACCGGCTGAAGGTGCAGCGGCTGCCCATCGAGCCGGTCTCGCAGGCGTCCGCGAACCAGCGCGCCGGGCGCTGCGGCCGCGTCGCGCCGGGCATCTGCATCCGGCTCTACGCCGAGGACGACTTCGACGCCCGCCCCGAGTTCACCGACCCCGA
>CAYZFZ010000172.1:0-7729 GCA_964477795.1 uncultured Bifidobacterium sp.
TCATCCTGCCGCTGTACTCCACGCTCGAGCGGCTCGACGGGCGGCTGATCGAGGACGGCCGCGACCTCGGCGCGTCGTCGTTCCAGACGTTCCTGCGCATCACGCTGCCGCTCTCCGTGCCGGGCTTGATGGCCGCCAGCGTGATCACGATCCTGCCGATGTTCGGCGACTACTACACGAACAGCTACCTCACCAGCGGTTCGCCGCGAACGACGATGGTGGGCAACGAGATCGAGGACTTCCTGCGCAACTCCGGCCAGCCGCAGACCGGTGCCTCGCTGGTGCTGATCCTGATGGCGATGCTGTTCGTGTTGATGGTGTACTACATGGTCACCACGATCCGCCAGCAGAGGGCGGCCGAGCGATGAACCCGTTCCGCCGCCGCCACGGCAAGGCGCCCGTGCTCGCGATGCTCACCTGGGTGTACGTGCTGTGGTCGCTGCTGCCCGTGCTGGTGGCCGTGCGCATCTCGTTCAACGACGGCAAGAGCCGCTCGTCGTTCCAGTCCACGTCGTTCCGCTGGTACTGGGGCGACCCCAACTCGTCGCTGTGGCACGACGATGCGATGCACACCGCGCTGTTCAACACGCTGAAGCTGGCGGTGCTGTGCATGCTGATCGCCACCCCGATCGGTGTGGCGATGGCCATCGGCCTGCAGCGCTGGCGCGGGCGCACCTCCAACCTGGCGAACGGCCTGATGCTGGTGCCGATCGTGACGCCGGAGATCGTGTTCGGCGTCGCCCTCTTCCTCGTCTTCACCCAGGTCTACACGGGCGTCCCCGACGGCCTCACCCGCCAGCTGCTGGGGCACGTCACGTTCACCATCTCCTTCGTCGTGGTCATCGTGCGCGGCCGCTTGGCGGCCATCGGCACCCAGTACGAGGAGGCCGCGCGCGACCTGGGCGCAACGCGGCTGCAGGCGATCCGGCTCGTCCTGCTGCCGCTGCTGAGCCCTGCGATCTTCGCCAGCGTGATGGTGGTGTTCGCCACCTCCGTCGACGACTTCGTGATCTCGTCGTTCCTGTCCACCGGCGCGTCCACCGAGACGGTGCCGATCAAGATCTACTCCGGCTCCCGCGCCGGGTCCACGCCCGCGCTCAACGCGCTCGCCACCGTGATGCTGCTGTTCACGCTCACGGCCGTGCTGCTCGCCGCGCTCGCGCTCAAGGCCGTCCAGCGGCGCGGCGGCGAGGACAGCGGCATGACCGGTGGCCTCACCGGGCTCAGCGGATGAGCGACCCCGACCCGGGCCTGCCCGGCGGCTTCACCGGCGACGTGGATGTCGACGTCGTCGTCGTCGGCGCCGGGTTCGCCGGCCTCACGGTCGCGGCACAACTGCGCGCCGCCGGACGCACGGTCGTCGTCCTGGAGGCTCGAGCGCGGGTCGGCGGCAAGACCGAGAGCGGCACCGATCATCGGGGCCGGCGGGTGGATACGGGTGGCCAGTTCGCGAACGACGACATGACCGAGGTGCTCGCCCTCGCCCGGGCGGCCGGCGCCGAGCGCGTGGAGGCCGTGCACCCGGGCATGCCCCGCACGGTGCCCGCCGACCTGGGTGGCGATCCGTGGGCGGACGGGGAGGCACTGCTCGCCGGGCTGGGCGCGGCGCACCTGGACGACGGCCGCGACGTCATGCAGTGGGTCGCCGACCTCGGCTGCCCCACCACGACGCGCGAAGCGGTCCGTTCGATCGTCAACGGCAGCACCTGCGCGGACAGCGGGTCGATCCCGCTGTCGTACCTCGCCCAGCTCAACGAGCGCAGCCGCACGACCAACACCGAACTGCAGCTGTGGTTCGCCACCACGATGCACGCGCTCGCCGAGCACCTCGCGGCGCCGCTGGGCGGCGACCTGCACCTCGGTTGCCCGGCACGGGCGGTGCATGTGCACGCCGACTGCGTCGAGGTCGTCACGCTCGACCGTGTGTGGCGCGCGCACCAGGCCGTCGTGGCCGTTCCACCCACGGCCTATGCCTCCCTCCGCTTCACGCCTGCACTGCCGGCAGTCGTCGCCAGCGCAGCGGCGTCCTTCGCGCCGGGCACGGTGATGAAGTTCCTGCTGCACTACGACCACCCCTTCTGGCTCGAGGAAGGGTGCAACGGCACCGCCCAGTTCGTCGAGCCGCCGGGCGTCTACTTCGCCGACGCGTCGCTGCCCGGCACCGCGCAGCTGGTCGGTTTCGTCGGCGGCCCCACCGCGGCCGACTGGTCGCGCCACACCCAGCCGCAACGGCGCGACGCGATCGTGCACCACGCCGCGCTCGCATTCGGTCCGGCTGCCGAGAGCCCGGATGCCGTGATCGAGCGGCTGTGGGCACCCGACGAGTGGGGGGGCGGCGGCTACAGCAACGTCCAGATCCAGCACGCCCCGCACGCCGCCGACACGCTAGCGCTGGGCGTTCCGCGCGTCACGTTCGCGAGCACCGAGCTGGCAGTGCGGTTCCCCGGCTACGTGGAAGGCGCCATCGATGCCGGTCGCGCGGCCGCTGCCCGCGTCCGCACCCATCTGGATCTGCAATATTTGGCGATGCCCACACTCGGCCAGGAGAAGGATCCTCGATGACCATCACGGACACCCCACGCTTCGTGCGCGCCGACGGGCCCGACAAGGTGACCGGCAGCGGCCGCTACACCGCCGACCTCACCCTCACCGGCGCGCTGGCCGCCAAGTTCAAGTACGCCGAGGTCGCGCACGCGCGCATCACCCGGCTCGACGTGTCGGCGGCTCGCGCGCTGCCAGGCGTCTTCGCGGTGCTGACGCAGGACGACGTGCCCGACGTGAGGTACGGGCCGTTCGTCCAGGATCGCACGCTCTTCGCCCGCGAAGTCGTGCGCTTCGAGGGCGAGATCCTGGCCGCCGTCGCCGCCATCGACGCGGCCACCGCGCAGCGCGCCGTCGACGCGATCGTCGTCGAGTACTCACCGTTGCCCGTGGTGAACGACATCGAGGGCGCCCTCAGCCCGGACTCGCCTCTGGTGCACACCGAGTGGGAGGGCTACGGCGGCGTCGTCGTCCGCGACCGCAACGACGCCTCGTTCGCGTCGATCGCCAAGGGCGACGTGGAGCAGGGTCTCGCCGAGGCCGACCACGTGATCCACAGCAGGTACGTCGCAGATGGTTGCCACGCCACGCCCATCGAGCCGCGCGCGGTGGTGGCCCAGTGGGAGGGCAACAAGGTCACCATCTGGAGCAGCACCCAGGTGCCATTCGACGCCCGCGCCGGGGTGTGCGAGACACTCGAGCTGCCCAACAACCGGGTGCGCATCATCGTGCCCCACCTCGGCGGCGGTTTCGGCGGCAAGTGCGGCTTCCACTACGAGGCCCACGTCGCCGCGCTCGCCCGCGCCGCCAAGCGGCCGGTGCGGCTGGTGTTCAGCCGCCGCGAGGAGTTCCTCGCACCCGACCGGCGCCGCGAGGGCATCGTCTTCGACTTCCGGACGGGCGTGAAGGCAGACGGCACGATCACCGCCCGTAAGGTGTGGCTCGCGATCGACAACGGGGCGTACACCGCCGACGCCGGCTTCTTCAGCCAGCTCGCCGCCATGCACGCGCTCGGGCCGTACCGCATCCCGCACGCGTACGCCGAGGCCCATCTCGTGTACACGAACCACCAGCCGTCGGGCTCGGTTCGCGCACCAACGGCGCCGCAGACGTGCTGGGCGCTGGAGTCGCACACCGACGAGGTGGCCCGCGCGATCGGCATGGATCCGGTGGCGTTCCGCAAGCTCAACGCCGTCGACACCGGCGCCGACGGGCCCAGCGGCCAGACGTACGGCGAGATCGGTGTGCAGCAGTGCATCGACGCGGCGGCGGCCGGTGCCGGCTACGGGCAGCCGCTGCCCGACGACGAGGCCGTCGGGCTGGCGATCGGCTGGTGGCCCAGCTTCTCGGTGCCCTCCGGCGCCTACGTGAAGATCGACGGCGACGGCAGCGGGCAGATCATCACCGGCGCGCAGGAGTGCGGTACCGGCGCGGTGATGACGCTGCGCCAACTGGTCGCCGACGAACTGGGCATGGCCGCGGAGGACTTCGAGCTCGTCTACCAGGACACCAGCGTCGCCCCCTACGACATGGGGGCCACCGGCTCGCAGACCCTGTTCAACAACGGGCGGGCGGTCGTCGCCGCAGCCGGCCAGGTTGCCGAGCAGCTGCGCAACCTGGCCGCCGATCACCTGGAGGCGAGCGCCGACGACATCGTTCTCGCCGACGGTCGCGCCAGCGTCGCCGGCAGCCCCGACCGCGGTGTGCCGATTGCCGAGCTGGCCGGCATCGCCGCCGGCGGCGAGCTGCTCATCGGTCACGGCTCGGGTGCGCCGCCCGGGCCGCCGCCGACGGTCGGCTCCACCTGCGTCGGCGACCTCGGCATGTCCGCCTGGGTCGCCCCCCAGTTCAGCTGCCACGCCGTGCGCGTGAAGCTGGATCGCGACACCGGCGTCGCCCGCGTGCTGCACGTGAGCGCCGCCCACGACTCGGGCACGATCATCAACCGCGTCGGGGCCACCGGCCAGGTGGAGGGCGCGGTGCTGATGGGCATCGGCCAGGCGCTCACCGAGGGCACCACGTACGACGACAGCGGGCGTCAGCGGAACCCGGCGCTGCTGGAGTACAAGCTGCAGACGTGTGCCGATGCGCCACCGATCGACATCCACTTCGTCGAGATCGCCACCCCCGACGCCGGCCCGCGCGGCGCCAAGGGCCTGGCCGAGGCACCAAACGTCGCCACCGCGGCGGCCATCGCCAACGCGCTCGCGAAGCTCGTCGGGGTGCCGGTGCGCCGGCTGCCGATGACGGCCGAGCGTGTGTGGGAAGCGCTCACCGACGGCGAGGGGGCCACGTCATGAGCTTCACCATCGCCCGCACCGTCGACGACGCGCTCACCGCGCTCGCGGCCGGCGCCCGGCCGGTTGCCGGTGGCACCGACCTCGTCGTCGGCGCGCGCCACGGCAAGGCGCCGCTGCCCGCCGACCTCGTCGCCATCGACCGGCTTGCCGAGCTGAGGTTCTGCGAGGAGGCGGCCACCGGGGTCAGCATCGGGGCGCTGTTCACCCACCACGACATCGAGACGCATCCGCTGCTCGCCACCGCCTACGCGGGCTTGGCCGACGGCAGCGCGCTCGTCGGTTCACCGGCGACGCGCCACATCGGCACGCTCGGCGGCAACATCATGAACGCCAGCCCGGCGATGGACACCGGCGCCGCGCTTGCCGTGATGGGCGCCGAGGTGGAGCTGCGCTCGCTGCGCGGTAGCCGGCGGTTGCCCGTCGAGCAGCTGTGGACCGGGCCCGGCCGCACCTGTGCCGAGCCCGACGAGCTGTGCATCGCCGTGCACATCCCGGCACCCGGCGCGCGAGCCAACACCGCCTACCTGCGCCTCGAGTACCGGCGGGCGATGGAGATCGCGGTCGTGGGCGCGGCGGCGTTCGTCGCGCTCCACGTGGATGGCACCGTCGCCGCGCTGCGCGTGGGCCTCACCGCGGTCGGCCCGAAGATCTTGACCGTCGAGATGCAGGGGCAGATCGGCCGGCCGGTGGCCGAGGCTGCGCAGGCAGCGGCCGAGGCGGCCATGGAAGTCGCCACGCCGATCACCGACGTGCGCGCCAGTGATCGCTACCGCCGGCACACCGTGGGCGTCATGGCCCGCCGTGCCGTCGAGGTCGCCGCGCGCCGTGCCGCGGGCGAAACCATCGCCGTCCCCGTCAATCGCGCCATCGGCATCGGAGCAGCATCATGAGCGAGTCCATCAGCCTCCGCGTCAACGGGGTCGACTACCCGGTCACCATCGATCAGGGCCGCAACCTGCTCAGCGTCATCCGCGGCGAGATCGGCCTCACCGGCACCAAGGAAGGCTGCGACGACTGCGAGTGCGGTGCCTGCATGGTGCTGCTCGACGGCCAGCCGGTGAACTCGTGCAGCTTCCTTGCCGTGCAGGCGCAGGGCCGCGCGATCACCACGGTGGAGGGGCTCGCAGACGGCGACGCGCTCAACGTGCTGCAGCGCAACCTGCTCGCCGAAGGCGGGGTCCAGTGCGGCTTCTGCACGCCCGGCATGCTGCTGTCGGCGACCGCACTGCTCGAGCGCAACCCCTCACCCTCCGAGGACGAGGTGCGCATCGGCCTGTCCGGCAACCTGTGCCGCTGCACCGGCTACACCAAGATCGTCGCCGCCGTCCAGCGCACCGCCGCCGAGATCCGCACCCCCTGACCCGACTGGTCACACGGATCCCACAGGATCAGTGGGTGGCGAGGTGGGCGAACAGGGCGGCATGGGCGGCGTCGCCGAGCGCGGCGAGCAGCGGATCGACCCGCTTGGGCCAGCTGGACAGCTTGGCGACGACGGTGCCGGAGGTGCGGTCGACGAGCAGGTTCTGGCCGCCGAGGCCGTAGCCGCCGTAGCGGCCGAGGCCGGCGTTCCACACCCACCAGCAGTCGTGGTAGTACGCCTCCGCGTTCGACGGGTCTGCGTCGTAGCCGGCGGCGAAGGTGTCGATCAGCTCCTGGTCGCACTCGATCACGCGGTCGATCCAGGCGGCGGGCACCACCTGGACACCATCCGCCACGCCGCGCTGCAGGTGCATCTGCCCGAAGCGGGCGAGATCGCGGGCGGTGACGCAGAACCCGCCCTCGACGACGGCGAAGCCGGCCGAATCGACGATCAGGTCGGCGTCGTGCTCGGCCCCGAGCCGCGACCACACGAGGCGTGAGAACGCGTCGGCGAAGCGCTCGCCCGTCACCGCCTCCACGATCCAGCCCAGCACGTCGGTGAGGATCGAGCGGTACTCGAACGGCCCGCCGTGCGGCGGGCGGGCAGGCAGCGCGCGGATCCACTCCACGGTGTTCGCCGGCAGCTGCGGGCGCGGGTGGGCGTCGCCGACCGCCAGCGTGTAGCCGGAGATCTGCTCGAGCACGCAGCCGTCGGACTCCGGGTCGTCCATGTCGTGCTCGTCGAACGCGATGCCGCCGCGCATGTCCAGCAGGTGCTGCACCGTGCAGCCCTCCCACGCGGTGCCGGCGAGTTGGGGCAGGTACGCCTCCACCGCCGCCTCCGTCGCCACCAGCCCCTCGCCGACCAGCACGCCGATCAACGTGGCCGTGAGCGACTTGGACACCGACATCAGCAGGTGCGTCTGGCCGACGTGGAGGCCGCGGTCGTAGCGTTCGAAGACGACCTTGCCGTCGTGCAGCACGACGACGGCATCGGTGTAGGTGGCCGCCATGGCGTCGGGGTAGGTGAACGTGCGGCCGTCGTGGTCGAAGGTCACGGCGTCCAGATCGAGCATCTGGTCAGCAAGTTCCCACACCGGCCGCCGGCCGCGGTTGACCACGGCCGTGCGGGTGAGCTCACGCACGTGCGAGTACCCCCAGCGGTTGAACGGTGCATCGATCCAGTTCGCGCTCGTCACGCGGCGCGCCGCATCCGGGGTGGCCGGGCTGACGCCGAGCTCGAGCGCCGCCGGCGGACGCCGCGACGGCACCGGCGTGTGCGCCACCCTCGGCCCGCCGGGCACCTCGGGCACCGGCGATGCCATGCGGGTCAGTCCTCGGAGAACGCGGCGCTGACGCGGGGGGTGTCCGAGAGCAGCTTCTTCGTGTACTCCATCTGCGGGTTGTCGAGCACGTCACGGGTGTCGCCCTGCTCGACGATGCGCCCGTCGGCGAGCACGACGACGGCCATGGCGATCGAACGCACCAGCGGCAGGATGTGGGTGACGAACACAATAGCGAGGCCGAGT
>CAYZFZ010000173.1:0-2749 GCA_964477795.1 uncultured Bifidobacterium sp.
CTCTCCATCACGCCCGGCTCACGCTTGTCGAACACCAGCAGCGGGTGCAGGTTGCCGTCGCCGGCGTGGAACACGTTCATCACCAGCAAGCCGTGGCGCCCGGCGATCTCGTACACCTTGCCCAGCACCTCCGGCAGCTTGCGCCGCGGCACCACCGTGTCGTGCAGGTAGTAGTTGGGCTTGATCCGGGCGATCGCGCCGAACGCCGTCTTGCGGCCCTTCCACAGCAGCGCCCGCTCGGCCTCGTCCTGGGCGATGCGCACCGTGCCGGCACCGTGCGCGGTGCCGATCTCCACGATGCGGGCGACGTCGGCCTCCAGGCCGTGGGGCAGCCCCGCCACCTCGACGAGCAGCACCGCCGCAGCCCCCACGGGCAGCCCCGCGTGGATGTACTCCTCGACGGCGCGCACGCAGAGCTGGTCCATCATCTCCAGCGCCGCGGGCACCATCCCGGCGGCGATGATCGCGCTCACCGTCTGCGCGCCGGCCTCCACGGACGCGAAGTCCATCAGCATCGTGCGCACGGCCGGCGGGTTCTGGGTGAGTCGCACGCACACCTTGGTGGCGATGCCGAACATGCCTTCGCTGCCCACGAACGCGCCGCGCAGATCCAGGCCCTCGGGCTCGGGCTCCTCGCCACCGAGGTGCACGATCGAGCCATCGCTGAGCACGACTTCCATGCCCAGGACGTGCGCCGCGGTGACACCGTCGCTGAGGCAGTGTGGGCCGCCGGAGTTGTTGGCCACGTTGCCGCCGATGCTGCAGCTCTGCTGGCTGCTGGGGTCGGGGGCGAAGTGCAGCCCGTGGTGCGCCACGAAGCGGGTGAGGTCGAGGTTCAGCGCACCCGGCTCCACCCAGGCGAAGCGGTTCACCGGGTCGACCGAGAGCACCTTGTCCATCTTGGTGAGCGTGATGACGAGCGCGTGGTCGAGCGGCGTCGCCCCACCCGCCAGGCCGGTGCCCGAGCCGCGGGCGACGAACGGGATGCCGTGCTGCACCGTGGCGCGCACGCATGCCTGCACCTCGAGCGTGCTGGTCGGGAAGCAGACGATGCCCGCCGAGCCCTCGATGTTCGATGCGTCGCGCCCGTACAGGCCCAGCTCGGTGGACCCGGTGCGCACCAGATCCGGTGGCAGCACCGTGCGCAGTGCCGCCGCCAGGCGATCGACGGCGCTGCGGTCCGCGACCGCGGCGCTCATGCTCGGCGGCGCGGGGCTTCGTCGCGGTCGCGCACCTGGCGCAGCACGATGACCTGCCCGGGCTCCACCTTGCGGCCATCCACGAACACGCTGTCGCCCTCGTCGAGGTCGTCGGCGAGCGTGGCCGCCCGCCCGTCGAGGCGGGCGCGCAGCTCGTGCTCCTTGGCGCGCATGGCCCGCTTGCCCTCGTGCATCGCGTCGAGCACGCGGTCCTTCGCCTTGTGCGCGACGTTGGAGGGCGAGAGCTCGGCCGCGGCGGCCTTCACCTTCCGCTTCGCCACGCTGGCCCCGGCGATCCCGGCAGCGGCGCCCCCCACGAACCAGGTGAGTCGCTTCATCATGCGCTCCTCCTCTCCTTGCGGCCGAGCCGCCCGAACGCCCGCTTCGTGCCCGTACCGATGGCCACCGTCTTGATCACCGGCGCGGACAGGGCGGCACGCGCGATGCGGCTGCCACCGGCGACCGCGCCGCTGATGGCCTCCGCCGAGCCGAGCACACGGTCGAAGCGCTCCAGGTCTTCGCGGGCCTCCACCATCGCCGCCTTCGCGTCCGCGGTGGACGAGCTGAGCTCGCGCAGCAACGGGCGGGTCTCCGCCCTCAGCGACTCCACCTCGCCGCGCAGCGCCTTCAGCGAGTCCAGCACCCGCATGAGGACGACGACGAGTGCGGCGAAGCCGATGCAGCACAGCACGGCGGCAAGGAGGACGGCGAGCTCACCTGCGGTCATCGTCTGCGTCCTCCACTCGTTGCTCCATGCGTTCGGCCACCCTGGCCTCGGCACCATGGTGCGTGGGCTCGTAGTAGCGCTTGTCGGCCTGCTCGGCGGGCAGGTACTGCTGTGCCACCCAACCACCGGGGTGGTCATGAGGGTAGTCGTAGCCGACCCCGTGACCGAGGCTCTTCGCACCCTGGTAGTGGGCGTCGCGCAGGTGGGCGGGCACCTCGCCGACCGCGCCGCTCTGCACGTCGCTGCGGGCGTTCCAGATGGCGAGCGCCGCCCGGTTGCTCTTCGGCGCGGTGGCCAGGTGGATGGCTGCCTGGCTGAGGTTCAGCTGGGCCTCCGGCAGGCCGACGTGCTCGAGCGCGTGGGCAGCGGCGACGGCCACCAGCAGGCTGGTGGGGTCGGCAAGGCCGACGTCCTCGCTGGCGAAGATGATCATCCGGCGCACGATGAAGCGGGCATCCTCGCCGGCTTCCAGCATGCGGGCCAGGTAGTACACGGCCGCCTGGGGGTCGCTGCCGCGCATGCTCTTGATGAACGCGCTCACCACGTCGTAGTGGTCGTCGCGCCCGTAGCGCAGCGCACTCGTGCCCAGCGCCGCCTCCACGTGGGCGAGCTGCACCTCCCCCGGGTGTGCCAGCGCAACCGCCACCTCCAAGGCGGTGAGCACCTGGCGCCCGTCGCCACCGGCGCGGTCGGCGAGGTGGTCGACGGCCTCCGTGGTGGCGGTGCGCCCCTCGGCCTGCAGGCCGCGGTGGATGAGCGTCTCGATGTCGGCACGGGCCAGCGGATCCAGCCGGAACAGCGTGCTGCGGCTGCGCAGCGGCGG
>CAYZFZ010000173.1:2759-7672 GCA_964477795.1 uncultured Bifidobacterium sp.
GTGCGATCACGGAGAAGGACGGGTTCTCCGTGGTCGCCGCCACGAGCACGACCCAGCGGTTCTCGACGCCCGGCAGCAGCGCGTCCTGCTGGGCCTTGGAGAAGCGGTGGATCTCGTCGAGGAACAGGATCGTGCCCCGCCCGTGCTCGCCGAGACGGTGGCGGGCACGCTCGATCACCTCGCGCACGTCCTTCACGCCGGCGGTGACCGCGGAGAGCTGCTCGAACGCCCGCTTGGTGGTGCCGGCGACCGCCAGCGCGAGCGTCGTCTTGCCTGTGCCGGGCGGGCCCCAGAAGATCGCGCTGGTGAGCCGATCCTGCTCGACAAGGCGGCGCAGCGGCTTGCCCGGCCCCACCAGGTGCGCCTGCCCGACGACATCGTCGAGCGTGCGCGGGCGCAACCGCGCGGCCAGCGGCGCCTGGGCGCGCAGGCGGTCCTCGGCGGCGGAGCTGAACAGATCCGCCACTACGAGCTGCCCAGCACCCGCTGGTACGGCCCGCGCCGCCAGGCCAGCACATGACCCACCAGCCACTGCGGGGTCACCCACTTCCAGTCGACGAACTCGCTGCCGTCGGGGCTCGGCTCCACGTCGGCGGAGACGGCGTCGAACAGGAACCAGCGCTGCACCTGGCCGATTCGGTTCGCAGACCCGGCCTTCACGTCCTTGAGGTCGTCGGGCCACTCGTAGGCGAGCCACTCCGGGTACTCGCTGCTGGCGACGACGTCGTCGCGCCCCAGCCCGGTCTCCTCCAGCAGCTCGCGCCAGGCGCCGTCGATGGGTTGCTCGCCGATCTTCAGCCCACCCTGGGGCAGCTGCCAGCTGCCCGGCGAATCGGCGCGCTCGAACGCGAGCACGTGCGACAGGTCGGGGCTGCGCACGACGATCACGACACCGGCACGGAAGTGTTGACTCGCCACGCCCAGCACCGTACCCGGCCCCCGTCCCGTCCCCCGCGTTTGTTCGCCTGCGACCGCCAGGCGGTCGTCAGCGAACAGACGGTGCCCGGCCTCCATGGCGTGTGGGCGCCACCGTTCGCCAGGCGGGTCGTCAGCGAACAGACGGACCCGGGAGGGCGAGGAAGCGGCGCAGGGTGGAGACGATGTACTCGTCCGTCATCCGCCAGGTGATCTCGATGGGCGTCCAACCGTCGAGGACGAGCTCGTTCTGCCGGCCGGCGTCGCGATCGAGGTCGCTCGCCAGTGAGTGGTAGCCGAAGCCGTTCCCCTCGAGGTAGAGACGCCGGTCGGGCCAGGCGAAGTCGACCCGATAGCGGCGCTCCCCGAGGTCGACGCGCAGCTGGTGCTCGGGGCGGGGCAGCCCGGCGGCGTCGATGATGCGAGCAATGCGCCCCTCCAGCTCGCTCTCGCCGGGGTCGTACCCAGGGATCCGGTCGGCAAGCACGCGCCGAAGGCGGGCGACGGATCGTCCGGGCGCGGGCCGCAACCGGTTGACACGCGAGCGGAGGTCGTCGATGCGGATCGCCCGTCGACGGAGGAAGTGATCCAGCAACACACCGAGCTCGCGGTCGCTCAACTGCCCGCTCATGTCGATCACCGTGCGCAGCGGGGTCGTGCAGGGGATCCCCGAGCGGGTGGTGAGATCGTCCTCCTCCATCGTGCCCGTTCGGTGACTCCGGACGCCCGGAAGCCGTACCTGCCGCTGCAAGGGTCCGCTGATGTCGATCCCGGAGTCGGGTCGTCGCGGTGCACCGAGCAGGCGCTCGGCCGTGACGTGCGACACCCACACCTTGGGGCCGGCGACGAGTACCGCAACGCGAACAGCCTGCCGCCAGGTCGGTGGCACGCCGGCAATGACGACGACGCCGCGACCGGCGGCGCGTACGCGACCGCTCGCGCGACGCCGTGCTTGCTGTTGCGGGCTCAGCCCCGCAGCGGCCGCGACGGCCGAGGTGTACACGCCGTCATGATGCTCGGCGAACGATTCGGGGGTCTCCGGGGTCTCCGGGGTCTCCGTTGATGAGGTTTCTGGCGACACGCGCCCTCCTCGACGTTGGCGTCTGTGCGCGAGCGTTCGCACTGCGAACGCCAGCGCACGAACGCTGGGTCAGGTTGGGCCGGGGACGGCCGAGGTGGCGCGGGTGGCGCGAGGGGCGCGAGTGTGGGGTGGTCAGGCCTTGGGGGGCAGGACGCGGATGCCCAGCTCGTCGAGCTGCTTCTGCACGACGGGGGTGGGCGCGTTCGTCATCGGGTCCATGCCGGACTGGGTCTTGGGGAAGGCGATGACCTCGCGGATGTTCTCCTCGCCGGCCAAGATCGCGACCAGGCGGTCGACACCGAACGCGAAGCCGCCGTGCGGCGGGGCGCCGAAGCGGAACGGGTTGAGGAAGAAGCCGAACTTCTTCTGCGCCTCCTCGTCGCTGATGCCCAGGATGGTGAAGATGCGCGCCTGCAGCTCGTGCTGATGGATCCGGATGGAACCCGAGCCCAGCTCCCAGCCGTTGAGCACCAAGTCGTAGGCCTGGCTGCGCACGTGCATCGGATCCGACTCCAGCATGTGCAGGTCGTCGGGGTGGGGCTGGGTGAAGGGATGGTGGGCCGGGATCGGCCGGCCGCTGGCGGCATCCACGCCCACGAACATGGGGAAGTCGACCACCCACAGGTAGCGGTACGGCCCCTCGAACACCGGCGGGCGGCCGATGTCGCAGCGCAGGGTGCCGAGCACCTCGCAGGCGGTGGCCCACTCGTCGGCGACGATCAGCAGCAGGTCGCCCGGCTGCGCACCGAGCGCGGCCTTCAGCGCGGCCTGCTCGGCCTCGCCGAGGAACTTCGCCACCGGCGACTCGAGCGTGCCGTCGGCGGCGACCTTCAGCCACACCAGGCCCTTGGCGCCCATCTTCTTGGCCTTGTCGGTCATCCCGTCGAGCTTGTTGCGGCCGTACTCCTCGGCCTTGCCCGCCGCGTTGATGCCCTTGATCGTGGCGGCACCGGCGAACGCCTTGAACTCGGTGGCAGCGAACACGCCGGTGAGCTCGGTGAGCTCCATGCCGAAGCGCAGGTCGGGCTTGTCGCTGCCGAAGCGGTTCATCGCGTCGTGCCACGTCATCTTGACGATCTCGCCGCCGGTGTCCTTGCCGGCAGCCTCCGCGGCGGCGAGCACCGCCGCGCCGATCGCTGCGTGCACGTCGTCCTGGTTGACGAAGCTCATCTCCGCGTCGAGCTGCATGAACTCGTACTGGCGGTCGGCGCGCAGGTCTTCGTCGCGCAGGCAGCGGGCGATCTGGAAGTAGCGGTCCATGCCGGCCACCATCAGCAGCTGCTTGAACAGCTGCGGGCTCTGCGGGAGCGCGTAGAACGAGCCCGGCTGCTGGCGGCTGGGCACGATGAACTCGCGGGCACCCTCGGGCGTGGACGGCACGAGCATCGGGGTCTCCACCTCGACGAAACCCTGGCTCTCCATCGAGCTGCGGATGGCGCTGTTGACCGCGGCGCGCAGGCGCAGGTTGCGCTGCATCCGCTCGCGGCGGATGTCGATGTAGCGGTACTGCAGGCGCGTGTTCTCGGCCACCTGGTCGGCGCGCTCGTTGACCGGGAACGGCGGCGGCTCGGCGATGTTGAGGATCTCCACCGCGCAGTCCTGCAGCTCGATGCCGCCGGTGGGCAGGCTGTCGTTGACGTTCTCCGCCGGGCGGGCGGCGACGGTGCCGGTGACGCGCACGACGTACTCGCTGCGCACGTCGACCGAGTTGTCGACGACGGCCTGGGTGACGCCGGTGTAGTCGCGGACGTCGAGGAAGGCCAGCTTCTCGCCGTGCTCGCGGCGGGTTGCGACCCAGCCGGTGAGCGTGACCTTCTGGCCGATGTGCTCGGCGCGCAGTTCGCCGCACTGGTGGGTTCGCATGGACGTGGGACTCATGTCAGGGCTTTCTGGAGGTACTGGAGGAGATCGGTTCGGGGAATGGTGACCTGGGTGCTGTCGCGGGTGTCGTCGGTGATGCGCAGCGTGCCGTCGGCGTTGTGGCTGCGCTCGGCGCGCAGTGGGCGCACCACGACGGTGCCGGCGTCGAGCTCGTTGCTGCCGACGATGACGGCGAAGCTGGCGCCGCTGCGGTCCGCGCCCTTCATCTGGCTCTTCATGCTGCGGTTCTCGAACGCGCGGTCGGCGCCGATGCCCAGCTCGCGCAGGGCGGCGGTGATCTGCAGCGCCTGCAGGCCACCGGTGGTGTCCACCACGAACACGTCGACCTTCGCGGCGGGGGCCGGGAACACGCCCTCGTCGTCGCAGGCGATGAGCGTGCGGTCGAGGCCGAGTGCGAAGCCGATGCCCGGGGTGGAGGGGCCGCCGAGCGACTCGACCAGGCCGTCGTAGCGACCGCCGCCACCGAGCGCGTTCTGCGCCGATTCCAGCGTGCCACCCTGGTACTCGAAGGTGGTGTGGCGGTAGTAGTCGAGCCCGCGCACGAGCTTGCTCTCGACGGTGAACGGGATGCCGAGCGCGCCGAGCCCGGCCTGCACGGCGGCGAAGTGGGCGGCCGCCGCGTCGCTGTAGAAGTCGGCGATCTTCGGCGCGGCGGCGATCAGTGGCGCATCCTGCGGGCGCTTCGAATCCAGCACGCGCAGCGGGTTCTTCTGCAGCGTGACCCTGCTCTCCTCGCTGAGCGCATCGAGGTTGGCGTCGAAGTGTGCCTGCAACGCCTGCACGTAGGCGGCACGATCGGCGGGTTCGCCCAACGAGTTGAGCAGCAGCGTCACCTGGCGCAGACCGAGCGCCCGGAAGAACTCCCACCCCAGCGCGATGATCTCCACGTCGAGGTACGGGTCGTCGGCGCCGAGCACCTCGATGCCCACCTGGTCGAACTGGCGGTAGCGCCCGCGCTGCGGCTTCTCGTAGCGGAACTGCGAGCCGGCGTACCACACCTTCCACGGCGTGGCCGGCCGGTGCTGCACGAACGCCC
>CAYZFZ010000174.1:0-7551 GCA_964477795.1 uncultured Bifidobacterium sp.
ACCAACCGCCACTTCTGCGAGGTGTTCTTCACCGACGTGCGCGTGCCGGTGGCCAACCTGGTCGGCCAGGAGGGTGGCGCGTTCAAGCAGACCATGCGCCAGCTGGAGCACGAGCGCGGCGGCATCGACCGGCTGGTCAGCAACCACGCCCTGTACCTGATGGCACGCGAGCACGCCGACACTGCGGACCCCGTCGTGCGCGACGAGATCGCCCGCCTGGAGATCGGCTACCGCATCGGCCGCATCCTCGTGGTGCGCGAGGTGCTCAAGCAGGCGCCCGCCGGCTTCAGCGCGGCCACGAAGTGCTTCTGCACCGAGCACGAGATCCGCGTCAGCGAGTTCGTGTCGCGCGTGTTCGGCGCGCAGGCGATGGTGTGGGACGACGTCACCCGCGGCCTGGCGTATGCCCCCGGCTACACGATCATGGGCGGCACCTCCAACGTGATGCGCAACATCCTCGGCGAGCGCGTGCTCGGCCTGCCTCGCTGACAGGGCACTCCACGCCGCCGGCACCGCCACGCGGCCACTACGGTCACCGTTCATGGCCGACCTGCTCACGCTCTCCGCCCGCATCATCGACAGCGGGCTCACCGACCAGCCCGTCAACCGGGTCACCAACGAGCTGAGCGAGATCGGCGACGGGGTGGCGATGGTGGAGAGCTTCAGCCACTGCGTCGCCCTGCGTACCGACGACGGGATGGTGTGCTTCGACGCGTCGGGCGCGCTCAGCGGCAAGGCCGTGCGCGACGCGCTGCGCGGGTGGAGCACCGATCGGGTCAGTCACCTCGTCTACACCCACGGCCACGCCGACCACATCGGCGGCAGCATGTTCTTCGCCGACGACCGGCCCACCGTCGTCGGCCACGAGAACGTCGGCGTGCGCATGGACCGATACGAGTTCACCAACAACTGGAACCTGCTGATCAACGCCCGCCAGTTCGGCGGCATCTCGGGCGATCTCAACCTCAGCGTCGGTGGCGAGGGCGACGGCATCTCGTTCAAGCCCAGCGCGAACGCGCGCCGCTTCCTGCCGGCCGCCACCCTGCGCCCGGCCACCACCTTCGCCGATCATGCCGAGCTGCGGGTGGGCGACGAGCAGATCGAGCTGCACCACGACCGCGGCGAGACCGACGACCACCTGTGGGCCTGGCTGCCACAGCGCAAGGCGTTGATGACCGGCGACTTCCTGATCTGGAACTTCCCCAACGCGGGCAACCCGCAGAAGGTGCAGCGCTACCCCATCGAGTGGGCCGCTGCGCTGCGCAAGATGATCGCCAAGGGCCCCGAGCTGCTGCTGCCCGCGCACGGCCTGCCGATCGAGGGGCACGACCGCATCGCCCGCGTGCTCGACGACGTGGCCACCGCGCTGGAGAACCTGGTCGCCGACGTGGTGTCGCTGATGAACGCCGGTGCCAACCTCGACACGATCGTGCACACCGTGAAGGTGCCCGAGGAAACCCTGGCCAAGCCGTACCTGCGCCCGTTCTACGACGAGCCCGAGTTCGTCGTCCGTGGCATCTGGCGCCAGTTCGGCGGCTGGTGGGACGGCGCCGCCTCGCGGCTGAAGCCGTCGCCCGACGCCCACCTCGCCACCACCCTGGCCGAGTTGGCCGGCGGCGCCGACGTGCTCATGCGCCGCAGCCGCGAGGCGGTCGCCGACGGCGACATGCGTCTCGCCGGTCATCTCGCCGATCTCGCCGGTTGGGCCGCCCCCGACGACCCCGCCATCCATGCCGAGCGCGCCGAGATCTACCTCGCCCGCCGCAAGGCAGAGCCGAGCCTGATGGCGAAGGGCATCTTCGCCGCAGCCGCGCGCGAGAGCCAGGCGGTGGCCGACGCCGCAGGCGGCCCCGGGAGCGGCCCGGGCGGCAGCACGACTACTGCCGGCTGAGGCTGACGAGCACGAGCGCCACCGCGGCCGCACCGAGGCCGATCGCCTGCCACCTGGTGAGCCGCTCCTTGTCGAGCACGAACGCGAGCGCCACCGTGCTGGCCGGGTACAGCGACGCGACCACGGACACGATCGTGAGCATCCCGCCGCGCACGGCCTCGAGGTAGAGCACGTTGGCGCCCATGTCGAACACCCCGGCGATCGCGGCGAGCTGCAGCGACGGCCGGTGCCGCACGGGCCGCGCACCGCCTGCCCCGGCGACGAGCAGCAGCATCGGCACGGAGGCGAAGCGGGCGATGACGAGCGGCCACATGCCCGAGTCGCTGTCGGCACGGTCGAGGGCCACGAACAGCAACCCGAAGCATGCGCCGACACCCACCGCCAGCGCGACGATGTGCGGCGGTGTGTTGTGCTGGTGGGTGCCGATCGCGCCGCTGACGAGCGCCACCGCGGTGACCGCGATGACGATGCCGACGAGTGCGATGGCCGTGGGCCGCTCGCCGGTGGCGAGTCCGATCACGACCGGCACCACCGCGCCGACGACCGCGCTCGTGGGTGCCACCACGGAGACGTCGCCGTGGGCGAAGCCGTGGTACAGCCCGGCGATGCCCAGCGCACCGACGACACCACCGGCCGCACTCCAGCCCCACGTCGCGGCGGACGGCACGGGCGTGCCCATCACCGCGACCGCGACGATCACCAGCACGAGGCTGATCGACTGGCCCAGCGCGGCGACGACGACGCTGGCCTGGCGCCGGCTGGCGCGCCCGCCGAAGTAGTCGCCGACGCCGTAGACGACGGCGGATGCGAGGGCGAGCAGGACGGGCATGAGCCGACCAGTCAAGCGTGGGGTCGCTAGGTTCGCTCCATGCAGCACACACGCTTCGGTCGCACCGGTCTCCAGGTTCCCCGCCTCACCCTCGGCACGATGACGTTCGCCGGTCAGTGCGACCGCGACACGTCGTTCGCGATCATGGATGCCGCGGTCGAGGCCGGCATCACGTTCTTCGACACGGCCGACATGTACCCGGTGACCACCTTCCCGAAGGGCATGGGCGACACCGAACGGTTCATCGGCGAGTGGCTGCAGGGCAAGCGCGAGCAGGTGCTGATCGCCAGCAAGTGCTTCTTCCCCAGCGGCCGGCGCGTGTGGGAGGGCGGCAACTCGCGGCACAACATCCTGCGCTCGATCGACGGCACGCTGCGCCGTCTGGGCACCGACTACGTCGACCTGTACCAGGTGCACTCGTGGGACTCGAACACGCCCATCGACGAGACGCTGCAGGCACTCGACGACGTGGTGCGCGCCGGCAAGGCCCGCTATGTGGGCTGCAGCAATGTGCAGGCGTACCAGCTGGCACGCTCGCTGGGCCGCAGCGAGGTGCTCGGCACGGTGCGCTTCGACAGCGTGCAGCCCCGCTACAACATGCTGTTCCGCGAGTACGAGCTCGACCTGCTGCCGCTCAGCGTGGAGGAGGGCATCGCCGTCATCCCCTACAACCCGCTCGCCGGCGGGCTGCTCACCGGCAAGCATCGCCCCACCGACTCGGCCGACGGCACCCGCTTCGCCAGCGGTACCCAGGGCGACCGATACCGCGACCGGTACTGGCACGACCGCATGTTCGCGACGGTCGACGGTGTGTGCGCGCTCGCCGCCGAGGCGGGCGTGTCGGCGGCGACGCTGGCCCTGCAGTGGACGCTCGCCAACCCGGCGATCACCAGCCCGATCGTGGGCGCGTCGCGGCCCGAGCAGCTGGCCGACGCGGTCGCCGCCGTGGAGACCCCGCTCGACCCGGCCGTGAAGGCCGCGCTCGACGCGCTGACCGCCGAGTACCGCCGCACCAATCCCGGCCCCTGACGCAGGCCGCTGAACGCAGGTCCCTGACGCAGGCCGCCCCGGTCGGCCGACGGCGAAGCCCTCCCTGCCGGCAGCACACCCGGCACATCCTGTTCCGAAGGACGACAACTCAGGTTGCGGGGGTACGCAACCTGAGTTGTCGTCCTTGAACGCACAATCCCCGCGGCAGTTGCGTCGCACTCGTCGCCGGCCCGGCGATCGCCCGCGATCCTTCCTGACCGAGCGTCGGTCACCAGTCGGTGGGGCGGTAGTCCTTCAGGAACTGGCCCCACACATGGGTGCCGGTGTTGTGCCCCGTGATGATCGGGTCGACGATGCGGGCGGCGCCGTCGACGATGTCGAGCGGTGGGTGGAAGTGGTGCTGCGCGGTCTTGCGCTGCGCGATGTGCACCGGATCCTCGTCGCTCACCCAGCCGGTGTCGACGCTGTTCATGTGGATGCCGTCGGCGTGGTAGTCGGCCGCCGACGTGCGGGTCATCATGTTCAGCGCCGCCTTCGCCATGTTGGCGTGCGGGTGACGAGTGGTCTTGAACCGCCGGTAGAACTGCCCCTCCACCGCCGACACGTTGACGATGTGCTTGTCGCGCTCGGCCGTGCGCAGCATCAGCGACTTGAGCCGGGCGTTGAGCACGAACGGCGCCACCGCGTTGACGAGTTGCGTCTCCAGCAGCTCCACGCTCGACACCTCGGCCAGCGTCAGCCGCCACGAGTTGCGGTCGCGTAGATCCACCTGCTGCAGGTCCTGGTCGAGCCGTCCCTCGGGGAAGAGGTCGCCACGCCCGGCGAGGTCGTCGGGCAGCAACGCCGCCTGCGACAGCTCCGCCGATCGCGCGGCGCCGACCGGCAGCACCGTGCCCCGCTCGCCGGCCTCGGCCCGACCCGAGGTGAGCATGTCGTAGCCGCGCAGGCCCTCGTACTCGCCCACGAGCCGCGCCGCGGCGGGCGCCAGATCGGCGAGTGCACCGGCCTCCAGCTCCATCATGTGGCGGTAGAAGTCGGGCGGGCGGCGCACCGTCTGGCAGGCGTTGTTGACGACGAAGTCGAGCCGGTCGCGCGTGTCCAGCAGGTGCTGGCAGAACGCCTCCACGCTGGGCGTGTGGCGCAGGTCGAGCCCGAAGATCTGCAGCCGGTGCCCCCACTGCCCGAAGTCGGGTTCCTGCGCGTAGCGCTGTGCCGAATCCCGCGGGAAGCGGGTGGTGACGATCAGCTCGGCGCCGGCACGCAGCAGCTTGATGCCCGCCTGGTAGCCGATCTTCACGCGGCCGCCGGTGAGCAGCGCCACCCGCCCGCTGAGATCGGCGGTCTCGCTGCGCTTGGCGTAGTTGAAGTCGCCGCACTCCGCGCACATCTGGTCGTAGAACGGGTGGATCGAGGTGTACTTGCGCTTGCAGATGTAGCAGTGCAACGGCTGCACGGCCTCGCGCACGTCGCCGGGATCGGCTTCGTCGTCGATCTCGTCAGGCCCGGCGAGCTGCGGCGCGAACACGTTGGGGGTTGTGAACACCGGCTTCGCCCGCAGCGAGCGGATGCCCGTCTCGTTCAGTGCGCCCTGGTCGCGCTGGGCCTTGCGCTGCTTCTCCTCGCGCCGCTCGGCCTTGATCTGCCGGCGGCGCTTGGCGACATCGGGTTCGTACACGTCGCCGGCCGCGTTCAGCAGCCGGGTGCGCGCCTCCAGCGGCAGCTGCTGCAGCAGGGAACGATCGGCGATCACCGCCTCCAGCGCCTCGGTGGCAGCACGCAGGCGGGCAGCAAGGTCGTCTGGCACGTCGAAGCAATGTAACGGCGCCCCGCCGGAAGACGGCCGGTCTGGCAACGAGTGGGGCGTGACGACCACCCAGCCCGCCGATCAAGTCCAGTCGGACCCCGCGTCGATCTCGAGCGAGACCAGCTCGACCGCCCCGTCCGGCCCCAATTGACCGACGACGGAGTACGCACGCACCAGCATGCCGGCTGAGATCAGCACCCGGTAGTCGCGCCGCCCGGGGATGAGTTCGGGCAGATCGTCGAAGCCCGTCGCGAACCGCTCCACGATCTCCAGCAGCTCGAATGTCTGGAAGTCGTTGGCAGAACACTCTCCGTTCGGTCCACGTTCATCGCGGAGTTGACGATCAAGATCTTGGAAGAAATCCAGCGTCGCGCGAACGGCGCGACGATCACCGCTCACCGTTGCTGAGCTTCGGTCTGAGCAATCCGCTCATGGATCCTCATACGGGTCCGCTCGATCAACTCCGGGGGTGCCTGGTCGAGATCGGTCACGATGCTGGCATCAAACAGGGCGTGGCGTTCGGCCGGGCTGCGCTCATCCAGTTCCGCTGCGGTCCACACCTTCTGTGCCACATTCTGAACTGTACCTCGTTCGGCGATCGACAGCGCTCACACGCACGCGGCGCGTACTCGGCGCTGCGGGTCGGAAACGCGTGCGCAGCAATGCACGTTGGCCAGGCAACTGGTGGGCGTGACGGGACTCGAACCCGGGACCTCCACCGTGTCATGGTGGCGCTCTAACCAACTGAGCTACACGCCCGTGTAGCGGACGTGAATCTACCAGTCAGCGCAGCCGCAACGACACCTCGTTCGCGAGAAGGCGCCCCGCGCGCGTCAGCCGCACCCGCTCGCCGTCGGTGGTGACCAGCCCGTCGAGCCCGTCGACATCCAGCGCGTCGGTCGGCACGCCGTCGCGCATGCGCAGCGCCAGCTGCAGGCCCTCCGCGTGGCGGGTGGCCGCGTCCAGCGTCTCCCCCGCCGCCTCCGTGGCGTCGCCGGCCTCCACGGCTGCGATGTAGCGCTCAGGTGTGCGCACGTTCCACCAGCGGCGCCCGTCCGCATGGCTGTGGGCTGCGCTGCCGAAGCCCGCGTAGTTGCCCTGCTGCCAGTAGAGGATGTTGTGCCGGCACTCGTGGCCCGGCCGCGCCCAGTTGCTGACCTCGTAGTTCTCCAGCCCGGCGGCGGTGAGCAGCTCGTCGGCCAGCTCGTACTTGTCCGCCAGGTCGTCGTCGTCGGGGTGGCGCTCGGGCTCCAGCGCGAGCGGGGTGCCCGCCTCCACGGTCAGCGCGTAGGCCGAGACGTGGAACGGCTGCAGCTCGAGCGCGCCCTCCAGCGTCGAGCGCCACTGCTGCAGCGATTCACCGGCGCCACCGTAGATCAGATCGAGGTTGAACGTCTCGATGCCCGCCTCGCGCACGGCGGCCACCGCGCTGCGCACGTTGCCGGGGTCGTGGGTGCGGCCGAGCGAGCGCAGCACGCTGGGCACCATCGACTGCACGCCGATGCTCACCCGGTTCACCCCGGCCGCCCCGAACGTACGCATCATCTCCACGGTGACGTCGTCGGGGTTGCACTCGACGGTGATCTCCGCACCGGCGACGGTGGGGATGGCGCGCAGCACCTCGCCCAGCGCGGCAGGGTCGACGAGCGTGGGTGTGCCACCCCCCACGAACACGCTCGACACCGGCGCCAGCGCGCTGCGCTCGATGTCGCGGCGCAACGCCGCCAGGTACTGGGCCTGCAGATGCCCGCGATCGGTCCAGGTGGCGAACGCGCAGTAGTCGCACCGCCGCGCGCAGAACGGGATGTGCAGGTAGACGCCGAACGCCGGGCTCGGTGGTGCGATCTCGCTCACAGTGAACGAACGGTACCGTCGCGCCGGGCACTGCCGCCGGCGGGCGGGTGGCTCAGGGGCGGAACAGGAGATCGAGCGCGTCGAGCCGCTGGCCGACCTGATCGACCGGCACGTCGAGCATCGCCGCGATCGCCCGAGTGTCGTCGCCACGGACCGTGATGACCTTGCCGTTGAAGTCCTGCC
>CAYZFZ010000175.1:0-5253 GCA_964477795.1 uncultured Bifidobacterium sp.
CACGCGACGTTCGCCGGCACCTCGCACCTCGGTGGCGCGATCGCGCTCGTCGGCGACGACCCCAGCGCGAAGAGCAGCACCCTGCCGTCGTCCAGCGGCGCCACGCTGGTCGACCTGCACATGCCGATCATCTACCCGGGCGACGTGCAGGAGGCGATCGACCTCGGCCGCCATGCGATCGCGCTTTCGCGCGCGTGCGGTGTGTGGGCCAGCATCAAGGTGGTGGAGGCGGTTGCCGACGGCACCGGCACCGTGGAGCTGCACCTCGACCGCATCACGCCGCAGGTGCCGACGATGGAGGTGGACGGCAGGCTGTGGGTGCCGCGCCCGAACGGCGAGATCATCACCCCGTTCACGCTGCAGATCGAGCGCGAGTTCCACGAGGTGCGCCTGCAGCTCGCCCGCCGCTACGGCGTGCTCAACTCCTTGAACGTCGTCACGGTGCGCGGGCCCGGCGACTGGATCGGCATCGCCGCCTGCGGCCACACGTACCACGAGACCGTCGAGGCGTTGCGGCTGCTCGGCTTGCGCACGCCCGACGAGCTGCGCGCCGCCGGCATCCGCCTGTTCAAGCTGGGCATGCCCGTGCCGCTCGACGCGGGGCAGGTGCGCGAGTTCGCCGACGGGCTTGCCGAAGTGATCGTCGTCGAGGAGAAGACGCAGAACCTGGAGTGGCTGATCAAGGACGCGCTCTACGGCCGCACGGGCGCGCCGCGGGTGCACGGCAAGCACGCCCCCGACGACAGCGCGCTGTTCCCGATGACGGGCACGCTGGAAGCGGACACGATCGCCCCCCACCTGCGCAGCCGGCTCGCCCAACGGCTGGCCGATCGAATGGTGCCCGAGCCGCCCGCGCCGCGCACTCTGATCCCGCTGTCGGTGACGCGCACCCCGTACTTCTGCTCCGGCTGCCCGCACAACTCGTCGACGAAGGTGCCCGACGGCGCGCTCGTCGGCGCCGGCATCGGCTGCCACAGCATGGTGATGATGATGGAGCCCGGCCGCGCCGGCAACATCGTCGGCCTCACGTCGATGGGCAACGAGGGCGCGCAGTGGTTCGGGATGGCGCCGTTCGTCGACGACGAGCACCTGATCCAGAATCTCGGCGATGGCACCCTTAGCCATTCGGGGAGCCTCGCGATCCGTGCGGCGGTCGCGGCCAACGTCAACATCACCTACAAGATCCTCTACAACGGCGCGGTCGCGATGACCGGCGGGCAGGACCCGTTCGGCCAGCTCGACGTGCCGGCACTCGCCCGGGTGCTGCACGCCGAAGGGGTGGCCCGCATCATCGTCACCACCGACGACTTCACGCCGTACCGCTCGGCGGAGCTGCCGCCCGGGCTGAAGGTGTGGGGCCGCAGCCGGCTGATCGAGGCGCAGGAGGTGCTCGCGGCGGTGCCGGGCTGCACGGTGCTGATCCACGACCAGCGCTGCGCGGCGGAGAAGCGGCGCGACCGCAAGCGGCAGCGCATCGAGTCGCCCAAGTTCCGCGTCGTGATCAACGAGCGGGTGTGCGAAGGGTGCGGCGACTGCGGCGACAAGAGCAACTGCCTGTCGGTGCAACCGGTGGACACCGAGTTCGGGCGCAAGACCCGCATCGACCAGGGCTCGTGCAACTTCGACCTGTCGTGCATGCAGGGCGACTGCCCCGCGTTCATGCTCGTCAGCGCCGGCACGTCGGGGCGCGCCGCGAGGCGGAGGGCCGAGGCTCCCGACGTGGCCTCGTTGCCCGCCCCGCCCGCCGGGTTCGACGAGCGCGACGAATGCACGATCCGCATGGCGGGCATCGGTGGTACCGGCGTGGTGACCGTCAGCCAGATCCTCGGCACCGCCGCGATGCTCGCCGGCTACCACGTGCGCGGCCTCGACCAGACCGGCCTGTCGCAGAAGGCGGGGCCGGTGGTCAGCGACTTGCGCCTCGCTCGCGAGAGCGCGCAGCCGTCGAACAAGGCGACGGCCGGCTCCGTCGACGTGCTGCTCGCCTTCGACCAGCTCGTCGGCGGCAACGACGCGACACTGCGCACGCTGTCGGCGCAGCGCTCGGTCGTCGTGGCCAACACCGCGGCGGTGGGCACCGGCTCGATGGTGGTGCACCCGGATCGCGCCTACCCGGTCGGCGAGGTGAGCGATCGTCTCGCCGGCAGCGTGCACGAGCAGTTGCGGGTCGATGCCCAGGCGCTCGTGGTCGCCCTGCTCGGCGACGACACGACGGTGAACGTGTTCGTGCTCGGCGTCGCTGCGCAAGCCGGGCACGTGCCCGTGGCGCCCGAGCTGATCGAGCGGGCGATCACGCTCAACGGCGTCGCGGTGGAGAAGAACCTCGCCGCCTTCCGCTGGGGGCGGGCGTGGGTCGCCGATGCGGCTTCCACGGTCGCCGCGGCGGGCTTCGAACGCTCGCCCGACACGACGCCGCTGCGCGAGCGACTCACCGCCGATCTCACCGGCTACCAGTCGGCGAAGTACGCGGGCCGCTTCACGGCGGTGGTCGACGAGGTCGCGGCACTGGGCCACGACGAGCTCACCGATGCGGTGATGCGCAACCTGCACAAGCTGATGGCCTACAAGGACGAGTACGAGGTGGCCCGCCTGCTGCTGCTGCCGTCGTCGCGGGCGCAGGCCGAGTCCGTCGGCGGGCGGCGCACGAAGGTCACCTGGGTGCTACACCCGCCGGCGCTGCGCTCGGTGGGCTGGCGGAGCAAGATCCACTTCCATCGCTGGACGACACCGGCCTTCCGCACGCTGCGGGCCATGCGCCGCCTGCGCGGCACGCCGCTCGACGTGTTCGGCTGGGCGTACGTGCGACGCGTCGAGCGGGCGATGGTGCCCGAGTACGTCGCCGCGGTCAGGGCGCTGCTACCGCTGGTGGACGACGCCAACCTGGCCGAGGCCGTCGCCATCGCGTCGCTGCCCGACAGCGTGCGCGGTTACGAGCACCTCAAGCTGGAGCGTGCGGACGCGTACCGCGACGAGCTGTCACGCCGGCTGGGCGCGTTCACCGGCGAGCGCTCCACGGCGACCACGTAGGAAGCGCAGGTCGCTGTCGTTGGGCGAGCACGCGATCGCCCGGTCGAGCGCGTCCACTGCCTCGCCGGTGCGGCCCAGCCGGCGCAACAGCTCGCCCCGCGTGCTCCAGTAGAGATGCCAGCGATCGACGGTGGCAGGGTCGATCTCGTCGAGCAGCGCCAGCGCGGTCGCGGCGCCCTGCGTCTCTGCCACGGCCACCGCCCGGTTCACGCGCACGACGGGCGTGGGGGTGAAGCGCTCGAGTGTCTGGTAGAGACCGGCGATCTGCCCCCAATCCGTAGCGGCGAACGACGGGGCGAGCCCGTGCAGGCAGGCGATCGCGGCCTGCGACTGGTACGGACCCGGCCGGTGCAGGTGGACGGCCTGGTCGAGCAGCGCGGCCGCCTCGGCGATCTCGTCGTGATGCCACCGGCACCGGTCCTGGTCGGCCATCAGCACCAGGTCGCCGGCTGCATCGAGCCGCGCGTCGCGGCGGGCGTGGGTGGCGAGCGCGAGCGACAGCAGGCCGGTGCACTCGGGCTCGTCGGGCATCAGTTCGTGCAGCAGGCGCGCCAACCGCACCCCTTCGGCGGCGAGGTCGAGCCGGGCGTCGAGCGGGCCCTCCGGGGCGTGATGGCCGGCCGTGACGACCGAGTGGATGGCCGCCAGCACCGACGGCAGGCGGTCCGGGAGCTCGTGGTCGGCGGGGATGCGGTACGGGATGTGGGCGGAGGCGATCTTCTTCTTCGCGCGGCTGATCCGCTGGCCCATCGTCGGCTCGGCCACGAGGAAGACCGCGGCGATCTCGGACGTGCTCATCCCGCACAGGGCACGCAGCGCGAGCGCGACCCTCGCCTCGGGGCCGAGCGCCGGGTGGCAGCAGGTGAACAGCAGCCGCAGCAGGTCGTCGCGCACCATCGACTCGTCGGTGTCCTCGGCGAACGTCACGCGCAGGTCGTCGAGCAGCTGCGCGCTGGTCTCCTTCACCGCCCGCTTCGCCTCCCGGCGCAGCACGTCGAGCGCGCGGTTGCGAGCCACGGTCGTGAGCCACGCGGCCGGGTTGTCGGGCGTGCCCTCGCGCGGCCAGCGGCGCAGCGCCTCGATCGCCGCGTCCTGCACGGCGTCCTCGGCCAGCGTGATGTCGCCGGTGAGCCGCACGAGGGTGGCCAGGACACGGCCACCCTCGTGGCGGATCATCTGCTCCAGCGGCTCGGTCACCGGACGTGCGGTTCTCGACGGCTCACTGGGGCTGGCTGAAGTCGATCACCGGGCGCACCTCCACCCGGCCGTGCCATGCGCCGGGGATCTGCGCGGCCCACTTGATCGCGTCATCCAGGTCGGCGCAGTCGAGCAGGTAGAACCCGCCGAGCACCTCCTTGGTCTCGGCGAAGGGGCCGTCAGTGGTGATGATCTCGCCACCCTTGGCCCCGCCCTGCACGTGCACCGTCGTGGCGGTCTTCGTGTCCTGCAGCGCCTCGCCCCCGGCGATCACACCGGCCGCGCCGGCGGTGGCACCGAAGTCGTTGTACTCGGCCATGATGGCGCCCCACTGCTCGGGAGTGGTGTTCGTGTCGGTCTCTTCCGGCCCGTAGATGAGTGCTGCGTAGCGAGGCATGTGCTGCTCCTTCGTCTGAGGACATCCGCGGTGGATGTCATCACTGCGACGAACAAGCCTTCCCGATTTCGACAGGGTGCGGGGACGAGGTCAGCCGCTGATCGAGAACGCGGTCGCCGGCGCCGCCGGCAGGTGCTCGGGGATCGTGATGCGCAGCTCGCCGCCGGTCCAGCGGTGGGGCAGCACGCGCGAGTTGCCGAGCATGCGCACCTCGGCGCCCTCGCCGGGCTCCTCGCAGGCGAACGCAACCTCGTCGCGCGGGGCGCCCTGCACGATCGCGTAGCGCGCATCGGGGCCGTGGGTGAAGCGCACCTCGCGCCCGTCGGCGGTGGTGCCCACGCCGCCGGCGCGGGTGCCGTAGATCGCGGCACCGTTGACCCGCAGCCACCAGCCGAGCGCGGTGAGGCGCACGATCTGGGCGAGCGGGATCTGGCCGTCCGCGGAAGGGCCGACGTTGAGTAGCAGGTTGCCGCCGCGGGCGACGATGTCGACGAGCATCCAGATCACCTCGTCCACCGTCGGGTACGTGGCCTCGCTCTCCATCCGGTTGTAGCCGAAGGAGCGGCCGATGCCGCGGCACACCTCCCACTTCCGCTCGCTCGCCTTCGTCGAGTACTCGGGCGTCTCGAAGT
>CAYZFZ010000175.1:5263-7549 GCA_964477795.1 uncultured Bifidobacterium sp.
GGCACACCTCCCACTTGTGGCCGTCGGTGGCCTTGGTGCTGTACTCCGGCGTGCGGATGTCGGCGTGGAGCGTGCCCGACATGACGCGGATGAGGTTGAAGCGGTCGTTGACGATGCCGTCGGGGATGGCCTCGTAGTACTCGCGGATGATGTCGGTGGGGTCGAGGTTGGTGGGCCAGCCGATGTCGTTCCACAGCACGCTGGGGCTGAAGCGGGCGACCAGCTCACGCACGTGCGCGACCGCATACTCGGCGTAGGCCTCGTCGCCGGGGATGTTGCCGAACAGGCTGGCAAGGTCGCGGATCGGCGGCGGCTGGAACGTCCAGTCGAGCCCGCCCGAGTAGTACAGGCCGAAGCGCATGCCGGCCGCGCGCACGGCGGTGGCCAGCTCGCCGATGTGGTCGCGCTCGGCCATCCAGTGGTCGCGGTGCGGGTTGGGGACGTCGCTGCGCCACATCAGGAACCCGTCGTGGTGCTTCGTCACCGGCACGACGTACCGCGCGCCGGTCTGCTGGAACAGCGGCACCCACGAGGCGGTGTCCACGCCGGCCGAGCGCGAGCGGAACTCCTCGACGAAGCTCGCGTAGGTGCGGTCGCCGTAGGTGGCCAGGTGGTGGGCCTCGGTGGGGCTGCCCTCGATGGCCCACGAGTTGAGGTACCACTCCGTGTACGGGCTCTCGCGGAACACCGCCGCCCAGTCGCCGGCCGCGAACAGATCGCCCATGTCGCTGTCCACCGGGGCGAAGCAGGGCACCGCGTACGGCCCCCAGTGGATGAAGATGCCGAGCTTGGCGTCGTCGTACCACTGCGGTAGCGGGCGGTTGGCGAAGGGGACAGCCGGATCGTCAGAGGCGGTGCTCATGGCTGGGCAGCCTACGAACGCAGGAGCGACCGCCTGCGATCGAAGGGCGGCTGCCAGACTGGGCCCGTGGACGCAGACGAGTACCGGCGGATGGCAGCAGCAGGCGAGACGCACTGGTGGTATCGCAGCACTCGGGCGCTGCTGCGCCAGCTGATCGAGCCGCACCTCGACCGCTCGGCCGGCGCGCTGCACCTCGACGCGGCCGGCGGCACCGGCGCCACCGGCGGCTGGCTCGCGGAGTACGCCACCACCGTCAACGCCGACTTCGAGCACTTCGCCCTGCAGGTGGGCGAGCAGGACTACCCGGGCTACCTCGGTGTGCGCGCCGATCTCAACCACCTGCCCTTCGCCGGCGGCTCGTTCTCCACCGTGCTGTGCGTCACCGCGCTGTGCCACCGGATGAACCCCGACCCGGCGGCGATCGTGCGCGACTTCGCCCGCGTGTCCAGGCCGGGCGCGGTGATCGCGCTGATGGAGCCGGGCGGCAAGCGGCTGTGGCGCAGCCACGACGACGTCACCCACACCGGCCGCCGCTTCAGCGTGGGCGAGCTGAAGGCGATGGCCGAGGCCGCCGGGCTGGAGGTGGTGAAGGCCACTGGTGCGTACAGCTTCCTCGTGCCGCCGGCGTGGCTGATGGGCATCGTCGAGCGCGGCAAGGGCAAGAGCGATGTCGGCCGCAACCAGAGCGGGCTCGGCGGCACGCTGGGCGTGCTGGCCGCGTGGGAGCGCCGGTTCCTGCGCCGGTGGAGCCTGCCCTTCGGCCTGTCGGCGATCGTGATCGCCCGCCGGCCCAGGGCATCTTCCTAGGACTTGGCGCCCACTCGCTGCAGGCCGGCGAGCTTCGCCGGGTTGAGGACAAGGCGGATCGCCTCGATCCGGTCGTGGCGCATCTCGAACGCCATCACCAGCCACACGACCCCGTTCCGCGTGAACACCAGGCCGGGCTCGCCGTTCACCTCGTGCAGCTCGGCGAGGGTGTCGGCCGGGACGCGCGACGAGAGGGTGTGCAGCAACCGGCTGACCCGCGACACGCCGATGACCGGCCGCCGAGCCGCGTGCACGTCGCGACCACCGTCGGAGACGAGCACGACGTCGTCGCTGAGCACGCGGCGCAGGTCGTCGACCTGCCCGAACGTGCACGCTGCCATGAACGCGTGCACGAGATCGTCGCGACGCTCGGCGACGGGCTGGTAGCCGTGCCGTTCCTCGCGCACATGGCGGCGCGCCCGCGACGCGATCTGGCGGCAGGCCTCCTCGCTGCGCTCGACGACGGGGGCGATCGCGGAGTACGGCTCGGCGAACACGTCGGCGAGCAGGAACACGGCCCGCTCCACCGGGGCAAGGCGCTCGAGCACGGCGAGAAACCCGATCGTCAGCGACTCGGCCAGCTCGGCGGCCATCGCCGGATCGCCGTCGGTGACGAT
>CAYZFZ010000176.1:0-897 GCA_964477795.1 uncultured Bifidobacterium sp.
CTGATCGACGACCCCGACCACCGGCTCGAGCTCACGGCGGAGGTGAAGCGCAAGCTGTACTTCACCGGCGATTCACCCGTGCTGAAGATCTCCGCGCTCACCGGCAAGGGTGTGCACAAGCTGCGCCCAGTGCTGCAGGACGCGATCGAGCAGTACCACCGTCGGGTGCCCACCCGCGACGTCAACAAGGTGATCAGCGACGCCCAGCAGCGCCAGCCGGCCGGCCACGGTGTGAAGGTGATGTACGCGCTGCAGGGTGCCACCGATCCGCCCACGTTCACCCTGTTCGTCAACCGCGAACTGCCGCACACCTACCTGCGCTACCTCGAACGCTCCATCCGGGAAGCGTTCGACTTCGGCTCCACCCCGATCAAGTTGCGCGTGCGCAAGCGCAGCGAGTAGAGCGGTCGTATGCCCTGGTGTGAGGAGTGCGCGAAGTACTGGGCGCCGACGGCGATGAACGAGGACGGCACCTGCCCGTCGTGCGGCCGGGAGGTGGCCGCGCAGCAGCCGATCACGGCGAAGAACCTGAACCTGCGCAAGCTGGCCGCCGGCGACGACGCGGACGAGACCGACATGCGCGCGCCGTGGCACTTCAAGCTGCTGATGGTGCTGCTCGCGCTGTACCTGGGCTGGCGACTGGTGCAGTTGTTCATGTGAGCGCGAGCCGTTGCGGCGGCAAGTCGGTAGAGTCGTCTGCCGTATCCATTCGGGCTGTAGCGCAGCTTGGTAGCGCACTTGTCTGGGGGACAAGGGGTCGCAGGTTCAAATCCTGTCAGCCCGACGAATGAGCGAGGCCCGCCCGAGAGGGCGGGTCTCGTCGCACGTCAGACCGCGTGAGTACGGCGATCACGTGGTGGTCGTCGTGGATGCCGCGAGTGCTGCACAGGCGCCCAC
>CAYZFZ010000176.1:907-7510 GCA_964477795.1 uncultured Bifidobacterium sp.
TGTCAGACACGTTGTGTCGGGCTGCGCTCGCTCCGTTCCCCCGATGAAGGGGGATCACGTGGTGGTCGGCGGCGCCGCGAGCCCAGCACAGACACCAACTGGCACCAGCGTGTAGTCGTTGGTACCCAGCACCACGTCGTGCAGTTGCGACTCGTCGCGCAACAAGCCCTCGGCCACCAGCGTCGCCTCGTCGGTGTAGGCGCTCCTCATCGCGTGTCGCGACTCCATCGCCTGGCTCATCGTCCGGTGATCGCTGGCGCAGGCGCTCTGGTCGCTCTTGTCCTTCAGCCCGCGCACGGCGAACACCGTGATCGTGGCGAGGATCCCGAGGACGACGATGACGACGAGCAGCTCCACCAGCGAGAAGCCGCTGTCGCGCCGGGCCATCGGGTCGTCCACGCCCGCTGGATCGGCACGGCGTGCCCGCGCTTGAACCTCGCCGCCCGATGTTGAACAGAACTTCACAGTTCGACCCGTGCCCGTGGGGGGTTCGTTCAGCCGGCGTCAAGATCAGCGACCGCGGGGCGGCTACGGTCGGCGCGCATGTGTGGTCGTTTCGTGTCGTCGCACACCCCCGACAAGATCGCCGAGTTCTTCGGCGCGTCGTTCGAGCAGGAGGCGGCCGCGCTGCCGCCGAACTTCAACGTCGCGCCCACGCAGGACGTGTACGCGGTCGTCGCCGATGCGCAGGGGGCTCGCGAGTTGCAGCCGTTCCACTGGGGTCTGGTGCCCAGCTGGGCGAAGGACACCAAGATCGGCTCGAAGATGATCAACGCCCGGGCGGAGACGATCACCGACAAGCCGGCGTTCAAGGGGCTCTTCCGCAAGCACCGCCTCCTGATCCCCATGGACGGCTTCTACGAGTGGCAGCAACCTGGGGAGGGTGCGCCGGTGGGGAAGTCGGGCAAGCCGATCAAGACACCGATGTTCATCCATCGCACGGACGGCAAGCCGCTGGCGGTGGCAGGGCTGTGGGCAGCCTGGCGCGACCCGAACGCCCCGGAGTCGGCCGGCGACGCGGCCTGGTTGCACAGCTGCACCGTCATCACCACCTCGGCGAACGACATGATGAGCCGGGTGCACGACCGGATGCCGGTGATCCTGGGTGAGGACGAGTGGGCGGCGTGGCTCGACCCCGCAAACCACGACGTCGCCGCGCTGCGCGGCATGCTCGTGCCGGCGGGCGAGGACGTGCTGGTCATGCACCCGGTGAGCACCGCCGTGAACAACGTCCGCAACAAGGGCCCGGAGCTGATCGCACAGGTGGACGTCACGGTCGCCCAGGCGCGCAACGGTGAGGCGTCAACCCTGCCCGGACTGGGCCTGTAGCGCGACGCGGATCGCGTGCGCGGCCTGCTCCATCTCCGCGTGATCCACGGCACTGGCGGCATTCGCGAAGTTGAGCTGACCCATGTTGCTGGTGGGGATCACGTGCACGTGGGTGTGGGGCACCTCGTAGCCGGCGATGATCACGCCCACCCGCTCGCAGCCGAACGCGGCCTGCTGGGCGCGACCGATCCGGTGGGCGACCGCGAACAGGTGGGCGGCGAGGTCGGGGGAGAGGTCGACCCAGTGGTCGATCTCGGCGACCGGCACGACGAGTGTGTGGCCGTGGGCGAGCGGGTTGATCGACAAGAACGCGACGCAGTGCTCGTCGCGATGGACGAACGTGCCAGGGATCTCGCCGTTGATGATGCGGGTGAAGATCGTGCTCATCAGGCGAACCCGCCCGACGCGGCGAAGACGTCACCGTTGCAGTAGCTGCTCTCCGGCCCGGACAGGAAGCGGACGAGCTCGGCCAGCTCCTCGGGTCGGCCCATGCGGCCCTTGGGGATCTGCATCACGATGCCGGCCATCATCATCGGGTCCATCGCCTCCAGCAGCGGGGTGTCGATCCAGCCCGGGCAGACCGCGTTCACCCGGATGCCGTACGCCGCGACTTCCTGGCCGACCGACTTGGTGAGCGCGATGATGCCCGCCTTCGCCGTCGCGTAGTGGAGCGCGCCGGCCATCGGGCGCAGACCGAGCACCGACGAGATGTTGACGATCGCGCCGCTGCGCGCAGGGGTCATGTGCCGAAGCGCTGCCCTGGTGCCGTAGAACGTGCCGTAGAGGTGCACCTTGATCATGCGGTCCCAGGCCTCGTCGCTGAGGTCGACGGTGCTGTTCGGTGGCACGAGGTCGTCGAGGCGACCCTCCATCCTGGCCATCTGGTTGGCGATCGCCTGTTGCACGCGGTCGGCCTCCGTGGGCGGTGCGATACCGGCGTTGTTCACCAGAATGTCGAGCCGGCCATGACGGGCGACCGCCTTGTCGATCTCCGCGTCGAACGCGGCAGCGTCGCAGACGTCGAAGATCGCGGTGTCGCCGCCGACCTCGGCCGCGACACCTGCGGCGGCGTCGGGCTGCAGGTCGTTGACCACGACGGTGGCGCCGTCGCGGGTAAGGCGGCGGGCAAATGCAGCGCCGAGGCCTGAGCCGGCACCGGTGATGAAGGCGACCTGGCCGGCGAGCGCGCCGGCGGTGCTGTGTTGGTCCGTCATGTGGCGCAGCGTACGCAGCGCCGGCCGTGCGTGAAGACCCGGGCTGCCCGCGCTTGTACGCTCCTCCTCCGATGGAGTCCACCGACCTGCAGCTGTCGAGTCACAAGTTCCTCACCGCGCCGAACCTGTTCACGCTCGCTCGCCTGTGCTGCATCCCGCTGTTCCTGTGGATGCTGTTCGGGCGCGACAACCTCGCCGGCGCCGCGTTCCTGCTCGGCGGGCTGGGCGCCACCGACTGGGTGGACGGGTGGCTGGCCCGCCGGTTCAACCAGGTCAGCGAGTTCGGCAAGATGTTCGACCCCACCGCCGATCGGCTGCTGTTCATCGTCGGCATCGGCGGCATCATCATCAAGGGGATCGATCCACTGTGGTTCATGTGGCTGGTGGTGCTGCGCGAGTTCGTGTTCGGCGGCACGATCGCGATCGCGACGCTCGTGTTCGGCATGCAGCGCTTCGACGTCACCTGGTGGGGCAAGACGGCGACGTTCCTGCTGATGTTCGCGATCCCCGGGTTCATGCTCGGTGCGTCGGATTTCCCGGGCCACCACCTGTTCCTGATCGCGGCGTGGATCCTGGGCATCCCCGGCCTGCTGCTCAGCTACTACACGGCCATCACGTACGTGCCCACCATCCGCTCCAGCTTGAGGGCCGGTCGTACCCGTCGCGGCTAACGTGACGCGCATGCAGGTTCCCGAGCAGCTCCGTTACAGCGCCGATCACGAGTGGGTGTCCGTCGAGGGCACACGCGTCCGCGTGGGCATCACCGATTACGCCCAGGATGCGCTGGGCGACGTGGTGTACGTGCAGGTCCCTGCGCTCGGGTCCACGGTTGCAGCCGGCGACAGCTTCGGCGAGGTGGAGAGCACGAAGTCCGTCTCCGACGTGTACGCGCCGGTGGCCGGCACCGTCGTCGCCGTCAACGACGCGCTCGCCGACGCTCCCGAGACGCTGAACTCCGACCCGTACGGTGCCGGCTGGCTGTGCGAGATCGAGATCGACGACGTGGCGCAGCTGGCCGAGCTGCTCGATGCGGCGGCGTATCAAGCATTGATCGACGGTTAGGGTTGGCGCCATGGCGTACGGGTTCTGCAACCAGTGCGGCCACCGCAACCCACCGGAGGCAGCCTTCTGCTCGTCGTGCGGGGGCGTGCTCGATCGCCTCGCCGACCACACGATCACGCTCGCCAAGGTCGACCCGCTGCAAGACGCCGCTGGCCCCGACGACGACGTGGTCGTCAACCTCGGTGACCTGCCCGCCGGCTCGGCGTCGCTGGTCGTGCGCAACGGGCCGCAGGCAGGCGCGACGATGTCGCTCGACGCCCCCGTCACCCGTCTGGGCCGCTCCACCGAGGGTGAGATCAGCCTCGACGACATCACGGTCTCGCGCCGCCACGCCGAGATCATCCGCTCCGGCAACGCCTACCTCGTGCGCGACTCGGGCTCGCTGAACGGCACCTACGTCAACAACGCGCGCATCGAGGAAGCGCCCCTGCTGCAGGGCGACGAGCTGCAGATCGGCAAGTTCCGCCTCGTCTTCTTCCAGAAGGCACAAGGGTGACCGATGCCGGAGCATCCCTACCTGTCCATCGGTGAAGTGCTGGCCCTCCTGCTGGAGGAGTTCCCCGACGTCACGATCTCCAAGATCCGCTTTCTCGAGAGCCAGGGTCTCATCGACCCCGAGCGCACGCCGTCGGGCTACCGCAAGTTCTACGACCTCGACGTCGACCGGTTGCGCGTCATCCTGCGCGAGCAGCGCGAGAACTTCCTGCCGCTACGCGTCATCCGCGACCGGCTGGAGAGCGGCGAGATCGACGAGACCGGCGCGACGCCACCGCGGGGCCTGCGCAACGTGACGGTGCTCGAGCGCGAGCCCACACTCGACGGCGGCTTCGACGAGACCGGCGAGCTCGACATCCCCGACGGCACGGTCGTGCCCACCGCGCACCACCCGGCGGCACAGCTGCGGGTGGCACCGCCGGTGGCCCAGTCCGGTCCTACTGCGTTCCATGAGGTGCCCCACCAGCACCCGGTGGTGCAGCCCGCGCCCGTGCAGGCGGTGTCCTTGACGGCGGTGCCCGCACCCGCCGCACCCGCGCCGCTGCCGGCCACCACTGCACCGCCCGACTCGGCGCTGCCACCGTCGGCGCCAGTGCGCCGCGCGGACGACACCGCGGCCCATACCGCGGCACCCGCCAGCGCGAACCCGGCGGCACTGTTCTTCGCCCCGAACGGTGAGAAGGCCGCCCCGGTGGAGACGGTGCACGACACCTATGTGGCCAGCGAGCTGTGCACGATGGCCGGCATCACGGCCAAGCAGCTCGCCGAGCTCGAGTCGTTCGGGCTGCTCAGCGGGCGCGGCATCGGTACCAGCGCGCTCTACACCGCCGCCGATCTGGCGATCGCTCGCGCCGCAGCCGGGTTCCTCGCCCGCGGCGTCGAACCCCGTCACCTGCGCGGCTGGCGGCAGTCGGCCGAGCGCGAGGCCTCGCTGTTCGAGCAGCTGGTGCTGCCGCTGATCCGCCAGCGCAACCCGCAGAGTCGCCAGCAGGCGGCCGCGCTGCTCACCGAGCTGGCCCGCCAGGGTGGCGAGCTGCGCGCGGCGATCCTGCACTCCGCGCTGCAACATCACCTGGAAGCCTGATCCTCGCCAGCACGATGCCGGCGAAGCGGGATACCATCACGCTGTGGTTCGCATGGAGTTGCTCGGGGTGCGGGTGGAACTGCCCGCCAACACGCCAGTCGTGATGCTGCGAGAAGACGGTGCTGATCGCCCGCGGGTGCTCCCCATCCTCATCGGCGGCCCGGAGGCGTCGGCCATCCACAGCGCGATGGAGGGCATCGTCCCGCCGCGGCCGCTCACACACGACCTCGCCCTCACCGTCATCCAGACGCTGGGCGCCACGCTGGAGAAGGTCGTGATCACCGAGGTGCGCGAGCACACGTTCTACGCACAGCTGCACCTGCGCACGGCAGCCGGGGAAACGGTGGTGTCCAGCCGCCCCAGCGACGCCATCGCGCTCGCGGTGCGGGCCACGGCACCGATCTTCGCCGACGAGGCGCTGCTCGACGAGGCAGCCGTCGAGGTACCCGAGGTGGACGAGGACGAGGGCGACGAGGAAGCGATCCTCGACGAGTTCCGCGACTTCCTCGACGACGTGAACCCGGAGGACTTCGCCAGCTAGGCGTCCGCTCGGCGTGCTCGCCGGCAGCGCGCGGACCGCGCGATTTCCTCGCGCGCTGTGTGCTTGACGGCACACGCGAGTGCGCCTACGATGGCAACCCGGTTACACAGGCGTAGTTACTCGCGTGTGATGACGAACTGGGAGACGGTCATGAGCGAAGTCGGGTTCAGCGGCACGAAGGCGGCCAGCGTGGTGGGCATCTCCTACCGCCAGCTCGACTACTGGGCCCGCACCGACCTCATCCGGCCGTCGCTCACCGATGCCAGCGGTAGCGGCAGCCGGCGCCTGTACAGCTACCGCGACCTGCTCGAGCTGCGCGTCATCAAGAGCCTGCTCGATGCGGGCATCAAGCTCGAGTCGGTGCGCAAGGCGTTCACCTACCTGCGCGCTCAGGCCGACACCGACATCGCCTCGGCCACGCTCGTGATCAGCGGCACCGACGTGCTGCTGTGCGACGGCGAGATGCTCGTCGACATCGTCCGCCGCGGCGGCCAGGGCGTGCTCAACGTGCTGGCCATCGGCAACGTCAAGACGGATCTCGACGCGTCACTGCTCGAGTTCGCCGACCCGGACGGCACCTTGCTCGCCGCCGCGCGAGCCGTCTGATGGCGGCCTACGAGGTCAGCCCGCTCGACAGCTTCCACCGCGGCCTCGGCGCCAAGATGGTGGCCTTCGGCGGGTGGGAGATGCCGGTGAGCTACCAGGCCGGCACGCTCGACGAGCACCTTGCCTGCCGCAACGACGCGGTCGTGTTCGACGTGTCGCATCTGGGCACCGTGCGCGTGGAGGGCGCCGACGCACTCGACCGGCTGCAGTGGGCGTTCACCAATGACCTGCACAAGGTGTCGCGCGGGTGCGCCCAGTACACCCACCTGCTC
>CAYZFZ010000177.1:0-7495 GCA_964477795.1 uncultured Bifidobacterium sp.
GCAGGTTGCCGCGCACCATCATGCTGAGCTGGTTGGCCTTGCCCTCCAGGCTGAGCGCCGAACCCTCCACCTTCTCGTAGTGCTCGAGCTGCAGCTGGAACAGCTTGATCATCTCCATCGCCGGCCCGGCTGCGCCGGCGATGGCGACGCCGCTGTGCTGGTCGGCCTGGACGACCTTCTCCATCCCCCGGTGGCTGATCAGGTTGCCGCTGGTGGCGCGGCGATCGCCGGCCATGATCACGCCGTCGGCGAAACGCAGCGCGACACAGGTGGTGGCGTGGGGAACGCCGAGCTCACCGGCGCCGGTGGGCGCCGCGGGCACGAGACCCATCCGCCTCAGCAGCTCGGGAAAGCTCGAACCCGGGTCGGTCCCGGGCGTGAACATGGGCATCGACATGGGTCTACTGGCCGCCCTTTTGCACGTAGGACTTCACGAAGTCCTCGGCGTTGGTCTCCAGCACGTCGTCGATCTCGTCGAGCAGGTCGTCGAGCTCGGCCTTCAGCTTGTCGCCGCTCCCGGCCACCGCGGGTGCGGCCTCGACCGTGTCCTCTGTGCGGGTGGGTGTCGGTTTCTGCTTCTGCGTGCGCTCTGCCATGTGCTCCCCTGTGTGGACGGGACCCCGGTGAACCGGACCCTTCAGGCACCCAGCCGGGCCAGCAGCTCGGTAGGGGTGTCGCTCTCGTCGATCAACCTAGCCACGGATTCAGCCGTGCCGCGCAATGGTTCCATCATCGGCACCCGCCGCAGCGGATCGCGGCCGATGTCGAACACCATGCTGTCCCAGTTCGCCGCCACGATCTCGTCGGGCCACTTGGCCAGGCAGCGGCCACGGAAGTAGGCGCGGGTGGTGGTGGGAGGGTTCGTCATCGCGTGCTGCACGTCGGCGTCGGCGGCGAGCACGTCGAGGCCGACGCGGCGGGCGAGGCACTTGTCCGGGCGCAGGTCGTGGTACTGCAGGTCGAGCGCCTTCAGCCGTGCATCGCCGGGCCGAGCACCGTGCCGCTCGGCATACGCCTGCACCACCCGCTGCTTCGCCACCCAGTCCACCTGGTGGGCCACCGACGCGGGATCCGATTCGAGCCCGGTGAGGATGCCCTCCCAGAGCCCGAGCACTTCCCGCCCCACGTCGTCGCCGACGGCCTCCAGCCCGTGCGATCGCTCGTACTTGCGGGCCTGTTCGAGCAGGCTCCACTGGATCTCCAGCGCCGTGGCCCGCCGGCCGTCGCGCAGCAGGACTGCCCGCTGCAGCGACGGGTCGTGGCTGACCTGACGGATCGCGGCCACCGGGTTGGCGAGCGCGAGGTCGTCGCCGAGCACGTCGTCCTCGATCATCGCGAGCACGATGGCGGTGGCGCCGACCTTCACCATCGTGGCTGTCTCGCTCATGTTCGCGTCGCCGACGATGACGTGCAGGCGCCGGTACTTGCTGGGATCGCAGTGCGGTTCGTCGCGGGTGTTGACGATCGGCCGCTTGAGCGTCGTCTCCAGCCCGACCTCCTCCTCGAAGAAGTCGGCCCGCTGGCTGATCTGGTACGCGACGTCGGTCGCGGCCACGCCGGGCAGCTCGCAGCCCACCTTGCCCGCGCCGACCACGATCTGGCGGGTGACGAAGTGGGGGGTGATCTGGTGCACGATGCGCCCGAAGGGCACGTCGCGGGCCACCAGGTAGTTCTCGTGGCAGCCGTAGCTGTTGCCCTTGCCGTCGGAGTTGTTCTTGTGGCACAGCACCTCGGCGCCGGCGGGCAGCAGCCGCGTTGCCGCCTGCATGCTGGCGGCGACGATCTCCTCCGCGGCGCGGTCCCACACCAGCACCTCGCGGGCGGTGCGGCACTCGGGCGTGCTGATCTCCGGGTGCGCGTGATCCACGTAGTAGCGCGCCCCGTTGGTGAGGACGGCGTTGACGAGGTGGGTGTCGACCTCCGGCGCGAGCAGATCGTCGACGCTGAAGCCGCGGGCGTCGCTGCCCGGGTGCTCGTCCTCGAAGTCCCAGCCCACCTTGCGCAGGTTGGCCGACAGGTAGGCGTTGATCAGCAGCGACGAGGCGCTGACCGGGTTGCTGGCGTTGTCGTGCACCGGCCCTCTCACGAGGATGCCGTACTCGGTCTCGATGCCACAGACCTTCGGAATCGCCATGGTCCGTGACCCTAACGCCATTCGCACGAGCGGGCAGGTGCGGCTACCTGCGACAAAGAACCGATCAACTCGGCCGCCGCCCGGGCCGATACATCCACATGCCATTTCCGCAGGCGGAACGGAATGTCAACCCAGAGGGCAGCGGCGTCACGTTCAACCCATACGGCCCTCCGGGCGCACGCCCCGGGCCACCACGTCCGGTGGCCCAACTGCCCCCGACCCAGCTGTCTCCCGGCTTCGCCAACCGCAACCTCCCCCAGTCGACGCTCGACGCGTTCGCACGGTTTGCCGCGGCCGAGGCGGCGACGATGCAGCCGCCGTCGCGCAAGCAGAAGCGGAAGTCGAAGGGCCGCGGCCTGCTCAAGGCGGTCGCCGTCCTCGTGGTGCTGGCCGCGGCCGGTGGAGCCGCCTACCACTTCCGCGACAAGATCTTTCCCCAGCCGGCCGCGTCGCACCCCAAGGCCTGGGATCCGCGGGTGGCGCCGATGGTCAGCTTCGTCGAGCAGGCCCGCGAGCTGCGCTTCGAGCACCCGATCTACGTCGACTTCCTCACCGAGGCCGACTTCGTGGCGCTGTTCGATCAGCCTCCGTCCTCGATCGATACCGAGGTGCAGCAGCAGGCGCAGCAGGCATCCGCGCTGTACAACGCGCAGACGCTGGCCGTCGGCTACGACCCGCTCGCCGGGCAGCAGACCGTGTCCAGCGTCGCCACGCTCGGCTTCTACTCCCCCGACGACCAGCGCATCTTCGTCCGCGGCGACGTGCTCACGCCCGGCGTGCGCACGACCTTGGCCCACGAGCTGACCCATGCGCTGCAGGACCAGCACTTCGATCTGTCGCTCGGGGGCGAGGACGACCTCGAGCTGAGGGCGATCGTCGAGGCGGATGCGATGCGCATCGAGGACAAGTACGTCGCCACGATGACGCCCGAGGAGCAGGCAGCAGGGACCGCTGACAACACCATGTCCGCGGAGGAAGAGGCCGCGCTCGGCACCGTGCCGGCGGCCATCGTCGAGAGCACCTACGCGCCGTACGAGCTGGGCCCTGCATTGCTCGAAGCGGCCGTCGCAGCCAAGGGGAACGCCGGGGCCGACGAGCTGATCGCCAGCCCGCCCCCGGAGATGGTGTTGCTCGATCCCAGCCTCTACGGGACCGCCGTCGTCGACGAGGAGATCGAGGTTGCCATTCCCGACGGCGCCACGATCATCGAGCCCTCACAGCGCCTGTCTGCGCTGCAACTGCTGTTCATGCTCGATGCGTGGCTCCCGTGGGACATGGCCAGGGGTGCACTCGACGGGTGGACCGGTGGCGGCTACGCCAGCTTCCAGCGGCCGGACGGGACGGTCTGCTTCTCGGCGGTCGCCCAGTTCGCGTCCCCACCGGAGCCGATGAACACGGCAGTCACGTGGTGGGCGGGTGCCGCCGGCTCGACGGCCGTCCCGTTGATGGACGGCAACCGCGTCTCGTTCACCGCGTGCGACCGTGGGCCGGGAGCGGCCGCTCCCCCCGGCCAGGAGCTCTCGACGCTGACGTCGCTGGACTTCGAGGCCTTCTGGGTCCGCGAGAACATCACCGCGATGAACGACCACGGCGACGTCCGCAGCCTGGCGGCCAAGCGGCTGATCTCGATCTGCGAGGCCCGCGCGCTCGCCTCCGATCCGGCCGTCGTCACCCTGCTGGCGCAGGGATCGGTGCCGCCGGAGCAGGAGCAGCTCGTCAACGGAGTGCGGGCGAACGCCGACGCCAACTGCGCCGTGCCACTGGGCATCTAACACCGCCCGGGCTGGTGACCCCCGGTTTCAGCCGGCGAACAGGGCGGTGGCGGCCGCCCAGTTGTCGTCGACGAGGTCCCAGCCGGCCGAGTTCGTCTCCTCGTAGTGGCCGTCGGGCTCGCCGAGCTCGCGGCCCAAGGCCTGCCCGTAGCGGCACACGGACTGCAGCGCTGCCAGCTGTGCGGCGTCGTACGGCAGCGCAGCCGTGTCGCCGGTGAGCGCACGGCACACGGGGCCGGCCACCGCATCGGGCGTGACGAGCAGCCCTTCGTCGAACAGGCGCTGGCACGTGTACCCGCCGTCCACCGGCAGTGTGAGGTCGAGGCACTTCAACCGAACCTCGTTGATCGGCACGAAGTAGCCCAGCTCGTCGCCACCGAGGCCGACGGTGAACGTGACGTCCGTGGGCACCAGCGCGAGCAGGTTGCCGGGGATCGTGTAGTCGGCACCGGTCGCGTGCAGCTCCGGCTCTGTGTAGTAGGCGGCGACGTTGGTGGTGAAGTCGTCGGGCAGCCCGATCACCAGCTCCGGCGGGAGCTCACCGGGCATGAACAGGAAGCCGACGGACCCGAGGGTGACCCATGTGAGTTGGGTCTTCAGCACGTCACCGGTGCGCACCTGGCTGTCGACCAGCGGTGTGAGCACCGGGTCGTCCTCCAGCGCGCCGCCGTCGTCGGTGCAGGTCTCGTCGGTGAACGGCGTCGCCGCGCACGTGTACGCGGCGGGAGTCTGCCAGCCCAGGTCGCCGTCGGCGAGCAGCACCCGGAAGCCGATGTTGGTGAGGCGGGTGTAGTACGGCTGCTGCTGCCAGCCGATCTCATGGACGGCGACGGGTTGCGTCACCTCCAGCCGGCCGCGCACCGCGACCGTCAGCTGGGCGCCGATCGCCTCGGTGCGGGCGAGGTTCTGGTCGCGCAGGTCGGCAGCACCGGGTACCGGCTGGGCACCTGCCGGGGCGGTGACACCATCGCCGACCGGGTGCTGCTCGTCGACGAGCCAGACGTCGGCGTCGCCAGGGCCGATCTGGCTGCCGATCGCGCCGTTGAAGTACAGCACCTCTCCCCCGACCGCGGCCTGCACCCGCTCACGCACGATGCCGGGGTAGTCGGCGGTGAAGTAGCGGCCCTCGGCGCTGCAGTCGTCGGCGGCCCAGCCCTTGGTGGCGCACTGGGCGGAGAAGTCGCCGGGCGGGTCCCAGCCGAGCGTCGTCTCCGGGTGGCTCGCCCACTGGACGACGGTGGCGATGCTGCGCTCGTCGGTCTCGTCCGCAGGCAGCACGCGCAGCACGTTGAGGCGCGGGTCGACGATCACCGGGTCGCGCCCGTCGCTCTGGCCGAAGCGGTGCTCGCCGGTGGCCACCTCGATGCGGGCCGGCTCCATCGCGACCGCGGCGCGGGCGATGGCATCGGCCATCTGGTCGGCCATGGTGTCGTACCACTCGTCGGTGACGCTGAACGCGGTGTCGGGGCCGTGATGGTTGTGCGTGGCGCTGATGATGATCTTGGTCATCGCCTCCAACCCGGGTGGCAGCAGTGCCCGCGCCCGCCGCTCGATCTCGGCGGCGTCGGCGGCGAAGATCATGTACACATCGGCGGTGGCCATGATCACCACCGTGGTGCCACGCCGCAGGGCGAGCGCGGTGGTGCGCAGATCGTCGTGCACCCACGACGCGTCCTCGCTGCCGTTGCCCACGTCCACCCGGCCCTGGTCCCAGGTGGGCACGAACACGCCGATGTCGTTCGGATCGAGTGCGTCCCACCCCGGCGCCTCGTCGAGGTAGTCGCGGGTGCCGCCCACGGTGGGCAGGATCGAGTTGCTCGCGGCGCCGGCGTAGAGCGGCTCCTCACCGGGGCCGGTGGGGTCGGGGGCGGCCGTGTCCGTCGGCGGCGGCGCTGCAACGGTGGAGGCGGCGCCCGTGGTGTCCGGCGCTGCGGGCGCCGGCGCGGTGGTGCCGTCGGACCCACCGTCGCCGGAACATGCGGCGACTCCCAGCATCGCGACGACAGCAGCAGCGACGATCCTGCGCACACCAGCCCCCTCTCGTCGGCGCCCCCACAGCCGCCGACCCGTGCCGACCGTACTCGCGCACGCGACACTCTGTGGATGACCGACTGGTTCGACATCACGCGTCGCAACGCCCGCTGCGTGCAGACGACGATCGGCTGGATCTTCTGGGACCCGGGCGCGGTTCGCCGCTACCAGGAGGCGGGTCTGCCGGAAGGGCTCGCCGGGCCCCTCGGCTACATGGCGGCGCGCGCCGCCCCGCTTGCCGGGGCCGGGCCGGAGGCGGTGATCGCCGCCTTCGGCTCGATCAGCCCGGTGGCCATCCGGGGCGTCTTCGGACTGTTGCAGACTCCCGATCGCTTCGCGCAGATGTGGGAGGCCCGCGACGAAGCGGTCGTCGCCGGCCTGCGCGATCACGCGCCCGACATCATCGGCCCGCTCGCGGAGTTCGGCCCCGAGCTGTGGGATGTCGTCGACCGGCTGCCGCTGATCGGGCGCACGTTCTTCGGTGCCCACCTGGCCATGTCCCGCCCGGCCGACCCGTTGCTCTCCGGTTGGCACGCGATCAACTGCCTGCGCGAGTGGCGTGGCGACACCCACTGGGCGCTCGTCGTTGCCGCCGGCCTCACCCACGCCGAGGCATCGATCCTGCACAACGCCTGGCTCGGCTACGAGCCCGACTGGCTGCCGCTGTCGCGCGGCACTTCACCCGAGGCGCTGGAGGGCGGCTGGGCCGCGCTCCACGGCAAGGGGCTCGCCATCGACGGGGTGGTGAGCGGCGAAGGCGTTGCGTTGCGCCAGCGCCTGGAAGACGACACCGACCGGCTGACGACGCTGCCCTGGCAACTGCTCGGCGAGGAACGTTCCCGTGCATTGACCGCCGCGTTCGAACCGCCGTGCGAGCTGTTGCTGCGTCGTGTGGACGAGACCGCCGGCCCCAACTACCAGCCGGCATCGCGCCTGCGCCCCGGCCAGCGCCCCTAACCCTTCCCGGCCGGTCAGAGATACTGGCCGGTGGCTACCCGCTCGATGGCCCGGCCGCCGGCGCGATCCTTCTCCTCCCGCCCCTTCACGAGCGTGCGGATGAAGATGATGCGCTCGCCCTTCTTGCCGCTGATCTTCGCCCAGTCGTCGGGGTTGGTGGTGTTCGGGAGATCCTCGTGCTCCTTGTACTCCTGGCGGATGCTGTCCAGCAGGTCGGTGAGGCACACGCCGCGGGTGCCCCCGGAGATCACCCGCTTGATCGCCAGCTTCTTCGCACGGCGCACGATGTTCTCGATCATGGCCCCGGAGGCGAAGTCCTTGAAGTACAGGATCTCCTTGTCGCCGTTCTGGTAGGTGACCTCGAGGAACTGGTTGGCCGGATCGTCGCGGTACATCTCGGCGACCGTCGCCGCGATCATCTCGGGCACGGAGGAGCCGGATTCGATGGGGATCTCGTCGGTGAGGTACTGGGCGAAGATCTGCTGCGCCGCCAGCACGTTGGGCCGCTCGATCTTGATCTTCACGTCGAGGCGGCCGGGGCGCAAGATGGCGGGGTCGATGAGGTCTTCTCGGTTGGTGGCGCCGATGACGATGACGTTGC
>CAYZFZ010000178.1:0-7474 GCA_964477795.1 uncultured Bifidobacterium sp.
CCGCGTGGGTGAAGAGGCCCCCGGCCATGCCCCCGTTGGCGCCGTTCCACGCGAGGAGCGCGGCGGTGACCACGCAGAACAGCACGCCGGCGGCGAACGCGAGGAAGCCGACGCGGATGTTGTTGAAGAACACCTCGGTCGCGAAGTTCTGCGACGGCTGGTTGGAGTAGTAGTCCTCGAAGTCCTGGTTGATGTACTGCTCGCCGGCGCCGTCCGGGGCGGCGACGTCGAACGCCGTGGGCGAGACGGAGAGCCAGATCTGGAACACGGCCCAGGGGACGAACGTGAGCAGCGCGGCGGCGAGGATGTACTTGCGCAGGGAGTAGATCGCCGCCGGGAACGTGACGGTCGCGAACTGCACGATGCCGCGCTGCACCTCGGTGTCGCGCTGCCCGTAGAGCACGCCGTGGGCGTCGCTGACCAGCAGGGTGAGGCGGTTGACGAGCGCGGAATCGGCGGCGTACTCGACGCGCGCGTTGGCGAGGTTGGCGCCACTGCGCTGGTACAGGTGCACCATCTCGTCGAGCTCGTCGGGGGTCACCTGGCGCAGCGTGCGTGCGCGGTCGGTGAGCTCGTGCAACCGCCACCACGCGCCCTGATGTGCCGCCACGAACGCATCGATGTCCACTGCCTGCGTAGGGTAGTTGGCCGATGGACGGCATCGTCACCCCCGAAGCGGTCGTGCTCGATGTCGAGACCGCCGGCGTCGCCTCACGGGTCTTCGCCGGTCTCATCGACTTCGCCATCCAACTCGGGCTGCTGTGGGTCGGGGCGCTGGTGCTCGCGATCGCCGGCGCGGGCGCATCGTCCTCCTTCAACGTCGGCGTGGCGTTGCTCCTCGCGTTCGTGATCATGGGGTACCCGGTGCTGTCCGAGACGCTGATGCGCGGCCGCACCGTCGGCAAACGCGCGCTCGGGTTGCGGGCGGTCACGGTCGAGGGTGCGCCGATCCGCCTGCGCCATGCGATGCTGCGGATGATGGGCGGCCTCGTCGACCGCTACCTGCCACCGCTGGGTGTCACCGGCACCCTGTTCGTGCTCGGCACGCCGCGGCACCAGCGTGTGGGCGACCTCCTCGCCGGCACGATCGTGATCCGCGACCCCGACCGCACGGTGCTGCCGCCGGCCGTGTGGTTCCCCGTCCCGCCGGGGCTGGAGGCGTTCGCGGCGACGATCGACCCCACCGCGATGACCGACGAGCAGTACACGGTGATCCGCTCGTTCCTCATGCGCAACCGTGAGCTCTCCGTCGACGCTCGCTTCGCGCTGGCCGCAGATCTCGCCCAGCGGGTGGCGGGCACGGTGCATCACGACGGGCTGGGCCGCGTGCACCCCGAGGCCTACCTGCTGTGCGTGATCAGCCGCTACCAGCGGCGCAACTTCCCCAACTACCAGCCGGCGGCATGGCAGGCACGCTCGTAGCCTGTACGGATGCCCGACCTCACCTACCTCGATCATGCGGCCACCACGCCCATGCACGCGGCGGCGATCGCGGCCATGATGCCCTACCTGTCCGAGCGGTTCGCCAACCCGTCGGGCTCGCACCGCTTCGCGCGTGAGGCGCGCAAGGCGATCGACGACGCCAGGGAGGTGGTCGCCGGTGCCCTCGGCTGCGCGCCCGGCGAGGTGGTGTTCACCGGTGGCGGCACGGAAGCGGACAACACCGCGATCCTCGGCACGATCGCGCGGCGTGGCGGCACCGCCGTGTGCCCAGCAGCGGAGCACCATGCGGTGCTGGAGTGCGTGCACCGCGTGGGCGGCGAGGTGGTGCCCACCACGGCCACCGGCGCCGTCGACCTCGCGGCGCTCACCGGCACACTTGATCGCCTCTCTGCCGCGGGTGTCGCGGCCACCGTCGTCAGCGTGATGGCCGTCAACAACGAGGTCGGCACCGTCAACGACATCGCCGAGGTGGCCCACGCCGTCCGGCGGCACGCGCCCGGCGCGCTGGTGCACACGGATGCGGTGCAGGCCGCCTGCTGGCTGGATCTGCGCGAGCTCACACCGCACGTCGACCTCCTGTCGCTGTCCGCGCACAAGTTCGGCGGGCCCAAGGGCGTCGGTGTGCTCGTCGCCCGCGACGGGGCCGCCTTCCAGCCGCTCCTCATCGGTGGTGGGCAAGAGCGCGAGCGGCGCAGCGGCACGCACAACGTGGCGGGCATCGTCGCCATGGCCGAAGCGCTCCGCCTCACCGATGCGCACCGGGCGGCGGAGGTCGCCCGGCTCGCCGCGCTGCGCGATCGTCTCCTCGATCGTCTCCTGGCCGAGCTGCCGGGTGTGCACGAGACCGTCCCGCGCCGGGCGAAGGTCGCCGGTTCCGCGCACGTGTGCATCGAGGGCATCGAGAACGAGGCGCTGCTGTTCCTGCTCGACGAGGCCGGTGTGTGCGCCAGCGCGGCGTCGGCCTGCGCCGCCGGGGCGATGGAGCCGTCGCACGTGCTGGCCGCAATGGGTGTGCCACGCGAGCTGGGTGCCGGCGCCGTGCGGCTGACGCTGGGTGCGGCGAGCACCGCCGCCGACGTCGAGCGCGGTGCCGACGTGCTGGTGGGTGCGGTGCGCCGGTTGCGCCGCGACCCGGCTGCGGGAGCTGCGTCGTGAGGGTGCTGGTGGCGCTCAGCGGCGGTGTGGATTCGTCGGTCGCCGCGGCCGAGCTGCTGCGCGACGGCCACGAGGTGGTGGGCATCACGATGCGCCTGTGGGGCGGCGACAGCGACACGGGGTGCTGCTCGATCGCCGATGTCGACGATGCCCGGCGTGTCGCCCAGCAGCTCGGCATCGACCATCTCGTCTTCAACTTCACCGACGACTTCGACACCCACGTCGTGGCGCCATACGTGCGGGCCCACCAGGAAGGGCTCACGCCCAACCCGTGCATCGAGTGCAACCGCCACCTCAAGTTCCACCGGCTCAGCGAGCGTGCCGACCTGCTCGGTTTCGATGCTGTCGCCACCGGCCATCACGCCCAGCTGGTCGAGCACGACGGCGTGCGCTACGTCGCCCGTGGCCGCGACGTCGCGAAGGACCAGAGCTATGTGGTGCACATGCTGCCCCAGCGCGAGCTGGCCCGCACCCTGTTCCCCATCGGGCACCTCACGAAGGCCGAGGTGCGCGAGCGGGCTGCTGCGCTCGGGCTGCGCACCGCCGCCAAGCCCGACAGCCAGGAGGTGTGCTTCATCACCCACACCGGTGGTCGCACAGCGTTTCTCGGCACGCGCATCCCGTTCCGCCCGGCGACGGTGGTCGACGCGGTCGACGGCAGCGAGCTCGGCTCGATCGAGTCGCTGGAGATGGTCACACTCGGGCAGCGGCGCGGCATCGGCCTGCCCGGTGGCGGCCCGAAGCGCTACGTGGTGGGCATCGACCATGCCACCGCGACGGTGTCCGTGGGCGACGAGTCGATGCTGCGCTGCGAGTCGCTCGTCGTGCACTCGCTCGCGTGGGCGCACAGGCCCGTGGAGGGCGAGGTGCTGGTGCAGTCCAGCGCCCACGGCGCCACCGCGGAGGCCACCATCACGACGGTGGATGGCGATGCCGGCGAGGTGCGCGTGCACTGGCGGCAGCCGCAGCGACGGGTGTCGCCCGGGCAGAGCGTGGTGTTCTACGACGCGGGCGACACGTACGTGCTCGGCGGCGGCATCGCCGGCTGAACGGCGCGGCCCTGGTGGGCTCAGCCGACGGGCACCTTCGCCGCGGCGAGCGCCTGCAGCGCCCTGCCGGGGCGGGAGGGCGCGACGAGCAGCGACTGCACGTGCAGCGCCTTGCCCTTCGGATCGGCGACGGTGGGGGCGAGCACGATCAGCTCCATGTCGCGCATCACGATCTCCAGGACATGGCCGGCCGCCGGGCCGGTGAGGTCGGCGGCCTGCGTGTCGGCTGCGGCGAGCTGGGCGACGGCCACGTTGGTGCGCTGCACCATCAGCGTCTCGGCGAGCACCACATGGTCGTGCACCACCACGCCCGCGGGCACCACCACCAGCCAGCGGCGCGAGAAGCGGTGGAAGCGGCGGCCGAGCACCCAGCCCAGGCCGCCGGCGACGAGTGCGAGCACCGCTCCGAGCAGCCAGCGCCTACCCCCGAGCAGCAGCACCGCGGCCAGCGCGCAGGCACACCACAGCGCCCAGAGCACCACCATCGGGAGTACCAGCGCCGCGGGCGCCCGCAGCGGCAGGCGCTGCTCGTGGCCGTATGCCGACCCCTGCACCAACGCCTCTGCCGTCTCCGCGGAGAGCGCGACGAGCGTGGCGAGCGCGGCGAGCGTGAGCGTGGCACCGCCCCAGCCGGGGCCCGCGCCGGCGACCCACGCGATGATCGCCGCCGGCACCGTCGCCGGCAGCACCAGCCGGACGACGGTGAGGCCGAGCGGGCTGGGCACCACCAGCGAGACGACGAGCGCAGCGATCGCGAGACCCCAGCCAATGGTGGCAACGAGGGAGGCGGCGCCGTCGCGCCCGTCGGCGGCGGCGCCGATGGCGAGCCCCATCGAGGCTGCCAGGGCGACCACGAGGGCGCGCAACGCCCAGAGGAACTGATTTGTCCGGCGGCTCCGCATCAGGCCAACGTATCTGCAAACGGTTGCCAGGCTTCGTAGCAATCGCCCGCTCCGTGAAACGATGACGGCGCTCGGCACGATCTGAGGAGCAGCAGTCCACGACCATCCGAAGTCCACGAACACCCGAGAGGAGGCCCATCCCATGCAACGAGCACAGCTACCCAGCGGCGTCGCCACCGGCATCGGTGGGCTTCCCCATCGCGACGCCACCGAGGCGGCCACGTTCGTGTTGCGCACGATGGAGCTGGCGGCCATCCCCACCCTGCCGCGGCGATCACCGGCCGAGGGCCTGATGGCGCAGGCGATGGTGGGCATGCAGGGCATCACCGTCGGCCAGTACGGCAGCATCGCGGTCGACGTGAACCTCGTCGATCCGCTGGCACCGATCGTCACCGATCTCGACCACGATGCGTTCGTCGGCTTCCGCACGTTCCTGCAGCTCGCGCACGCGCAGCAGCACACGGGCCCGGTGACGTGGCAGTTCGTCGGCCCCGTCAGCTTCGGTCTCGCGCTCATGCGCGCGGGCGTGCCGATGAGCGAGGCGTTCGAGTCCGCGGTGCGCTGCGTGCGGATGCGCGTGCAGCACCTGCTGGATGCGGTCGCCACGGCGCTGCCGGGCAGCGAGCAGATGGTGTTCATCAAGGAGCCCGCGCTGGTCGACCTGATGCAGCCCGGCTTCCCGATCGCCCCCGACACGGCGATCGATCTGGTGTCCGGCGCGCTCGCGATGGTGGAGGGCTCGGCGGTCTCCGGCCTGCACGTCTGCGGGCTCAGCGACATCCCGTCGTTGCTCGCGACCGGGCCTGCGATCCTGTCGCTGCCCGTGCAGCCGGTGGTCGCGGAGTCGGCCGGGTACCTCGTGCGTTTCCTCGAGCAGGGTGGGTACATCGCCTGGGGCGCGGTGCCCACCACCGGCCCCATCCCCACGTCCGCCGAGCGCCCCTGGCGGCAGTTGTGCGCACTGTGGTGCGACCTCGTGCAACGCGGCGCCGATCCGGTGCTGCTGCGCGAGCAGGCGATCATCACCCCCGAGTGCGGGCTCGGCTCCCACACGCCGGCCGTCGCCGAGCGGGTGCACGGCTTCGCCGCGGAGATCGGCCGCCGCGTGCGCGATCAGGCAACCGCGTCGCGGTGGGTGCTGGGCGCCTAGGCTGCCGCCGATGAGCGACTTCAGCCAAGGCCCCAGCTTCCCGCCGACCCCGCCGCCGCCCGGCCCGCCGCAGTCGCCGTTCGCGGCGCCCGGCGCACCCCAGGCCCCAGCCGGCTACCCGCCGCAGGGCTACCCCCAGGGCTACCCGGTGCCCGGCTACGCGCAGGTACCCGGCGCAGTGGTGAAGCCGCCGCGCCCGGCCGTGCCGGTGGGATCGGCGCTGCTGATCGTCGGTGGCGTGTTGCTGATCGCCGGTTCGTTCCTGGAGTGGTTCGCCATCGAGGGCACGAAGTACACCGGCTTCTCCGGATCCGGTAGCGACACGAAGGACGGGCCGGTGTTCGTCTTCTTCGGCGTGCTCGCGCTCGGCTTCGGCATCGCCCAGCTGATGGCCCGCAAGGTGCTGGCCGTGGCGATCCTCTCGATCGTGTTCGCCGCGCTGGCGCTGTTCGCCGCGATCGCCGATCTCGGCGACGTCTCCGACGCGATGGATCTCGCCAAGGTCATCGGTGTGGACGCGTCGCAGGGGCCGGGGTTGTGGGTCATCCTCGTCGGGTCGCTCGTCGCCCTTGCCGGCGGCATCGCCACCACCGCGAAGCGTCGGAAGTAGTCGCGCCGTCGGCTTCAATGGCGAAATGACCCCAGCCGAGCGGCTCGTCGAGCTGAGAGCACAGGTTGCCCACCACAACGAGCGCTACTACGCGGACGACGCGCCCGAGATCAGCGACGCCGACTACGACCTGCTCGTGCGCGAGCTGGCGGCGCTGGAGGCCGAGCACCCGGAGCTGATCGACGCCGAGTCGCCCACACAGCTCGTCGGTGCCGGTGCGCTCAGCGAGGCGTTCGCGCCGGTGGTGCACCGGGTGCCGATGACCAGTCTCGACAACGCGATGGATCTCGCCGAGCTCACCGCGTGGGGTGAGCGCGTCACGCGCGGGCTGGCCGGCGAGCCGGCCCGGTTCGTGTGCGAGTTGAAGATCGACGGGCTGGCGATGAGTCTGCGCTACGAGCAGGGCCGCTTCGTGCAGGCCGCCACCCGTGGCGACGGGCGGGTGGGCGAGGACGTCACCGCCAACGTCGCCACCATCGAGGCGCTGCCCAAGGACCTGCAGCCGGCTGGGTCGATCGCCATCGCGCCGGTGGTGGAGGTGCGCGGCGAGGTGTACCTGCCCCTGGCCGCGTTCGAGCGGCTGAAGGCTGCCAAGGAGGCGGAGAACCTGGTGCGGCTGGAGGCCGGCCGCAAGCCCGAGGCCGTGCCGGTGAACCCGCGCAACGCCGGTGCCGGCAGCCTGCGCCAGAAGGATCCGTCCGTCACCGCCGGGCGCGGCCTCGCGTTCTGGAGCTACCAGCTGGGCGAGGTGGTCGGCGGGCCGGCCTTCGCCACCCACTTCGAGACGCTCGAGTACCTGCGCTCGCTGGGCTTCCCCGTGAACCCGGAGATCAGGGTCGTCGACGACCTCGCCGGGGTGTTCGAGTACTGCCAGCACTGGCAGGAGCACCGCCACACGCTGCCGTACGAGATCGACGGCGCCGTCGTGAAGGTCGACTCGCTCGCGCAGCGCGAGACGCTCGGCTTCACGTCGCGCGCGCCGCGCTGGGCGATCGCGTTCAAGTTCCCGCCGGAGGAGCGCACCACCATCCTGCGCGACATCCAGGTGTCCGTCGGCCGCACGGGGCGCACCACGCCGTTCGCCGTGCTCGAGCCCGTGTTCGTCGGCGGCTCCACGGTCGCGATGGCCACCCTGCACAACCAGGACCAAGTGGCTGCCAAGGAT
>CAYZFZ010000179.1:0-7473 GCA_964477795.1 uncultured Bifidobacterium sp.
ACCTCGGCGAACGCTGCGTCGACCTGCACGGGCAGCACTCGCACCAGAGCCTGCTCTCCGCCGGCGAGCAGCGCGACGCGCTCGACCGCTACTGCCACACCGACCTCGCACCCCTGCGCGCGGCGCGAGCGCTGCTCACCGAGCTGGATGCCGCGCTCGCCGCCCTCGGCGGCGACAGCAAGTCGCGGGCACGCGAGCTCGACCTGCTGCGCTTCCAGGCCGCCGAGCTGGGCGCGGCCGCGATCTCGTCGGACGACGAGGACCTCCAGCTGGAAGCGGAGTACGACGAGCTGGCGCGGGCGGTGGAGTACCGCGAGCTCGGCACCGTGGCGGTGGCGACGCTCACCGACGACGGCGGCGCCGGCGACGCACTGGCCGCCTCGCTGAGGGCGATCAGCGGCAAGGCGCCCTTCGCCGAGCAGGAGGCACGGCTACGCGGCCTGGGCGCCGAGCTGGCCGACGTCGCCGCCGAGCTGCGCGCCCGCGCCGACAGCATCGACGAAGACCCGCAGCGGTTGGCAGTGGTGCGCGATCGGCTGCAGCTGCTGCGCGACCTGCGGCGCAAGTACGGCGACACGCTCGCCGAGGTGCGTGCCTTTCACCAGCAGCTGGAAGCCCGGCTCGACGAGCTGGAGGGCTACGAGGGGCGCGTCGCCGCGCTGGAGGAGCGGAAGGTGCAGGCGCTGCGCGCCGAGCGCGAGGCGGCGGCCGGCGTCGCCGACGCGCGGCGAGCCGGCGCCGGTGCGCTGGGCGAGGAGGTGCAGCGGCACCTGCGCGAGCTGGCGATGCCGCACGCCGCCGTCACCGTCACCGTCGGCGACCACGATCCCGGCGACGAGGTCGCGTTCCTCCTCGCCGCCAACCCGGGCTCGCCGCTGCTGCCGCTCGCACGCGTGGCATCCGGCGGTGAGCTGGCCCGAGCCATGCTCGCACTGCGGCTGGTGCTCACCGAGGCCCCCGACACGCTCGTGTTCGACGAGGTCGACGCCGGCATCGGCGGCTCCGCTGCCGTCGCCGTCGGTCGCAACCTGGCCGCGCTCGGCCAGCGTCACCAGGTGCTGGTGGTCACCCATCTGGCGCAGGTCGCGGCGCTCGCCGACACGCATGTCGTCGTCAGCAAGCGGGTCGAGGCGGGAGAGACGTTCGCCGGTGCCACGGTGGTGTCCGGCGACGCCCGTGTCGACGAGGTGGCGCGGATGCTGTCCGGCGACGAGGCGGCGGACTCGGCCAAGCGGCATGCAGCCGATCTGCTGGGCGAGCGCGTGAGACGACGAGCACGGTGAGCCGGCAGGCGTCATGACCGAACTGGAGCTCGACCGGGGGGTGAGTTCCGGAATCCGCCGAGACACCCTGCTGGTGACGCTGTGCACCCTCGTGTCGAGGGTGAGCGGCTTCGGCCGGGTGGTGGCGACCGCGGCCGTGCTCGGCGTGGGCGTGCTGGGCGACGTGTACCAGACGGCGAACATGATCCCGAACCTGCTCTTCGAGCTGGTGGCCGGCGGCGTGCTGCAAGCGGTGCTGGTGCCCGCGTTCGTCGCAGCCCGTCGCGAGGGCGGCAACGACGCACTCGGCGACGCCACGCAGGCGACCAACGGCGTGATCGTGGCCGGGCTCACCGCAGCCGCCGCGGTCGGGCTGGTCACGGCGCCGCTGGTGGCCCGCCTGCTCGTGCTCGCGGAACCGTCCGCCGCGCTGGCCGACGAGAAGCTCGACGTGCTGGTGCCGATGGTGCTCGTGTTCATCCCGCAGCTCGTCTGCTACGGGGTCGCCGCCGCCGCCGGGGCCGCGCTGAACGCGAAGGGCAGGTTCGTCGCCGCCGCGCTCGCACCGGCGGTCAACAATGTGGTCGTCATCCTCGCCTGCCTGGCGTTCCGGGCGGCGCGCGGCGACGTCGTGGCCGACTTGAACCTGACGGTGGGGCAGTTCGTCATCATCGCCGGTGGCACCACGCTGGGGGTCGTGCTGTTGTCGCTCACACCTGCCCTCGCCCTCCGCCGAGCCGGCGTGAGGTGGTGGCCGCGCTGGCGCCCTCGGCACCCTGCGGTACACGACCTGCGCCAGTCCTTCGGCTGGGCGACGCTGTCGATCGTCGGCACGCTGGTGCCCACCGCGATGGCGCTCGCACTGGGGAACGGGGCGCCGGGTGGGGTCGCCGTGTTCGTGTTCGCGTTCGCGTTCTACGTGCTGCCCCACGCGCTCATCGCCGTCACCACCGCGACGACGCTTGCACCGCGCGTCGCGTACGCCTGGCAGGCCGGGAAGCTCGCCGAGCTGCGCGCCACGGTGGACAGCTCGATGCTGGTCGCGATGCGCCTGTTGGTGCTCGCCGGCGCCGCGATGGTGGCGCTGGCCTGGCCGGTGACGCGGCTGGTGGCCAGCGTCGGCCAGACCTCCGGGCAGGGGTTGGCGCCCATCGCCCACGCGCTCGCCGCCTTCGGCCCCGGGTTGCTCGGGTACGGCGTGGCGTTCGTGATGATGCGGGTGCTGTTCGCACTCGGCGACGTCCGGCGGGCCTCGATCCTCATGATCGCCGCCGCCCTCGCCGGCGTCGTGACCATGGTCGTCGCCTCGTCCGTCGCCTCGCCGGCCAACCGGGCGGCGGCACTGGCCGTCGGCTACGGGGCCGCGCAGACCGTCGCGGCCGTCGCGCTGACGATGCGGGTGCACCGCCTCACGGGGGCGATGCCGCCCCGCGCGACCGTGCGCCACCTGGTGGAGGCCGTCGTCGCCGGAGCTGCCGCCGTGGTCGTCATGCGCTGGGTCGTCGAGCGCTTCGACACGTCCCGCCGGGCGGCCGCGCTCGCCGTGGTGCTCGGTGGCATCGCCGGCACCGCCGCGTTTGCCGCGATACTGGGGCTACTCAGCCGGCGTGAGCGCGGCAGCGGGCGACGGCGCTGACTTGGCGGCCCGGCGGCGATCGGACCAGCGGACGATCGCGAGGCCCCCGGCAAGGATGATCGCGCCGCCGACCGCGTCGAGGAAGTAGTGGTTCGCCGTGACCACGATCGCGAACAGGGTGAGGGCGGGGTAGAGCACGGCGAGCACGCGGCCCTTGCGACCACCGACCTCCTGCCAGATCACGATCGCGCACCACAGGGCCCAGCCGAAGTGCAGGCTGGGCATGGCCGCGTAGGCGTTGGCGATCGCCTTCGCGGCGCTGCTCTGGTAGTTCCACAGCCCGCCGATCTTGTCGAGCGTGTCGACGAAGCAATCCGGCTTGACGAGGCCGCCCTCGGGGCCCAGGGCGGGGATGTCGCCGTCGCACTGCAGGTACAGCCGCGGCGGCGCCAACGGGAAGGCCCAGTACCCGATGAGCGCCAGACCGGTGGTGGCGCCCAGCAGGTTGCGCAGGCGGCGGTAGGCGCCGTGACGCTTCGCGTAGAGCCAGATCAGCAAGCCGGCCGTGATGATGAAGTGCAGCGTGCCGTAGTACACGTTCATCACCTTGATGAACCAGGTGGCGCCGAGGAACGCCTGCTGGATCGACTGCTCGTGGAAGATGAACATCGACTTCTCGGCCGAGACCAGCCAGTGCGCGTTGGCATGGGCGCGGTTCTTCACGCCGCCGACATCGGCCAGGCTGCGGATCGTCTGGTACACGTAGTAGAAGCCGAGCACGATGCCCAGCTCGCGCAGCCACGCATGCTTCGGCGGCCTGGGATGGCGGTGGCGCAGGGCGTGGGGTGGCGTGCGTTCGGGCATCTCGGGCGGCGCGTCGCCTTCGATGTCCGCGCACGTCTCCATCGGGCCGATTCTAGGGGTTGACGAGGCCCGTTGTCAGCCGTGTTGCACCCAGATGGCCACCCCGGAGACCATGGTCACACGCTGGTACCCGTCGCGGACGAACGCATCGAGCGCAGGGAACAGCGACATCGGGTAGTGCTCGTAGCCCAGGTCGGTGGCCGTGGATGTGTCGAGGATCAGGGCCGGCGGATTCACCTGCAAGTCGTCGAGCATCAGCGCCAGCGCGCCGGGGGTGGCCTGCCCGAGCGTGACCGCCGGGTCCTCCCGCCCGCCGGAGCGGCCGGTGACGAAATCGGAGTGCACCAGGGCACCCGCCGGCAGCCGCTCGGCCCGCGTCAGCACCTCCGGGTACGAGCCCCACACGAACACCCGCTGGCCCGGCGCCGTGTGGGTGCGCAGGTAGCTGCTGAGTGCTGCCGGGTCGGGGCGGTCGTGGAACGAGCCGGGCACGAACAGCAGCGCGAACGCGACCGTGGCCGGGACCGCGAGACCGGCGAGCGCCAGCCGGCGGGCGCGGCCGGTCGCTTCGGCCACGATCGGCGTCGCCAGCACCACCACCGGCGGGAGCACCTGCAGCCAGTAGTGGCCGAAGAAGCGGAACCCGGCGGCCACCGCCGCCAGGCCGCACAGCAGCCACAGCCACACATCGCGATCCTCGCGACCGGCGGCGCGCAATGGGTTGCGCCGGCGGGCCGCGACCCACAGGCACACCACGGCGGTGACGTGGAAGCCGGCGAACGCACCGGCCGATGCCAGCGCGCGCAGCAGCGAGATGCCGATGCCGGCGGCAGCGAGCACGAAACCGGGGCTGTTGGTGAAGTTCCACTCCCAGTAGGCGTCGAAGGGGGCGTAGAGACCGACGGACGCCACTGTCACCGCGAGCGCGGGAGCGAACGCGGCGAGGTGGCGCCAGCGGCCGCTGCGCCACAGGCTGTAGAGCACCGCCGGCAGCGCGATCACCCAGCTCTGGCGGGTGAGCAGCGCGAGCCCGAAGGCAAAGCCCGCCGCCGCCGCCCAGCCCCAACGGTCGCGGCGGCTCCACAGCAAGGCGGCGGTGCCGGGGAGCAGGGCGAAGTGGGCGTAGTTGGCGGCACCGGCGTCCGCCGGGAACAGCGCCATCGCGCCGGCGACGAACAGGGTGCCGGCCCAGAACGCGTGCGTGTTCGAGCCCCACCGTCGCCTGGCCTCGTGCGCCATCAGCAAGCCCCCCAGCACGAGCAGTGCGGTGACCAGCACGCGCATGAGCCGCACGTCGGTGCTGTCGGTGAGCGCGAACGAGGCGGCGTAAGCGAGCGGCGGCAGCGGGGGCTTGCGGTCGAAGATGTCGCGGTAGAGGGTGCCACCGGACCTCACCACCATGCCTTGGACGCCGATCGCCGCCTCGTCCGCGTCGAACAGGCGGCTCGTGAACGTCGGCAACCGCAGCACGACGGCCAGCGCCGCGACCCACAGGAAGGGCCGATCGACGGCTGCTCGCCAGATGCGCATCACGGGCGGTGAGGCTAGCCGTGGATGCTTCCGGCGCTCCGTCCACGGGCGCGTACTGTGGGCCGATGGACGACGTGCGGGGAGTGCTGTTCGACTTCGGGAACACCCTGTTCGCGCACGCCTCCCTCCCGCACACCGTCGAGCAGTGCTGCCGCCGGCTCGGCGCGGCGACGACCGCCGAGTGGGCGGCGGCGGCAGCCGCCCGCATCGAAGCCGCCGCGCATACTCCCGACGAGGTGGCGCTCGGCCGCGACCTCGACGCGGCGGTGTGGCGAGCGCGCTGGCACGTGCTGTACGCCGTGGCCGACGGGGAGGTGCCGGGCCTCGGTGCCGCCATCTACTCGGCGATGCACGACCCGCTGCAGTGGGTGCCGTACGCGCGCACGGCGACCACGTTGCGCACGCTCGTCGCAGCCGGTGTGCCGGTGGCACTCGTCTCCAACACCGGCTGGGACGTGCGTGCCGTGCTGGCCGCGCACGGGCTGCTGGGCGAGATCCGCAGCGTCGTGCTGTCGTGCGAAGTCGGCCTGGTGAAGCCGTCGGCGGCGATCTTCGAGCTCGCCTGTGCCCAGCTCGGGGTGGCGCCGTCCGAGGCGCTGATGGTGGGCGACGACGTGGTCGCCGACGGGGGAGCGGCCCGTGCCGGGCTGCGCACCCTGTTGCTGCCGGTGGGCGCGCCGGGTGTTGACAACGGGCTCGACGCCGTCACCCGCATCGTGGTCCCATCGCCGGCAGCAACACCGACAGTGGGCTGAACGAGCATCCGCGCGCGCGTCGCCGGACGCGGTAGGCTGCGATCCCGTTGTCAGTTCACCTGAGACGGAGGTCGTCAGCAATGCCGAAGCACATCTTCGTGACCGGAGGCGTTGCCAGCTCCCTGGGCAAGGGCCTCACCGCATCGTCGCTGGGGCGGCTGCTGAAACTGCGCGGCCTGCGGGTCACGATGCAGAAGCTCGATCCGTACATCAACGTCGATCCGGGCACGATGAACCCGTTCGAGCACGGTGAAGTGTTCGTCACCGACGACGGCGGCGAGACCGATCTCGACCTCGGCCACTACGAGCGGTTCATCGACGAGCCGCTCACGCGCAACTCCAACGCCACCACCGGCAGCATCTACCAGGCGGTGCTCGCCGCCGAACGCCGTGGCGACTACCTGGGCAAGACGGTGCAGGTCATCCCGCACATCACGGACGAGATCAAGAGCCGCATCCGCCGCCTCGCCACCGACGACGTGGATGTCGTGATCACCGAGGTGGGCGGCACCGTCGGCGACATCGAGATCCTGCCGTTCCTCGAAGCCCTGCGCCAGTTCCGCACCGATGTCGGCCGCGACAACATCTGCTACATCCATGTCACGCTCGTGCCGTTCATCGGGCCGTCCGGCGAGCAGAAGACGAAGCCCACGCAGCACTCGGTCACCGAGCTGCGCAGCCGTGGCATCCAGCCCGACATCATCGTGTGCCGCAGCGAGGCGCCGCTGAGCGACAACCTGAAGCACAAGATCTCGAACCTGTGCAACGTCGACGACGATGCGGTCGTCAACGCCGCCGACGCCCGCAACATCTACGAGCTGCCGCTGATCCTGCACGACGAGGGCCTCGACACGGTGGTGTGCGAGCGGCTGCGCATCGACGCCCCGATCGACCTCGCCCCCTGGCACGAGGTGGTCACCAAGGTGGAGGCCGCCGTCGCCCCGGTGAAGATCGGGTTGATCGGCAAGTACGTCGACTACCAGGACGCCTACCTGTCGGTGGTGGAGAGCCTGAAGCACGCCGGGTTCCACCACGGCGCCAAGGTGGAGATCGACTGGATCCAGGCCGAGGAGGTGGAGGGTTTGTTGGTGGCCGAGCGCCTCGCCGACCTCGACGGCATCGTCATCCCCGGTGGCTTCGGTGATCGTGGTTTCGAAGGCAAGATCGCTGCTGCCGGGTATGCCCGCGAGCACGACATCCCCTGCTTGGGCCTGTGCCTGGGCCTGCAGGCGATGACCATCGACTTCGCTCGCAACGTGATGGGTTTGGTGGGCGCCAACAGCACCGAGATGAACCCCGACACGCCGTACCCGATCATCGACCTGATGCACGACCAGCGTGACGTGAGCGACAAAGGCGGCACGCAGCGGTTGGGCGCCTATTACGCCATACTGGAACCAGACAGCCTGGTGCACCGGGACTATGGCGAGCAGGTGGTCAGCGAGCGGCACCGGCACCGCTACGATCTGAACGCGCAGTGTAAGCC
>CAYZFZ010000180.1:0-7454 GCA_964477795.1 uncultured Bifidobacterium sp.
GGCAGGTTGCGGATCATGTCCTGCACGATCTCGTCGGGCGGCTCGAGGCCGAACACGGCGAGGTTGCCGATGTTCAGCTTGATGATCTTCTGGCCCTCTTCCTCCATCTCGCGAGCTCGATCGAGCACCGGGCCCCGGATGTCGTAGCAGACGTTGGCGAGCTTGGCGGACTTCTCGAGGGGCTTCACGGGCGAAATGCTATGCACCGCGCCCCGCGTTCGGCGGGCGGTTATCGGACCGTGCTCAGGCGAGGGCGTCGAGGATGCCGCACAGCACACGGAACTCGTCGCGCTCGCGGCGGTGGAACACGCGTCCGGCACGACCGGCCGCCATCGCCACCCTGCGACGCGCGAGCCGCGACCAGACCAGGTCGCCGGGGGTGTGATCGGACTCGTGCTCGTCGCCGAGGTGTTCGCTGCCGAGCAGGAACGCCGCCAGCCAGTCGAGCTCCGGTGTCGGGCCGCACTGGGCGATGGCCGAGGGCGCATCACCGGTGCAGAGCGCGATCACCCAGTCGGCGTCGAGCAGGTCGCGCAGGGCGCTGCACGCGCTCCCCAAGCGCTGCTCCGTGGGCGCGGTGACGATCGCCGAGGCGGTGGCCAGCACCGCCATGCTGCCGTCGGGGCGGTCGGCGGCGACCGGTCGCACGTGCTCGACGCCGACGCCGTCCACCTGGCGGATCTCGGAGATCAGCAGGTCGACGAGGCCTGCGTCGGGGAGGCCGACGGTGAGGTCGTCGATCGCGCTGCCACCGCCACGCTCGAGGATCTCGATGCCCACCACGTCGGCGTGCACCCCGCCGATGCGGCTGGCGACCTGGCCCAGCGCGCCGGGCCGGTCGGGCAACCACAGTCGAACCACGAACGTGTCCATCGGCCGGTGACGCTAGCCACGCACCGCGCGCCCACGGTCACGAAAACGTGACGGCTGTGTGAACGCCCGTCGCGTCCGCGGACCCGGACGCCGGTGTGCCAGCATCGGGGACATGTCGAAAGAACTCCCCCCGGACTGCATCCAGGTCGTCATCGAGATCCCGCGCGGCAGCCGCAACAAGTACGAGATCGACCACGAGACCGGCAGGGTCTTCCTAGATCGGCGCTTGTTCACGGCCACCACCTACCCGGCGGACTACGGGTTCGTGCCCGAGACGCTCAGCGGCGACGGCGACCCGCTCGACGCGCTGGTGCTGCTGGAAGACCCCGTGTACCCCGGCATCTGGGTGCAGGCCCGGCCGGTGGGCGTGCTGTACATGCACGACGAAGCGGGCGAGGACGCGAAGCTCATCTGCGTGCCGCCGAAGGAGCCGCGCTGGCAGGACGTGCACGACCTGGCCGACCTGACGCCGCAGCTGGTGGAGGAGATCCAGCACTTCTTCGAGGTCTACAAGGCACTCGAGCCCGGCAAGACCTCATCCACCGCCGGCCTCGCCGGGCGCGACGCGGCGTGGGAGGAGATCCGCCAGTCACAGGCCAACTACCGGCCTCACTGACGCGGCATCGGCACCAGCGTCGGCGAGGCGAAGATCCGCTCGGATGCCTGGATCGTCCCGCCGATCGCAGCCGCGGAGAAGCCGAGCGTCGAGAGCTCGATCCGGCACATGTCGGCCGACTCGCTGAGGGAGTTCGCGCGCAGCGCCCTCATCGCCTCCTCCATCACCCACGGCGCCACCCACGGCACGAAGCCGGCGAGCACGATCACCCGCGGGTTGAACGCGTCGACGATGTTCGCCATGCCGATGCCCAGCCAGCGCCCGAACTTGCGCAACCCCTTGATCGCGATCGGGTTGTTCGCGCTCGCCCGCGCGATCACGGGTGCGAGCTTCGCTTCCGGCGCGAGCCGGCGGTCGCGCAGGATGCCGGCGGCAAGGTCGGGCACCGCGTCGTAGAGCAGCGCCTTCAGGCTCACCGTGGTCTCCCAGCAGCCGACGCTGCCGCACGCGCAGTGCAGCCCCTGCGGTTGCACCGTCATGTGGCCGACCTCGCCGGCCGCACCCGACGCGCCGCGGAAGACACTGCCGCCGATGATGATGCCGGCGCCCACGCCGTTGACCGCCATCACGTAGACGAGGTGGTTCGTGCCGGCGTGCGGCCCGACGCGGAACTCGGCGAGCGCGCCCAGGTTCGCTTCGTTGTCGACCATGATCGGGAACTGCCCGCCGAGGGCGACCTGCAGGCGCTCGCCGAGCGGCGCCATCCGCCAACCGAGGTTCGGGGCGCGGGTGACGACGCCGTGCTCGACATCCACGATCCCGGGCACCGCCACCGTCAGCCCGACGACGCGGCGCTGCTCGGCCTCCACGGAGGCGATCGCCCGGCGCAGCTCCTTCACCAGCGTCGGCACCAGCTCGTCGAACTCGAGTGAGGCGCCGCTGATCTGGCGCCGGCGCTGGTAGACGGGTTGCCCGGCGAGGTCGTTGGCGATCACCGCGGTGAACCCGACGTCGATCTCCATGCCCAGCGTCACCAGCTGCGAGCCGTCGAGCTGCAGCATCGACGCGGGCCGGCCGACGCGCTGGTCGGTCTCGGGCCCGACGTCCTTCACCAGCCCGCGCTGGATGAGGTCGGCCACCAGGCTGGAGACGGTGGCCCGCGTGAGCCCGGTGGTGGCGGCGATTCCGGCCCGGCTACGAGCGCCCTGGGAGGCCAGCAGGCGCAGCACCAGCGACAGGTTGTGGCGGCGCACGTGCAGGTGCTCGACGGGCGCGTCACGATTCGTCACGTCGCGGACTGTAGCGAGGCGCACGCCGAGATGGTGACTACCGTGAGGCCCGATGAGCACGCCGACCCACCGTGGCCGCCGCAGCCGACCGCCGCGAATGGAAGACGTCGCCGCCGCCGCCGGCGTGTCGCGGGCGCTCGTCTCGCTGGTGATGCGCGACTCGCCGCAGGTGAGCGCGAAGGCGCGTAGCGCCGTCCTGGACGCGGCCGCGCAGCTCGGCTACCGGCGCAACCTCGCGGCCAGCAACCTGGCCGCCAGGCGGACGATGACGATCGGCCTGCTGCTCAACGACCTGCACAACCCGTGGTACGCCGAGATCGCCGACGGCATCCACACCACCGCCGAGCGCGCCGGCTACCAGGTGATCCTCGCCACCGGCCGCCGCTCCCCCGCCGTCGAGTCGCGCGCCGCCGATGCATTCCTCGCCTCACGGGTGGACGGCATCATCGTTGCCGGTTGCCGCCTGCCGCTCGCCCGCCTCACCGAGATCGCCCGCGAGGTGCCGGTGGTGTCGGCCGGCCGCTCGCTGTCGGGCGCGACGCTCGGCTCGGTCAGCGCCGACGACGCGGAGGGCACCCGCCTCGCGATCGAGCACCTGTACCAGCTCGGTCATCGCCGCATCGCACACGTCGACGGCGGGCGCGGCGCAGCCTCGGCGCCACGCCGGGCCGGCTACCTGGCGGCGATGCGCTCGCTCGGCCTGGGCGAGCACACCCAGGTGATCGCCGGCGACTTCACGGAGGAGGCAGGGAACCGCGCCGGGCAGCGGCTGCTGCGCGAAGGTCGCGTGCCCACCGGCATCTTCGCCGCCAACGACCTGTCGGCGGTGGGCGTGATGGACGCCCTCGAGCGCGCCGGGCTGGCGGTGCCCGGCGACGTGTCCGTCGTCGGCTACGACAACACCGCCTTCGCCGCGCTGAACCACATCGGGCTCACCACCATCGACCAGCCACGCAACCGGATGGGCCGTGTCGCCGCCACCATGCTGCTGGAGTCGCTCCACGGCGAGGACGCCCTCACCCACGTCCAGATGCGCCCCCAGCTCGTCGTGCGCACCACCAGCGGGGGCACCGGTGCGAGCCGCTGATCGGCTCGTGGTCGCCGTGCTGAGCACCAGCCTGCTCGGTGCCGGCGCGCTCACCGGCTGCGGCGACGCGGCGCAACCGGCCGGCACCGGCGACGTGGGCGTCGCGGCAGCGGTGCAGGTGCAGGCGGACGGATGCGGCGCGACGACGATCGTCGGTGCCGGGGCCTTCCTCGCCGAGGAGAACGTGCTCACCGTCGCGCATGTGGTTGCCGGCGCCGGAAGCGTGCACGTGATGCTCGCCGACGGCCATCTCGTCGACGCCAAGGTGGTCGCCATCGATCGCGACAAGGACCTGGCCGTGCTCGACGTCGATGTGGACGACCTCGCTGACGAGCACGTCACCTGGCTGTCCCGCGGCTCGATGCGACCGAGGGCGAAGGGCACGTTCACCGTCTTCCGCGACGGCGAGCCCGTCGCGCTGCACTTCGCTGTCGTCGCCGCGGTGGAGATCGACGTGCCCGCGATCGACGGCGGCGATTCCTCGATGCGGCACGGGTACGAGCTGCGCGCCGCCGTGGAGCAGGGCGATTCCGGGGCGGTGCTCGTCACCGACGGGATGGCGACGGGCGTCGTGTTCGCCCGCAGCACGGCGACGGGTGGCAGGGCGTGGGCGATCGACATCAGCGAGGCCGACGAGTTGCTGGCCGCCGCCGGCGACACGGCGGTCGACGTCGGTGAATGCGTGGACACCACGCGCTGAACCGCGGCCGCCGGCCTCCGATGGGCGTCGGTGGACGTTCAGTGGACTTCGGCGAGCAGGGCGGCACCGACGGCGCCGGCGCGCTCGCCGAGGCTGGCGAACACCAGCGTCGGGTGCGGCCGCAGGTGCGGCGCGTAGAGCAGCTGGGTGAAGTGCTGCTGGATGGGGCCCAGGTACAGATCCGCGCTCGCCGCCAGCCCGCCGCCGAGGACGAAGGTCGCCGGGTCGAGGATGTTGGTGAGGTTGACGAGGCCCAGCGCCACCCAGCGACCGAACTCGTCGATCACCTCCAGCGCACCCTGGTCGCCCTCGCGCGCGGCAGCCTGCACGTCTTCACCACGCACCCGTTCGGCATCGCCACCGGCGAGCATCACCACCCGCTCGAGCCGCTTGCCCACCGCGGCCTCGCGCGCCAGCCGACCCAACCCGGAGCCCGACGCGTAGCGCTCCCAGCATCCACGCCGGCCACACGGGCACGGCGGGCCGTCGGGGTCGACGACCATGTGCCCGATCTCACCGGTGAACCCGTTCGTGCCGCGGATCAGCGACCCGCCGGCGATGACGCCGCCACCGATGCCGGTGCCCAGCGTCACCATCACGAAGTCGTCGATGCCGCGGGCGGCGCCAGTCTTCCACTCCGCGGCCGCGGCGCAGGTGCCGTCGTTGTCGACGTGCACGTGCACCTGCAGCTGCGCGGCGAGCAGGTCGCGCACCTCGAAGTTGTGGATGTCGACGAGGTTCGGTGCCGCGCGCAGTACACCGGTGCGCGTGACGAGGCCGGGCACCCCGACCCCGATCGTGTTCCATGGGCTCATCGCCCGCGCCAGCTCGGCCAGCGTGTCGATGATCGCGTCCGGGCCCTTCGGCGTCGGCCGCCGCTGCTCTTCGATCACCTCGCCGCCGTCGTCGAGGATGACCCCGAGGCACTTCGTGCCGCCGACGTCGATGCCGAGCCGCCGCTGGGTGGTCATGCTTCCGAGCGTGTCTTGAGCTCGCGCACGGAGTTCAGGATGCGCACCTCTGCGCGCCGCTTGACGAAGCCGGGCAGCGGCACGACCAGCTCGATGGCCAGGTCGTAGCGCACTTCGGTACCACCGTCGTCCGCGGAGGAGAAGTGGTACGCGCCGTCGATCGTGCGCATGATGTCGCCACGCAGCATGCGCCAGGCGAGCACGCTGGGAGCCTGCGTGTAGTCGTAGGCCAGGGTGTAGTGGGTGCTGCGGCCGAGCGCGGAGGTGCGGAACTCCACCTCGTTGGGGCGGCCCTGCGCGTCGCGGCCGCGCACGATCACGTCCTTGACGTCCTTGGCCCACTCCGGGTAGCGCTCGAAGTCCACCGCAATCTCCCACACCCGAGCGGGAGCGGCGGCGATGGTGATGGTTTGGGACGCCGTTTCAGCCATGGAGATGTTCTACCCGATCTTGCGGTTGGAGGGTTTCGCCGTTGGTTGCACCCGCGGGCCGAAAGAACCGTACCGCGCGGCCCAGGCACCGTTCATGCCAATGCCGAACATGGGCACCAGCACCCCGAACGCGAGCGCGTTGAGCTGGCCCTCGTGCAGCCCGCCCACGCCGATGCTGGCACCGACCACGGCGGCGACGACCTGCACCGCCAGCGCCGCCGACATCGCCCGCTTGACGGGCTTCGGCGCGGTGTCGCCGGTGAGGAGGTAGAGGTTGGCGACGCCCACCTCCTCCGTGCGCGACCGTTCGAGCGCGGTGGTGTACGCCCACAGCGAGGTGGCGATGCCGGCGGCGAAGAGCAGCAGCGAGACGGCGACCACGACCACCTGGGCAGGCCGGTCCGTGCGGAACGGGACGCCGACGGCGAGCGCGGCGAGGAACAGGGCCGTGCCGGCGAGGTTGGCGCGCACCAGGCGGGAAGTCACCGGGTCAGTCTGCCAGGGCGCCGAGCGAGACACCCAGGCGATGGGCCAGCACGTCGTAGGAGAACTCGCGGACCGCCCGCTCGCGCCCGGCGGCACCCATCGTGCGCGCCTGCCCCGGATCGTCGAGCAGCCGCTCGAAGGCGGCGGCGACCTCGCGCGGGTCGTCGGGGCGGCGCACGACCAGGCCGCTGACACCGTCTTCCACCGCTTCGGCGGCACCGCCGGAGTCGCCGGCCACCTGCGGCACACCGCACGCCGCGGCTTCCAGGAACACGATGCCGAAGCCCTCCTGCTCGAGCCCGGCCCACCGGTTGCGGCACAGCATCGCGTACACGTCGGCGCAGCCGTACAGCCGCGGCAGGTCGTCGTGGCTGACCCGGCCGAGGAAGCGAACGGGTGCCTGCAGCGAGGTGGCGAGGCCGCGCAGGCGCTCCTGATCGCGGCCGCCGCCGGCGATGAGCAGCTGCAGCCTCGGGCGCGACTGGCGCAGCAGCGCGGCGGCGCGGATGGCGGTGTCGAAGCCCTTGCGCGGCACCAGCCGGCTGATGCCCACCACCAGCTCGGTGTCGTCGGCGACGCCGAAGCCGGCCCGGACGGCGGCGCGCTCGGCAGCGGTGAGCGGCCGGAAGCGCTCGGTGTCCACCCCCGGGGGGACGACCGTGATCGGCAGTGCCCGGCCGGCTGCCCGCTCGCCCTCTGCCGCCGGGTAGCCGCCGGCGGCGACGATGTGGCGTGCGTGGCGCAGCACATACCCCAGCGTCTGCTTGCTCAGCGGCAGGCGGCCGGGCACCGTCACCTCGGCGCCGTGCAGCACCACGTCGTAGGGCAGGTCGAGCGACGGGCCCACGAGGCCCAGCGGCAGCGCGGGATCGAGGACGACGAGGTCGGCGCCCACCTTGCGCGCCAGCGAGTTGATCCGTTGCACCATCCACGGGTGGGGCAGCAGCACCGGCTCGCGGGTGCGTTCGATGTGGAACGGCTGGGCAGCGTCGAACTCGGCGGTGCCCGCGTACGGGCTGGTGAGCACGGCGAACGAGTCGGGTGGCAGGCGCCGCCACCAC
>CAYZFZ010000181.1:0-7411 GCA_964477795.1 uncultured Bifidobacterium sp.
ATGCGTCTCACGGAAACCGTGTCGACGCATGGTGGAGGGGGATCGCGGAGCGCCCCCTCCACACCACCCCCACCGGCGAGCAGACGATGGAGGTGGACTCGCTACCCGTACAGCGCGGCGCGTAGGTCGAAGCTGAGGCGGGTGCCGTCGAGCAGGACGTGGCGGGGATTGCGGTCCGCGGCCCGCACGCCGACCGCGATCGAGGCGCTGCCGACATCACTCGGTGTCGCGAAGCCGAATCTGCCGTTCGCGTCCGTCGTCCCGCGGGCGAGCAGGCGCGGGGCGTGCCCTTCCACGTGCGCCCCCACCACCACTTCCGCACCCTCGAAAGGAGGCTGCTCGCCGCTGGTGTCGGCGTCGTTGTCGGCCACGATGACGCGGCCGGTGCGACCATCCGGGGCACGCTCGGCCACCACGGCCAGGTCGCGCAGCCAGATCATCGGCTCGGCCACGATCGCCGCAAGCCCGGCGTCCAGCACGTGCGCGGCCGGGTTCGCCCGCAGGCTGATGTCCTGCGGCGCCATCCCGTGATCGGCCGAGACGACGAACAGCGTCTCCTCGAACAAGCCGCGCTCGTCGAGCAACGCGAGCACGCGCCCGATGCGCCGGTCGGTCTCGTCGAGCGCGTCGGACAACCCGTCGCTGTGCGGGCCGTACTCGTGGCCGGCGCCGTCGGTGACCGCCAGCTCGTGGTACACGAACAGGGGCGCGGGCAGGTCGTCGCGGGTGAGCAGCTCGGTCACCTGCGCCATGCCACGCGTGTCGAGCAACGACTCGCTGGCCACCGACGGGTGCTCGCCGGGCCAGCGCGGGTGCATGTCGACCGCCAGGTCGGCGGTGAGCGCCTTCACGCGTGCCCGGTCGCACAGGTTGCGACCCTCGAGGAAGGCGTGCGTGGCCGAGCGCCCGAACGGGGCGTGGATCGCAGCCGTCAGGCATCCGGGGTGCACCCGCGTGAATGCCTCGTAGATGCTCTCCACGCCCGGGTTCGCATACGTCTCGGTGCCCATCGACACACCCTGCGGCGACACGGTCTGGCGCGCGTCGCGCAGGTAGTACGTGGGGTTGACGACGTCGTGGTGGCCGCCCCACGTGCCCGTGCCGATCGCGGTGTGGCTGGGCCAGGTGATCGACGGGAAGTTGACGATCGACCCGCCGGTGAGCACCGCTGCTCGCTCGCGCAGGCGCCGGAGGTGGGGGAGTGCGGACGGGTCGCGCGCCAGGCGATCCTCCAGCTCGGTCTGGTGCATCCCGTCCATCAGCAGCACGTAGAGGCGCGACGGCTGCGGGCCCGTCCGATCGAGCACCTCCTCCACGACGCGGCCGTCCTGGCGAGCGAGCAGCACGTCGGGGGCGACGCCGCGCTCGCTGCTGAGCCGGCCGGTCGCGTCGGCACCGTCGATCGGCGGGAAGCCGAGCGCCGACAGGCAGGTGGGTGCGATGTCGATCGAGCGGGCGGCGAGGTCGTGACGGCCGCGCGCCACACCCGGCCCGCTGAGCCACAGTGGCGCCCGCGCCTGGCGCACGTGCAGCGCGCCGTGAGTGCCCGGCGACGTGCCCGAGCACCAGTCGCGCGGCGAGACCGCGAGATCGGGGGCGTTGGGCGAGTCGAACAGCTGGGCGATTCGCTCGTAGGCGAACGGGTAGCTCTGCTGCTCGGGTGCGATGAAGCGGCGGGCGGGGTCGTCGGCGTCGAATCCACTGGCGGTCGCCGCGGCGCACTCGGCGGCGAGCGTCGCGAGGGCGAGCGGATCCTGGTTGGCCAGCGGGTTCTCGCCGAGCACCTCGAGCACCTCGAAGTGGAGGGCGCCGAGGTCGTCGATGCACCGGCGGAAGCGCACCATGCCGCGGGCTGCCCACGCCTCGTACCAGCCGCCCTCGCCCGCCTCGCCGGGCTCGCCGGCCCGCCAGGTGAGCACGAGGTCGACCTGCGCACCGACGTCGCCGTCGCTGAGCAGCGCGTGGATGGCCCTGTTGCCGGAATCCTCCTGCTCGGCGTCGAGTCCCTGCCCTGCCAGCCGCTCCGGCCCGTGCGCGATCATGCGCGAACAGTACCCGTGCGCTCCGGTGTCAGTAGTGGCGCAGCTCCACCACCGTGCCGTCGGGGTCGCGCACGTAGATCGACGTGCCGTTGCCGCGCGCGCCGTAGCGCGCGGCCGGACCCTCCACGACGTCGAACTTGCCCGACGCCGCCAGCTCGGCGAGATCGATGGCGTCGATGACGAGGCACAGGTGGTCGAGGCGGCCGTCGGTGGTGGGGCCGGCGACCAGGTCGATGATCGTTCCCGGGTCGACGCGCACCGATGGAAACGGCACCTCGCCGCGCCGCCACTCCTGCACCCTCACCGGGCTCAACCCGAGCACGTCGAGGTACCACGCCAGCGTCGTCTCCACGTCGGCGCAGCGCAGCACGATGTGGTCGAGCGCCGTCACGTGCAGCTCTGCGGTCATGCCGGCAATGGTACGCCACGTGCCAAACGCGTCGGAGCCAGCCTCTGCCCGGGTAGCTTGCACACAACCCCGCTCGTCGAAGGATCAGTCACATGGCAACCGGCCCCAAGCTCACCCCGCTCCAGGAAGTCGAAGCCCGCCGGGCTGCGGCTGCGGTCGAGAAGCCCAAGCGGGTGATCTCCGAGGAGGAGAAGGCCATCCGCAAGGAGCGCGTCGCCAAGGCGAAGGACGCGCTGGCCCGCTCGGTCGGCGCCAAGGGCGACTGGGTCATCTCCGGCCGTGCTGCGTTGAAGACGTACCTGCAGCGCCTCAACGAGCCCAAGCAGCCCGACGACGCCCAGTTCGAGGCCCTGCTGGCGGCGCCGTTCACGCCGCCGCCGAAGAAGAAGTCCAACGACCGCCGCTTCTAGCCCGCCCTGTCCGGGCCGGTGTGCCCTGCCGTGGCTGGCTGCTCGCGGTCCCGTCGTTTCGATTTCGATGGGCAGTGGTCGGACGCGGGTCGTCGCAGGACCGAAGCGACGCCGACACCGGAATCGAAATCGAACAGACGAGACGGCAAGGGAAGGTGCCCGTGCCGGCCTGCCGTCCCCGGACTGCCGCCCGTGGCCCGGTAGTCGACGGGCGTCTTGCCGGCCGCGGTGTTGCCGTGCGGGCAAAGGCGCCGCCGCAGGCTGCTCAGTCGTTGTCGAGCTTGTCGAGCAGGTGGTGCGCGACGTCGGCGATCTTGCCCTTCACGCCGCCGTGCTCGGCGATCTCCTCGAGCCGTGCGTCGGCGATGCCGAGCTCGAAGCGGGCGCCCTCGAGCGGGGAGATCTTGCCGTCCTCGTTGAGGTCGTAGCTGACGAGATCGAGCGCTTCGTCGGACTCGGGTGCCGCGTCGCTGCCGTCGGTGGGCGAGGTGGGTTCGTCGTTGGACATGGGCCAAGTATGCCCCGAACGACGGCGACCGATGCTTCGCCGCCGGTGCCGTGGCGCACCGGGCGAGACGACGGGCCCCGCGGTATGGTCGTGGCGTGTCCAACGAAGGGCTGTCGTCGGCGGCCGCAGCGAAGTTGCTCGCCGCGCACGGTCCGAACCGCCTGCCGCCGCCCCCGGCGCCCCGCGTCCTCGCCCGGCTGATCGGCCAGCTCACCCACTTCTTCGCACTGATGCTGTGGATCGCCGGGGTGCTGGCGATCATCGCCGGCATGCCGCAACTGGGCATCGCGATCTTCGTCGTGATCGTCGTCAACGGGGTGTTCGCATTCGTGCAGGAGCAGCGCGCCGAGCACGCCGCCGCACGGCTGCAAGACCTGCTGCCGGTCGCCGTCGTCGTGCGGCGCGATGGCCGGCCCGTCTCGGTCGACGTGGCCGACGTGGTGGTCGGCGACGTCGTGCTGCTCGCGCCCGGTGATCGCGTGCCGGCCGATCTCGTGCTGCTCACGGCCGACGCGGTCAGCGTGGATGCGTCCACGTTGACGGGCGAGAGCGTGCCCGTGCCGCTCGCCGGCGGCGAGGCCGCCTACGCCGGCACCTACGTGACCACCGGCGCCGCGGAGGGTGAGGTGACGGCGATCGGGTCCGACACCCAGCTCGCCGGCATCGCCCAGATGACGTCCACGGCGCACCATCCCGTGACACCGCTGGCCCACGAGCTGAACCGGATCGTGCGCATGGTCGCCTTCATGGCAGTGGGCGCCGGCCTCGGCTTCTTCGGCATCGCGATGCTCGTCGGCAGCCCCGCCCGCGACGGCTTCCTGTTCGCCGTTGGTGTCACCGTCGCACTCGTGCCCGAGGGCCTGCTGCCCACGGTGACGCTGTCGCTGGCGATCGGGGCGCAGCGGATGGCGAACCGGGACGCACTGGTCCGCCGGCTGGAGGCGGTGGAGACGCTGGGTTCGACGACGTTCATCTGCACCGACAAGACCGGCACGCTCACCCGCAACCAGATGTCGGCGACCGCGGTGTGGACGCCGGCCGGCGAGGTGTCGGTCAGCGGGGAGGGCTACGCGCCGGCGGGTGTGGCGGAGGGGCCGGAGGCGGCCTGCGCGGCGGCACGGGTGCTGGCGTCGTCGGCGGTGACGGCCGGCCAGGGCCGCATCGTTGCGGACGACACCGGCGCCTGGACCGCGGTCGGCGACCCGATGGAGGCCGCGATCGACGCGCTCGCCCACCGGCTCGAGGGCCTGGAGCCCGCGACGGTGCTACGCCGGTTCGCCTTCGATCCCGGCCGGCGGCGCGAGTCGGTGCTCACCGCCGACTGGTTGCTGGTGAAGGGCGCCCCGGATTCGGTGCTGCCGCGTTGCCCGGGTGCCGATGTTGCTGCGGTCACGGCCGCGATCAACGGGTTGGCCGCTCGCGGTTTGCGGGTGCTTGCCGTCGCCCGCCGCTGCGCCGCGGAGGTGCCGGCAGGTGGCGGCCACGACGAGGCCGAACGCGACCTGGAGCTGCTCGGCCTGATCGGCCTGCACGATCCGCCCCGGGACGGTGTCGGCAACGCGCTCGCGGCCGCACGGCGGGCGGGCATCAAGCTGGCGATGCTGACGGGCGATCACCCGGAGACGGCCCGGGCCATCGCCCGCCAGGTGGGCTTCATCGTGGGCGAGGAACGGGTGCTGGAAGGGCACGCGCTCCCCGCGGACTCCGCCACGCTGGGAGCACTGCTGGATCACGACGGGGTCGTCTTCAGCCGCGTGTCGCCGTCGGACAAGCTGCGCATCGCGCAGGCGCTGCAACTGCGCGGCCATGTCGTGGCGATGACCGGCGACGGGGTGAACGACGGCCCCGCGTTGCAGGCCGCGGACATCGGCATCGCCATGGGTCGCAGCGGTACCGATGTAGCCCGCGCGGCAGCCGATCTGGTGCTGCTCGACGACGACTTCTCGACGATCGTGGCGGCGGTGGAGCAGGGCCGGGCGACGTTCGCCAACATCCACCGCTTCCTCACGTACCACCTCACGGACAACGTCGCCGAGCTGACACCGTTCGTCGTGTGGGCGCTGTCGGGCGGCCGCTTCCCGCTCGCGCTCGGGGTGCTGCAGATCCTGTGCCTGGACATCGGCACCGACCTGCTGCCGGCGTTGGCGCTGGGGAACGAAGCGGCGGGTGAAGGTGCGATGCACCGGCCGCCCGATCGACGCCACCTCATCGATCGCCCCCTCGTCGTGCGCGCGTTCGGCGTGCTCGGGCCGACGGAGGCGTTCGTCGAGATGACCGCGTTCCTGGTCGGCCTGCTGGCGGCCGGGTGGCGGCCGGGTGACTCGTTCCCGACGGGTCACGCGCTGTGGGCCGCGTCCGGTGCCGCGTTCGCGTCGGTGGTCATCGGCCAGGTCGCGAACTCGTTCGCCTGCCGCAGTGCCACCAGGCCGCCGTGGCAGCTGGGCTGGCGGACGAACCGCCTGCTGCTATGGGCCGTCGCCGTCGAGCTGGTGGCACTGGCCGGCTTCCTGCTGATCCCGCCCGTCGCCGATCTGCTCGACCACGCGCCCCCCGCCCTGCCCGCGTTCGCAGTCGCGCTGACGGCGGCGCCGGCTGTGCTGCTCGTGGACTGGCTGCACAAGCGCCACCGCCGGCGTCACTCGCCGGCGAGCAGCCTGCGCAGGTCCGGGTAGGCGGTGCGTTCCCAGCCGCCGTCGATGACCAGCTCGGTGCCGGTGATGTACGCGGCGTCGTCGCTGGCGAGGAACAGCGCGCCGGCGGCGATGTCGGCGGGCGTGGCCGGGCGGCGCAGTGGGATGCTCTGCATGAACGCGGCCTCCGCGCCGGGCAGCATCATCATCGGGCCGATGAGCGGGGTGGCGGTGAGGCCGGGGAGCACCGCGTTCACGCGCACACCGGCGTCGCCGAGCTCGATCGCGGCGGAGTGGGTGAGGCTGACGACACCGGCCTTCGCCGCCGAGTACGCGGCGTTGAACACCATCGGCACGCGGGCGTTGAGCGAGGCGATGTTGACGACTGCGCCACCGCCCGCCGCCGCCATCGCTCGTGCTGCGTGCTTGACGCCGAAGAACACTCCCTTGAGGCACAGGTCGACGGTGAAGTCCCAGTCGTCCTCCGACATGTCGACGAGCAGCGAGCCACGCGAGGCGCCGGCGACGTTGAACATCGCGTCGACCGAGCCGAACTGCTGCTGGCAGGCGGCGACGAGGCCGGCAACGTCGTCCTCGACGGTGACGTCGGCGCGCATCGTGACGATCCGCTCGGACGCGACCGTGGCCAGGCCCTCGGCGTTGACGTCGCCGGCGACGACGAGCCCGCCCTCCTCCACGAAGCGATGGGCGATGGCCAGCCCGATGCCGGAGGCGGCGCCGGTGACGACTGCGTGCTTGCCTGCGAAACGTCCGCTCATGGTGCCATCGATTCTGCGGGTAGGTCGAACCACCGGAGGTGCTCGAAGTCCTCGGAGAGTACGCCCGGCGGCACCTCGCCGCCGAGCCAGGCGGGCGCGGCATCGAAGCGTGCGTGCGCGTCGAGGAGGTAGCCGGCCAGCGCGTCCTCCGTGGCGCGCAGCGAGTCCACCGGGGGTCGCAGCAGGTCGCCGGTGAGCGGGTCGTAGGACAGCTGCGACAGCCGCAGCGGTGGCTCCACCGGGCCGTCGTGGTGGCGCCACAGCCCCGTCGCCGGGTCGAAGCGGTAGTCGGGCAGCAGCTTCCACCCGTGTGTGGCGACGAGATCGACGGCGTCGACCAGGTAGCGGAAGACGGTGTCGGAGATGAAGTAGTTGAAGCTCACCCGCGTCCAGCCGGGCTTGATGCCCTCGCATCCGTGGGTGATCTCGTGCTCGAACTCGTGCGAGCGTTCCAGGTCGATGCCCAGCAGGCGATGGCCGTAGGGCCCCGCGCACGAGCAGCCACCGCGTGACTGGATGCCGCACAGGTCGCTGAGCAGGGCGACGCCGCAGTTGTGGTGGAGGTAGCGGCCGCCGGGCCGGCTCACCACGAACGAGAGGATGGAGAGCCGCTCGGTGGTGGTGTTGCCGAGC
>CAYZFZ010000182.1:0-2118 GCA_964477795.1 uncultured Bifidobacterium sp.
CGGACGGTGGTGGGACCGCCTGCCCGACGGCCCGACGATCACGATCGGATCCTGACCGAGGACGAGCTTCGTCGACGCAGCAGTAGCGTGGCCCGATGAGCTCGGACCGCTTCTACTTCCGCCAGCTGCTCTCCGGCCGCGACTTCGCGACCGACGATCCGGTGGCTCAGCAGATGGTGAACTTCGTCTACGCGATCGGCGATCGTGCGACGGGTGAGTGCGTCCTGATCGACCCGGCATACGACGTGAACGCGCTCGTCGACATCGTCGAGGCCGACGGCCTGCGCGTGAGCGGCGTGCTGGCCACCCACTTCCACGCCGATCACATCGGCGGCTCGCTGGGTGGTTACTCGGTGGAGGGTGTCGCCACCCTGCTCGAGCGCTGCAGCTGCCCGGTGCACGTGCAGCGCGACGAGACTCCGTGGGTCACCCGTACGAGCGGGCTCACCACCGACCAACTCGTGCAGCACGACGGCGGCGACGTGGTGCAGGTGGGCGACATCGCGATCACGCTCGTGCACACCCCCGGCCACACCCCGGGCAGCCAGTGCTTCCACGTCGACGGCCGGCTGGTGAGCGGTGACACCCTGTTCCTCGACGGCTGCGGCCGCACCGACTTCCCGGGCAGCGACCCGGCGGCGATGTACGACAGCCTGCAGACATTGGGCGCGATGCCCGAGGGCACCGTCGTCTACCCCGGGCACCGCTACTCGGCACCGTCGAGCGCCACCATCGACGCCATCCGCGAGAGCAACTACGTGTACCGCCCGAAGAACAAGGACCAGTGGCTGGCCATGTTCGGCCACTGACCCCACCGGGCGTCAGGTGAGGCCCAAGCGCTCGAGCTGCTCGGCCGGAGCATTCACGTCGTCGAGGGCGGCGCGCAGCAGCTCCTGCATCGTGTGTTCGGCGGCCTCCCCCACCCGGTTCTCGCGCTCGTCTGGGTCGACGTCGAGGTCGTACAGGTGGTGCTGGCCCACGTTGGCCGCGCCGCCCACCCAGAACGGCAGCGCGTCGCCCGGCTGGAACGGCTGGCGGATGACGGGGATCGAACTGCCGGGCATGTGGTCCAGCCACGCCCGCTCGTCGGGCGGTGGCAGCTCGGTGATGCCCTGCACGTGCACCGGCATCGTGCTCCACCGGTTGCTCCACATCGACAGCGGGAAGTTGTCGCCCTCGGGCGCGCGGGCGTACTTCCACCGACCGTCGGTGACCTGCACCCAGTTGCCGAACACGCCGCCGATCGCGTAGTCGCGCACCGACGTCGTCTCGCCGCGCAGTAGGGGCGCCAGCGAGCGCCCGTGCGTCGCGTGCTGCGGGGCGACCTCGAAGATGTCGGCGAGCGTCGCGTGCAGGTCGACGGAGGTGGTGAGCGCATCGCACGTGCCGCCGCCGGCGACGCCCGGCCAGTGGATCAGCAGCGGGATGTGGCCCAGCGGTTCGAACTGCGGCACCAGCGGCTTGCCCCAGATGTCGACTCGCTGCCCGTCGTGCAGGGTACGTTCCTCTCCGAGGTAGTGGCCGTGATCGGTGCACACGATCAGCGCGGTGTCGGCCCACAGCCCGTGGGCGTCGAACTCCTCGACGATCCGGCCGAACCAGTGGTCGATCATCGACAGCTTGCTGCCGTAGTTCGCCCGGATGTGGCACGCCTCCGCATCCGTGAGGTGCCCACCGCTGCGGCCACCGACGACGTACGGCGGCCAGATCAGGCGCTCACCGTCCCACGGCTCGGTCTCGTACATGCCCTGCCACGGCGGCGGGGTGTCGAACGGCTCGTGCGGGTCGAACTCGTCGACGAACAGCAGCCAGCGCTGCTGGGAGTGGTGGCGGGCCGCGCCCGCCACCCACTCGGCCGCAGCACCCATCGTGCGCGGGCCGGGATAGTCGGTCTCCTCGCGGAAGAACGTGCGGGCGCGGTCGTAGGCACGATCGATGTGCGGCGCGCGGCTGCCGAAGCGACGCTGCAGGAACCAGTCGCCCTTCGCCGCCGGCGGTGCCGGCACCCCGATCCACGACGGGTCGAGCCAGGTCTTCCACGGGTCGCCCTCGTGGCCGCGGACGTCGGCCCAGGCGCCGAAGTCGGTGTGGTAGTTCTCGCCGCCGGTCTCGAACAGA
>CAYZFZ010000182.1:2128-7410 GCA_964477795.1 uncultured Bifidobacterium sp.
GTCGTGGCGGGCGGGCATGCACGGCAGCGAGCCGGTGACGTGGCGGGTGAAGCGGGTGGCCCGCTCGGCGGCGAAGCGATCGAGGTGCGGGGTGGCGAACTCACTGCCGCCGTAGCTGCCCAGCATGTGCCGGTTGAGTGAGTCGAGCAGCACGACCACTGCGTTGCGAGGCAGGCCGGGCGCGTCGTTCACTCCATCAGGGTTCACGGCGCCAGCTTGTCAGACCCGGATCCAGGGGGATGATGTTCGGCGGGGGTGTGGGGGCAGAGGCTCCGCCGGAGCCCCCACTCAACGATCGATCCGGCTCTGCCGGTCGATCGTTTGGCGTTGGGCCCGCCCGCGGCGGTCCAACTTCATCGGGGGAACGGAGCGAGCGCAGCGAGCGAGAGACCCCGAAGGACTAGACAGCGAAGGCGATAGTGGTGACACCGGCGGCGAGCAGGAGCACGAGCACCAGCCGGCGGAAGCGCTCGCCGTGCACATGGCGGCGCACCGGCCAGCCGAGCAGCTGGCCGAGCCCCCACGCCGGCAGCGCGATCGCCGAGGCGACCAGGCCGTCGCGCGTGATCTTGCCGTCGGCGATGAACAGTGTGAGCCCGCCGATGTTGCTGATCGCGAACACCGCCGAGATGGTAGCGCGGAACTGGTGCGCCTCCAGGTGGCGGGCCTGCAGGTCGAACACGAGCGGCGGCCCGTTGGTGGACAGCGAGGTGTTCAACACCCCCGACAGGAAGCCGGCGCCGTAGTCCATGTGCGAGCCGACGTGGGAGAGGTTGATCCGCCGCGCCAGCAGGCCGGTGGCGATCAGCACGGCGAACCCGAGCACGATCTTGAGCGCCCGGTCGTCCACCACGTTGAGGATCACGAGACCCAGCGGCATGCCCAGGTAGGCGGCCACCGAGATGCGCCGCACGAGTGGCCGCACCGCGTCGGCGCGCAGGTGCCACGACTGCCAGCTGGTGGTGAGCATGCTGAGCAGGGTGCTGACCACGACGGCCTGCTCCACGGGCACGGCGAGCGTCATGATCGGCATGCACAGCAGGGCAAACCCGAAGCCGGCGATCACCTGCACGAACGCCGCCGAGAAGATGGCGACCGCCACGACGACGAGCTGCACGGTGGTCACGGACGGCGAGTCTGCCACCTACGCTGGCCCGCGATGGAGACGCTGCCGATCATCGACCCGGCCGATCCCGGCGCGCCGGGCGCCATCGACGCCGCCTGCCGCTCCGTTGGGTTCTTCGCGGTACCGCTGGGCGAGCCGCTGGCCGGTGCTCGCGACGAGCTGATCGCCCTGGCCGGCGAGTTCTTCGCGCTGGCGGAGGCGGAGAAGGCGCAGGTGTCCATGGCCGTCGGCGGCACCGCCTGGCGCGGCTGGTTCCCTCTCGGCGGCGAGCTCACCTCGGGGGTGCCCGACGGCAAGGAGGGCTACTACTTCGGTGCCGAGCTGCCGCCCGACCCGCGGCCGATGCACGGTCCCAACATCTGGCCCGCCCGCCCCGCCGGGCTGCGCGCTGCCGTCACCGGTTGGATGGCGGCGATGGAGGCGCTCGGCCAGCAACTGCTGTCGTCGATGGCGGTCGGCCTCGGCCTCGCCCCGTCGTACTTCCGAGACGGGTTGACGGCCGCCCCCACCTCGCTGTTCCGCATCTTCCGCTACCCACCGCAGCCGGCCGGCGACGTGTCGTCGTGGGGCGTCGGCGAGCACACCGACTACGGGCTGCTGACGCTGCTGGCCACGGACGGCACGCCCGGCTTGCAGGTGAACTCGTACGGCGAGTGGATCGATGCGCCGGCCGACGCCGATCTGGTGATCTGCAACCTGGGCGACATGCTCGACCGGCTCACCGGTGGCCGCTACCGCAGCAACCCGCACCGGGTGCGCAACCACGCCGGCCACGACCGTTACTCGCTGCCGTTCTTCCTCGACCCCGGGTGGCACGCGTCAGTGGAGCCGATCGTGCTCGACGACGGCTGGACGGCTCCGCTCGACGCGGCTGCCCGCTGGGACAGGGCGAACCTGCGCGGCATCAGCGGCACCTACGGCGAGTGGCTCGCCGCGAAGGTGGCGAGGGTGTTCCCCGACCTCGCCACGGAGCACCGTGGAGACGCGGCTCTTGCAGACGAGGCTCTTGCAGACGAGGCTCAGCGCCCGAGCGTGTAGGTGCGCTCCTCGCGGTCGACGGCGATCACCCGCCAGCCGTCGGCGAGGTGGGGTGCCATCGCGTCGCGCACCGCCAGGCGGGCGTGCAGCGCCTCCGCTGCTGACGCGGCGATCTGCTCGGGTGAGACACGGGGCACGCCGAGCACGTACTCCTCGGCGAACGACGGGCGCGGCCGCTCCAGCTCCCACTGCACCGTCAGCCGGTCGCTGGGCAGCGAACCGTTGATGCCGCCCAGCGCGCCGTAGTGGTTGACGTGGTAGGTGACGCCCAACGCACCGAGCTTGTTGAGGTTGAGGTGCGCGTTCGTGAGCTGCAGCGGATCGAACGTCCAGCGCATCGCCGTCACCCCGTTGTCCACGCACCACTCGGCCTGGCGCCGCTTGAGCTGCTCGCCCAGCCCGCTGCGCCGGTACGCCGGGTCCACGGCCATGTAGTGCGAGTGCAGCACGCGGGCCTCGAACGTGCGGAAGCCGAACACGGAGCCGACGATCTCGTCGCCGTCGAACGCCCCGATCGCGACGCCGCCCTCTTCGAGGCAGGCGACGAGCATGTTCACCGACACGCGGTCGTCGTCGCCGCCCCAGATCTTCCCCTCGAACTCGGGTAGCACGGCCAGCTCGTCGGCGGTGCGCAGCACACGCAACTCGACGGTCACCGGTGGATCACCTCCACGGTCTCGGTGACCTCCTCGACGAACGCCCGATCGAGCGTGACGCCGATGCCGGCGCCGGCGGGCACGGGCATGATGCCGTTCGTGGCCTCGAGTTGCTGCTCGGTGATGTCGCGTGAGTAGGTGCGGCTGGCGGAGGCGGTGTCGCCGGGGAACACGAAGCCGGGCATGGTGGCGAGGTGGATGTTGTGGGCGCGGCCGATGCCGGTCTCCAGCATGCCCCCGCACCACATCGGCACGTTGCGGCTCACGCACAGGTCGTGGATCTCGCGCACGCTCTGCAGCCCGCCGACGCGGCCGACCTTCACGTTCACCACGGTGCACGCCTTCAGGTCGAGCGCGGCCTTCACCCTCGCCGGTGAGGTGAGCGTCTCGTCGAGGCAGATCTCGGTGCGCAGCCGGGTGGCGAGCAGGGCGTGGTCGACCATGTCGTCCCAGTGCAACGGTTGCTCGATGTAGTGCAGCCCGAACCCGTCGATCTGGTGCAGCAGGTCCATCATGTCCAGCGTGTATGCCGAGTTCGCGTCGACGGTGAGCTCGATGTCGGGGTGCACCGCGCGCACGGCGGCCAGCATCTGCACGTCCCAGCCTGGCTCGATCTTCAGTTTCACCCGCTTGTAGCCCTGCTCGACGTGGCGGGTGACGTTGGCGACAGTGACGTCGACGGGGTTCATGCCCAGGCTGGCGCCCACGGGGATCTCCGTGCGCTGGCCGCCGAGCAGGGTGCGCAGCGGCACATCCTGCTGGCGGGCGTAGCAGTCCCACACGGCCAGCTCGAGTGCCGTCTTCGCCATCGGGTTGCCGCGCCACTGGGTCCAGCGGGCAGTGACCTCGCTGGGGTGGCCGACCTCGCGCGACATCAGCTCGGGTGCGAACGCGTTGCGCAGTAGGTGCAGCGCACCGGGCAGGCACTCCTCGCGGTAGTGCGGGAACGGGTCCATCACGCCCTCGCCGTAGCCCTGCACGCCCTCCGAGCGGACGGTGACGATCAGCGCGTGCTTGCCGACCTCCTCGCCGAACGACGTACGGAACGGCGACACGTACGGCAGGTGGACGACCCGGAGCTCAACTTCGTCGATGCGCATGGGTGCCGTTCTACCAGCACCGGCGGCGGCTACCAGGTGTCGATGTTGGGGCGCTTCTTCCCGGTGCGCGGTGCAGGGGTCGGCGCGGCTTCGAGGATGGCGGTGATCCAGCGGCGGGTGTCGGCCGGGTCGATCACGTCGTCGATCTCGAAGTGGCTGGCCACGTTCACCGCCTTGCCGATCTCGTACATGCGGTCGACCATCGTCTGGAACGTGCGCTCACGCTCGTCGGGGTCGTCGATCGCCGCCAGCTCGTTGCGATAACCGAGCCGCACCGCACCTTCCAGACCCATGCTGCCGAACTCGCCGGTGGGCCAGGCGACGGTGGCGTGGGGCGCCTTGGTGCTGCCGCCCATCATCGCCTGCGCGCCCAGCCCGTAGCTCTTGCGCAGCACGATGCTGACGAGCGGCACCGAGATGTTGGCGCCGGTGACGAACAGCCGGCTGCAGTGACGTACGAGCGCGGTCTTCTCGACCTCCGGGCCCACCATCATCCCGGGCGTGTCGACGAGCGTGACCACCGGGATGTCGAACGCATCGCACAGCTGCAGGAAGCGGGCCGCTTTGTCCGCACCGTCGCTGTCGATCGCGCCGGCGAGGTGGTTCGGGTTGTTCGCGACCACGCCCACGGGGCGCCCCTCCACCCGGGCCAGCGCGGTGACCATGCCGAGGCCGAAGTCGCGGCGCAGCTCCAGCACGCTGCCGGTGTCGAACAACCCCTGGATGACCGCGTGCACGTCGTAGCTGCGCTTGCGATCCTCGGGGATCACGTGGCGCAGCTCGCGCTGGTCGGCACAGCGCCACTCGGTGAGTGGCCCCTGGAAGTAGCCGAGGTACTGCTTGGCGGCGGCGACCGCTGCCGCTTCGTCGGGCACCGCGATGTCGACCACGCCGTTGGCCCGCTGCACGGGCATCGGGCCGATGTCGTGCGGGTCGAACACGCCCAGCCCGCCACCCTCGATCATCGCCGGGCCGCCCATGCCGATGTTGCTGTCGGCGGTTGCGATCACCACGTCGCAGCAGCCGAGGATCGCCGCGTTGCCGGCGAAGCAGTAGCCGGCGTTGATGCCCACGATCGGCACGAGGCCGCTCAGCTCGGCGAAGAACATGAACGCGAGGCAGTCGAGGCCACTGACGCCCATCATGTCGGTGTCGCCCGGCCGGCCGCCACCGCCCTCGGTGAAGAACACGACGGGCAGCCGCAGCGACTCGGCCAGCTCGAACAGGCGGTCCTTCTTGCGGTGGTTCTGGCCGCCCTGCGTACCGGCCAGCACCGTGTAGTCGTACGAGAGGGCGACGATCGAGTGCCCGGCGACCTTCCCGATCCCGCCCACGATGCCGTCGGCCGGCGTGCGCGCGATC
>CAYZFZ010000183.1:0-7341 GCA_964477795.1 uncultured Bifidobacterium sp.
GTGCAGATCGCGCACCATCTGCGCGACGAGGTGTGGCGGCGGCTGGAGCTGCGCTGCTCCGTCGGCGTCGCGCCGAGCAAGTTCCTGGCCAAGCTGGCCTCCGTGGCGGCGAAGCCGAAGGCAACCCCGGCCGGCGTGGTGGCAGGTGCCGGCGTCTGGGAGGTGCGGCCGGGGGAGGAGCTGGCGTTCCTGCACCCGCTGCCGGTGCAGGCGCTGTGGGGCGTGGGGCCGGCCACGCTGGAGCGCCTGACGAGGCTGGGTGTGAAGACGGTGGGCGACCTGGCGCAGCTCGACGAGGCGGCGCTGGTGGCATCGGTCGGCAACGCGCACGGGCAGCACCTGCACCGGCTGGCCTGGGCGGTGGACGACCGCCCGGTGGAGGTGGACCGGGCGATGAAGTCGATCGGCCACGAGGAGACGTTCAGCACCGATCGCCACACCCACGAGGAGCTGATGCGCGAGTTGGTGCGCCTGGCCGACGCGGTCGCCGCCCGGCTGCGCGCCCAGGGCACCGGCGCCCGCACCCTGTCGTTGAAGGTGCGCTTTGCCGGCTTCCACACCATCTCGCGAGCCGTCACGCTGGCCTCGCCGATCTCCACCGCCCACGCGATCGTCAAGGCCGTCGAGCCGCCGCTCGAGGCCATCGACCCCTCGGCCGGAGTCCGCCTGCTGGGGGTCAGCGCCAGCAACTTCGGAGAGGTCGCCGAGCAGCTCTCGCTCGACGACGTGCTGGCGGCAGGCCCCTCCACCGACCAGGAGTGGCAGGCCGCGGAGGAGACGATCGACGCGATCCGCAGCCGCTTCGGCAGCAGCGCCATCGGCCCTGCCAGCGCAGTCCGCAGCGACGGCCTGCGCCTCGTCCGCCGCGGCGCCCAGCAGTGGGGGCCGGATCAGGAGCAGTCCTGACGAACCGGGTGTCTGACGCGTTGTCTCGGGCTGCGAATCGTGAGAAGATGCGTGCAGGCCACCGCCGAGGAGCTTGCCATGCCGCTGTCGGAAGACGAACAGAGGATCCTTCGCCAGATCGAGGAGCAACTGCAGCGCGACCCCGGTTTCGGTCGCAACCTCCACTCCGCGCGTGGTGGCAGCCGACGCGTCCTGTTCGCCGCAAGTGCCGAGGCCGTCGCCTGCCTCGTGCTCACCATCGCGTTCTTGTCCGTCAGCCCGTACCTGTCGTTCGTCGCATTCATCGGTGCGGTCGTGTCGGCGCTGTTCGCGGAGCGCCACGCCCGCACGCTGGGCGAGGCGGGGCTGAACCACCTCTCCGAGTCCATGCGCGGCCGCTTCGGCGCCCCGCCCCGCTCGCGCGCCGACGACTGACCAGGGCCGCAGCCCCCGGCGCACACCTCGCTGGGCCGACGCATGCCGCCTGCTGGAGCGGGGCGTCGTCGGTTTGTGTCACCACACAAACGGCGTTTGTGCAGTGACACAAACCGGCCCAAGACGCCTGGCCCCGGCCGGGGGAGCCCGCGTCGGGCCGAGTCGATTCGGGCCCAGGGCGCCGGGCTCAGCCGGCGACGCGTCGGCGCATCAACCGCGGGTCGACGAGCGCCCGGATCCGCACCGACGTGGGGGTGCGCTCGCGGCACACCGTCTCGATCTCGCCACTGAGCAGCTCGCAGCGCGACGCGGTCTGGCCGTCGATGTCGCGCGGTGAGTACACCGCGCGGGTCACGTGCACGGCCAGCTCGCGCAGCGAGCGGTAGTCGGCCCCGGTCGTGCGCTCGGCCGTCTCGGCGTACTCCAGCGGCGTCTGCCCGCCCACCGCCGGCGCGCCCGCGAACGACAGTGCGTTGAGGGTCCGCTGCCACGCGCCGATCACGCGCTCGCGGTCGGAGTGGTGGTGGCGCCGCGACAACACCCGGATGACACGCGGCGCGGCGACGACCCACACGAGCAGGGCGAGCACGAGCAGGGCGATCACCCAGGTGGCGGTGGAGGCCGGGGTGCGGGCACCGGCGGTGGCGGGCGGGGCGACGGTGGTGGAGCTACCAGGGCCACCGGGCAGGCCGCCGCCGGGCAGCGTGGTGACGGACTCCGGGTCGCCGAGCCGTTCGGGCGCCAGCGTGGCAGGCGTGGTCTGCACCGTCTCGCCACCGCCGCCCGTGCTGCCCGAGTACTGCGCCGGCTGCACGCCCGTGTAGTCCACGGCGTCGGGGCTGCCGCGGCCGGGCGTGGGCTCGAAGGGCACCCAGCCGATCCCGTCGAACCACACCTCCGGCCAGGCGTGCCCATGACGGCCGTACACGTGGTAGCGGCCGTCGGCGCCGAGATCGCCCTGGGTGAACCCCACCGCCATGCGGGTGGGCAGGCCGAGGTAGCGGGCCATCACGCCGAACGTACCGGCGAAGTGCTGGCAGAAACCGCTGCGGTCGCGCAGGAACGCCTCGATCGCGTCGTAGCTGTTGCCGTACTGCACGTCGAGGTCGTAGTCGAAGTTGTCGCGGAACCAGTTCTGCAGCGCCAGCGCCTTGTCGTAGGGGGTGGTCGCGCCGGCGGTCGCCTCGACGGCGAGGTCGCGCGCGATCTGCGGCAGCCCGCCGGGCAGATCGAGGCTGCCCTCCGGTGCTCCGTCGACGGTGGCGTTGCGCAGCTGCTCGACGGTGGGGTGCGGCACCATCGACTCGATCTGGATCTCGTCGCCGCGCTCCAGCTCGACATCGGGGAGGAACACCATCTGCGTCTGCTCGGTCCACAGCACCTCGCTGGGCGAGACGGTGACAGCGCGGTACGCGGCAGGGACGTAGTGCTGGCCGAGCGAGATGATGCGCACCAGTTGGGTGGTGACCGGTCCGGGCAGCAGCACCTCGCCGCTGCGGTCGCCCATGTCGACGAGGTCTTCCTCCGCCGGCGTCCACTGTCCGCTGTCGTAGTTCGGCGACGCGTAGGTACGCCAGTAGTGGCCGCCGTCGGACGACTCGACCGTGAACAGCTCGAGGTTCCCCCGGTTGCGCAGCTGGGCACCGATGTCGACGAGTGGGCTGAGCACCTCGGTGACGCTGCCCTGCCGGTTGCGCGTGTCCACGAGCGCCTTCTCGCCCGCGCCCGGCAGGCGTGGCGCCACCGCGGCAGCGACCACGGCGGTGAGCCCGAAGGTGACGACGACCGCCGGCAGCGCGGCGAGCAGGTGCATGCGGCGGGCGCCCATCCAGGTGGCCTCGTCGCTGGTGAAGCGGAAGCGCAGGACGGCGACGGTGAGCAGCGCCATCGCGATCCACAGCGCGGCGACGGCGACCCGGTGGCTGTCGGTACCGAGCGCGGAGACGAACACGAACACGACGCCGGCGGGCACGATCGCCTCCAGGCGACCCATCGCCCGGAACGCGAACGTGTCCGCGAACGTGGCGCAGACCGCCACCGCGCCGGCCGCGGCAACCGCGTAGCCGCCCTCGCTGGGGACCGGTGCGATGGCCGTCGGGAACTGGTCGATCACCAGCCGCAGATCGATGCGCATCAGCTGCAGCGTGCGCGAGCCGGGGAACGGGCCGTTGAGCGTGTCGCGGTAGTACACGACCGCGACCAGTTGCAGGATGATCAGCACCAGCGCCGGCAGCGCGATCACCACGTGCACGCGGGCGAAGCGCAGCAGCGCCGCGGCCGCGTGCGTGCCGAGCACGACGAGCAGCATGTCGCCGAGGAAGGCCCAGTCGGCGAACACGCGGCACAGCGACACCACGGTCGCGACGGTGAGCGCGGTGAGGCAGAGGGTGGCGGGCAGCTCCGTGCCGGCGAGGCGTGCCTGCAGCGTGGGCCGCGGTCGCTGGGCCGTCGCGGGCCGGGTGCGCACGTCGCTCACGTCAACGCCCCGGTGCGCCCGAGGACCAGTTGGTTCCAGCTGTGGTGCAGCCGCTCCAGCGACGTGGCGTCGACGTGGAACCCCTTGCCGCCTCCCGAGTGCATCATGGTCGACACGAGCACGACCGATTCGTCGGGGCCGGCCGCGGCCGCGGCGTGCGTCGCCGCCCGGGAGGTGGCGTCGGCGCTGACGACGACGAGGAGGCCCAGCCCGTCGAGCGCGGTGCGGCCCGACGCGGTGTGGTCGACGACCTCGTCGCTTGGCTGGACGGTGGCCAGCCAGCGCAGCGACTGCGGGGCGACGTCGGGGCCGCGCAGGTCGATGCCGGGCGCCACGAGCCGGGTGGTGATGCCCCCGGCCGCGGTGGCAGCGACGACGCTGGCGGCGGCTGTCACCGCGCGCTCGAAACCGTCCTCGTCGTACCCGGCGGCGAAGGTGTCGAGCACCACGACGCAGCGCTGGATGCCCTCCATCGCGGTCTCGCGGACGATCAGCGTGCCGGCGCGGGCCGACGACTTCCAGTTGATCCGCCGCAGGTCGTCGCCCGTGGTGTACTCGCGCTGCGAGTGGAACTCCGAGCCGGTCTGCCCGAAGGCCTTCATCCGCAGGTGCTGCCCCAGGCGACCCGAACTGCCGGTGCCGGGCACGGCGAGCGGCACGCGCTCGGGCACCACCAGCACCTCACCGGCGCCGGCCAGCCACGTGACCCGCTTGCACAGGCCCAGCGGGTCGGTGCGCTCGGCGCGCAACGGGCCGGTGCGCAGCACGCCGCGGCGGCTGGTGGGCACCCGGTAGGCGGCGCTGACGGACTCGCCCGGGCGCAGCGGCACCAGCTGCATCGGCGCCCCGCCCTTGTTGCCGACCGGCTCCCACAGCTTCAGGCGCGGCGAGTTCGTGTGCGAGCGGTTGGCCACCTGCAGGTCGACGCGCGCCGGCTCTCCGACGGACACGGTGGTGGGGCGAGCGATGCGGCGCACGTCGATGCGCGGCAGGGGCCGGTTGACGACGAGCACCGCGGCGCCGAACGTTGCGAACAGGGCGACGCCGACGACGAACAGCTCGAGCAAGCCGAACAGCCGGCCGACGACGAGCGAGCCGACGCCCGCCACGACCATCGCCCAGCCGTGGCGGGTGGGCATCAGCGACCTGCCGGAACCGGCACCATCGCCAGCAGCTCGTGCACCGCGCCCTCGTGCGTGAGGCCGCGACTGGAGGCGTCGGGGCGCAGCACGATGCGGTGGGCGAGCACGGGGATCGCGACTGCCTTCACGTCGTCGGGGATCGCGTAGTCGCGCCCGTGCGCCGCAGCGTGCGAGCGGGTGGCGCGGGCGAGTTGCAGCGTCGCGCGGGGCGACAGGCCGAGCAGCAGGCCGTTGTGGCTGCGGCTCGCCTCGGCGAGATCCACCAGGTAGCTCTTCAGCACGCCCGCGATGTGCACCGTCTTCACCGCCGCGCACATGCGAGTGATCTCCGCGGCGCTGACCACCGGGCGCAACGCCTGCAGCGTGTCGGCGGCGCCGTTCGAGTCGAGGATCGCCAGTTCCGCGTCGCGGCCGGGATAGCCCAGCGACAGCCGCATGAGGAAGCGATCGAGCTGGCTCTCCGACGGGGTTCTGTGTGGCGGCGACCATGAACGGGATGGGCAACTGGTGGCTGGTGCCGTCCGCGCTCACCTGGCGCTCCTCCATCGCCTCCAGCAGCGCGGACTGGGTCTTCGGCGAGGCACGGTTGATCTCGTCGGCGAGCACGATGTTGGCGAACAGCGGGCCGGGCTGGAACACGAAGCTCTCGCTCGCCCGCTGGAAGACGCTGACACCGACGAGATCGGTGGGCAGCAGGTCGGGCGTGAACTGCACCCGCTTCCACGTGCAGTCGATCGACGCGGCGAGCGCCTTGGCGAGGCTGGTCTTGCCCACGCCCGGCACGTCCTCGATGAGCAGGTGGCCCTCGGCGAGGAGGCACATCACCGCCAGCTCCACCGCGTCGCGCTTGCCGTGCACCACGGACGCCACGTTGCCGGCGATCGCGTCGAAGAGCTGAGCGAAGGTCTGCGACGGGCGCGAAGCCGGATCGGAGGCGCTGTCGGCGGAATCGGGGGAGGAGGTGAACTGGGTGGGGGCAGCCGTCACGGGTCGAAGGGTAGACGCGCTGGAGGTGGCCTGTCGTTCAGGACCCGTTGCCGCTACGGTCGTGGCCGTGAGCATCTGCTACCTCGCCATCGACGTCGGCGGCGTCAAGCTGGCCGCGGCTGTCGTCAGCGAGCGTGGCGAGGTGCTGGTGCGCGACCGCATCGCCACCCCCCAGCGGGAGGTGTGGCCGGCCCTGTCGCGCCTGGTCCTGCGGGTGATGGCGGCCGCGCCCACACCGCCCGCGGGGTGCGGCGTCGGCTGCGGCGGCCCGATGAACCCGGCCGACTCCAGCGTCAGCCCGCTGTACATCCCCACCTGGAAGTCCTTCCCGCTGAAGGCGGAGGTGGAGGCGCTCACCCAGCTGCCCACCGTGGTGGACAACAACGCGAAGACGGTTGCGCTCGGCGAGGCATGGTGCGGCGCCGCCGTCGGCGTGCACGACTTCACCGCCGTCGTCATGGGCGCCGGTGTGGGCGGTGGCATCGTCAGCGGCGGCAAGTTGCTGGAGGGCCGTCTCGGCAACGCGGGGCACGTGGGCCACATCGTCGTCGAACCCGACGGTCGCGATTGCACGTGTGGCGGCCGGGGCTGCCTCGAGGCGTACTGCAGCGGCCGCGCGATCGAGGAGGAAACGGGCCGGCCACCGCAGCGGGCGCCGCAGAGCATCGTGGAGCGCACGGGCATCCTCACGGGTCGTGCGCTCGCCTCGCTCGGGGCGATCTGCGATCTCAAGCTCGCCGTGATCGGCGGGTCCGTCGCACTCGGTTTCGGCGAGCCGTTCTTCAGCGCGGCCCAGGCCGAGCTCGACCAGCGCGCCCGGCTCGCGTTCATCCAGGGCTTCCGGGTCGTGCCCGCCGGGCTCGGCCAGCTCGCACCGCTCGTCGGCGCGGCCGCGCTGGCGCGGGTGGACCGGTAGCTTCGAATCCCGGCCGGCGGCTACCACGCGGTAACATCCCCGCATGCATCCGAAGTACACCGCTGAAGCCGAGGCCTACCGCGAGAAGGTCCAGGCGTTCCTGGCCGAGAAGCTGCCCACCAACTGGGGTGGCATTGGCACCCTGGAGGGCCAGGAGCTGCACGACTTCGTCACCGAGTGGCGCAAGACGCTGTACGCGGGCGGCTACCTCGCCCCCGGCTGGCCCGTCGCCTACGGCGGTGGCGGCCTGTCGTCGCTCGAGCAGGTCATCATCGGCGAGGAGTTCGCCAAGGCAGGCGTGCCCACCGGCGGCCCCAACGACGTGTTCGGCATCCAGATGCTGGGCAACACCCTGCTGCAGTGGGGCACGGAGGAGCAGAAGGCGCACTACCTGCCGCGCATCCTCAGCGGCGACGACGTGTGGTGCCAGGGCTACAGCGAGCCCAACGCCGGCAGCGACCTCTCCAACCTGGGCCTCAAGGCCACGCTCGACGGCGACC
>CAYZFZ010000184.1:0-7164 GCA_964477795.1 uncultured Bifidobacterium sp.
GTTGCCGCCACCGGGGAAGTTGCCGCCACCGGGGAAGTTGCCGCCACCGGGGCGGCCGAACCCGCCCTGCCCGGAGGGGCCGGCGGTGGGCAGCGAGCCGCTGTGGGCCGTGGCCGCGGTGGTGAGGCTGTAGGCCACCGGCCCGGCGAGTGCGGCCACCGCCGCCGCGCCCAGCGCCCACGGCGCCAGCCGGCGACCGACGAGCACACCGATCGTGGCGAGCACGGCCGTGACCGCGATCAGCGGCCGCAGCCAGCTGTGCCAGTCCGGCGTACGGTTCAGCAGCACGAGCGCCCACCATCCGCTGAGCGCGATCGCGCCGGCCAGCGCAGCGCGGGCCCACCACTTCGCCCGCAGCGCCCACAGCACGGTGCTCCCGATGCCGATCAGCGCGCCGATCGCGGGAGCGAGCGCGACTGCGTAGTACTCGTGGATGATGCCCTCGCCGAGGCTGAACACGGCCCCGGTGACGAACAACCAGCCGCCCCAGACGACGACGGCCGCGCGGATGCGGTCGTGGCGGTTGCGCACACCGGCGAGCACCAGCCCGACCACCGCGAACAGCAGCGCGGCCGGGATCAGCCACGACGCCTGCCCGCCCCACGAGTCGTTGAACATGCGCGTCCATCCGGTCGGCCCCCACGCGCCGGCCTGGCCGGCACCGCCACCGCCGACCACGCTGCCGGTCTCGTTGCCGGTGAGCCGGCCGAAGCCGTTGTAGCCGAACACCAGGTCGAGCACGCTGTTGTTCGTGGAGCCGCCGATGTAGGGGCGGCTGCTCGCCGGCCACAGCTCGACGATCGCCACCCACCAGCCGGCGGCGGCGATCATCGCCAGCCCGGCCAGCAGCAGCTGCCAGATGCGCTTGCCCAGCTGCGGCGGCCCGGCGATCAGGTAGGCGAGTGCGAACGCGGGCAGCACCGTCAGCGCCTGCAGCATCTTGGTGAGGAACCCGAAGCCGAGGAACACGCCGGCCCACACGAGCCACTTCGTCTTCCCGTCCTCGATCGCCCGCGTGGTCATGTAGGCGGCGGCCACCAGCAGCAGCACGAGCAGCGCGTCGGGGTTGTTGAAGCGGAACATCAGCACGGCGACGGGCGTGGTGGCCATCACCGCGCCGGCGATGAGGCCGGCGGCGGGGCCGAACCAGCGGCGGACGGTGAGGTAGAGCAGCCCGACGGCGGCGACGCCCTCCAGCGCCTGGGGCACGAGGATGCTCCACGCGTTGACACCGAACACCCGCGCCGACAGCTCCATCACCCACAGCGAGGCGGGCGGCTTGTCGACCGTGATGAAGTTGGCCGAGTCGCTGGAACCGAAGAAGAACGCCTTCCAGCTCTTCGTGCCTGCCTGCACCGCCGCCGAGTAGAAGTCGTTCGCCCATCCGGACGCACCCAGGCCCCAGATGTAGAGCACTCCGGTGGCGACGAGCAGGGCGAGCAGAGCCGGGCGCACCCACGACGGGTCGTCGGCCCGGCCGAGCAGGAATCGCCGCAGTCCGGTGCGCTCGACCGGTGCATCGACGGTTGCGTCGACGGTTGCCTCGACGGCAGGCGGCGGCCAGTCCGCGGGAGCGACGGCCGGCGAGTCCAACATGGTCATGCCGACAGCATCACCAGGCGACATGGGAGCCTGCTCAGGGCTCGCTGAGAGGTTCCTGTGAGCCTCAGCCACCGTTGGTGGCGGCCACGTACTGCCGGCACGGCTGGCCGCGCAGCGAACCGCAGGCGGGCGGGGCGGGGGCGGTGACCTCGACGGGCACCACCGACAGCACGACGTGCGACTGGTGGGCCATGTCCTGACCGATCGACACCTGCTCGCCGTCGGAGATGGTGCGGAACTCCCAGATCGCGCGGCTGTTGCCCGGCGCGTCGATCGTCAGCCGGATGCGGCTGCCGGCGCGGAACGGGTGGGCGAACGGGAACAGATCGACCCGCACGAGGCTGTACTCACCGGGGGGCAGATCGGCTGCGTCGTCCTTCGCGTTCGTGTGCACGGGGTGCAACTCGGTGCTCGCCGCCTCGTCGAGTGCACGCTGGCTGGCGCGCTGCCAGCCGCTCTGCACATAGATCTCGGTGCCGTCCGGGCGCACCTCGCTGATCGTCACCTCCAGATCCGTGTCGGCTGCGTCGGCGCCGACCCACAGGTCCACCGAGCCGGGCCCGGCGACGACGGTGTCCTCGGTGAGCGGCGCGGTGATGTAGCCGAGGCCGGTGCCGTCGGGGATCGGCTGCCAGTCGTACTGCACGTCGGCGCGCCAGACGCCGTTGCCGCCACCCTGGTCGGTGCCGTCGTAGAACGTCGCCGGCAGCGCGCCGGGGTCGGCGGTGTACTCGACCTCCATCGGCGTCGTCAGCTCGCCGTCGATGAGCGCGCCGTCCCCGTTCAGCGTCCAGCTGCGTGCCGTCGCCTCGGGGATCGGCCAGCTGTCGAACTCGGCGACGAAGTTGGGCTCCGGCGTGCCCGGGCTGTACGCCGCGTTGCCGCCCTGCTCGAAGAGCACCCGCACGGGCTTGTCGGCCTCGAAGGCCGCGAGCGCGTCGGCGTACGACATGCCCTCGAACCGGTTCTCGAACGGCGGGAAGTCGCTGACGCCCCAGATCGCACCGCCGAGCGCGGTGGCGATCGCCGCGCCGGGGGACAGGTCGGGCACCTTCTTGCCCACGTACAGCTGCAGGAACTCCATGTACCGGCCGGCGACGGGCGGTGTCAGCGACTCGGTGTGCAGCCCGTTGGTGAGCGTGACGTACACGTGCGGCGACGACGTGAAGTGGGCCAGCATCGCCGGGAAGTGGCCGCCGGTCTGCTCGTCCTGCCACGCGCCGGCGATGAACACGGGCACCGTGATCCGGTCGACGAACGTGATCGGTGCCAGCGAGTCGCCCAGCGGGTTCGCGTAGAACGGGTTGTCGTCGATCTCCTGCACGAGGTCGGGGTTCTGCAGGCGCAGCAGCTGGTTGCCGGCGCACACCGTGTCGCCGGCGTCGGCGCGCTCCTTCGTCCACGCCTGCCCGTACGGCTTGCCCTGGTCGACGCGATCCTGCGTCCAGTCGACGGCGAAGCCGGTGTTGAGGATGCCGCCGGGATAGAGCGTGCTGCGGTAGCTGTCGTCGAGCACGGACAGCGGGGTGATGCTGTTCAGGCTGGGAGGTTGGGTGGCGGCCACGAACAGCTGGCTGATGCCCGGGTAGCTGATGCCCACCATGCCGACCTCGTGATCCATCACCCACGGCTGGGCGGCGACGGCCTCGATCGCGTCGTAGCCGTCCAGCGACTGGACGGTCTCGAAGAAGCGGAACGAGCCGCCGCTGCAGCCGGTGCCGCGCATGTTGACGCCCACGTAGGCGAAGCCCTGCGCGGTGTAGAGCGCGGCGAGCTGGGCGCTGTCGGGGTCGCTGGGCTGGTAGCCGCTGTACTCGACGACGGTGGGGTAGGGGCCGGCGTCGGCCGGGCCGGGCAGGATCACGTTGGCGCTGAGCGTCGTGCCGTCGCGCACGGTGATGTAGCCGAAGCCGCCGGCGGGCAGCAGTGACTGGTCGTCGTACAGCGACTGCGGGGGCACCACGTCGGGTGCGGCGACGTTGAACGCGTTCGACTGCTCGGTCTCGCTCTCGACGGTGTAGTCGCCGGGGGCGACGTTGCGGAACAGCAGCGAGCCCTGCTCGTCCACCGTGCCGCTGGCCGCGATCGAGCCGTCGATCGAGCGCACGGACAGCTGGTCGCCCGGCTCGGCGCCGAGCACGGCCACCTGCTCGGTGCCGGGCATCAGTGTGAACGTCGCCGGGGCGAGCGTGGGCGTGCCGCCGGTGCTGCCGGGCGTCGTGTCGGCGGTGGGGGCCGACGTGGTGGTGATGACGACGGAGCCGTCGGTGGTGCCCGACGAGGAGCCGTCGTCGCTGCAGGAGGCCGCCAACACCGAGGCGGCGAGCGAGGCGGCGAGTACGGCGTAGAGGCGGCGGGAGATCACCGGGCGAGTATCACATGCGCATGCGCGGGGGTGGCCACCGGGCCCGCCACAATGGGGCGGTGATCGATCTGCAGGCGATGCTCGCCGACCTGGAACTGCTCGTCAACACGGAGTCGCCGTCGCTCGACGTGCCCCGGCTCACTGCCTCCGCGGCGACGCTCGCCGGGGTGCTCGAGCGTCGCCTCGGTACGGCTCCCACCATCGTCGAGGGCCCTGCCGGGCCGCACGTGCACTGGTCCGGCGGCGGCACGCCGAAGGTGCTGATCGTCGGCCATCACGACACCGTCTTCCCTGTGGGCTCGTGCGCGGCGCGGCCCTTCGAGGTCAGCGGTGGCCGCGCCACGGGGCCCGGCGTGTTCGACATGAAGGCGGGCATCGTGCAGGCGGTGCACGCCGTCGCCGAGCTCGCCGATCGCAGCGGCGTCGAGATCCTGATCACCAGCGACGAGGAGGTGGGCAGCGGCACCAGCCGGGCGTTCATCGAGGAGCGGGCGATCGCCTGCGGCAACGTGCTGGTGTGCGAGCCCAGTGCCGATGGCGGCGCACTGAAGACCGCCCGCAAGGGCAACGGCACCTTCGAGGTCGTCGTCCATGGCCGGGCCGCGCATGCCGGGCTGGAGCCGGAGAAGGGCGTCAACTCGCTCGTCGCCGCAGCCGAGCTGATCACCCACATCGCCACGTTCGGCGATCCGGCCACCGCCACCACCGTCACGCCCACGGTGGCGAGTGCAGGCACCGTCGACAACGTGGTGCCCGCCGAGGCGCGGGTGCGGGTGGACGTGCGCGTGGAGCAGGCGGGGGAGAAGGAGCGCATCGAGGGCCTGTTCGGTTCGCTGGCCACCTCCGTGCCCGGTGCCACGATCGAGGTGCTGGGTGGCATCAACCGGCCGTCGATGCCGGCGTCGGCCTCGGCGGCGCTGTTCCCGGTGGCGGTGGCAGCCGCTGCGGCGGCCGGCCTGGGTGAGCTGCGCGGCGTCGCCGTCGGCGGTGGCAGCGACGGCAACTTCACCGCTGCCCGCGGGGTGCCCACGCTCGACGGCCTGGGTGCGGTGGGCGGTGGGGCCCACGCCGACCACGAGTACGTGCTCGTCGACACCCTGGTCGACCGGGCCCGACTGCTGGCGGCGCTGATCGAGCGGCTGTGACCGCCGGCGCGCGTGCCGGGTCACGGCTCGGACTTTCGGCCCTGTTGCCTGCCGCCCGCCGATCGCTACTGTGAATGCGAGACTGACCACGCACAGTGATGATGCTGCCATCTTCGCAGCGGACGGGAGATGAAGCCGACATGCGCGACATGACGCTCGATGACCTGCACGGCGAGGTCGGGGTGGAACACATGCTCACCTACGCCGACGGGTTCCGCCGGCGCATCTACGTCGTCGACCGCGAGGTGCCGTTCCCCGAGGGCCGGCTGATCGTGTCCAGCACCGATCCCGCGGGCATCATCACCCACGCCAACGAGTCCTTCGTCGCCATGTCCGGCTACTCGCTGGAGGAGCTGATGGGCGAGCAGCACTACATCCTGCGCCATCCCGAGATGCCGCCCGCCGCGTTCAAGGGGTTGTGGGACACGATCAGCCAGGGCCAGAAGTGGCACGGCTACGTGAAGAACCTGCGCAAGGACGGCGCCTACTACTGGGTGCACGCCGCGGTCGTGCCCAACATCCGCAACGGTCGCATCGTCGGGTACACGTCGGTGCGGCGCAAGCCCTCGCGCAGCAAGGTCGCCGAATGCGCCGCGCTCTACCCGACGCTCTTCTAGGAGGCCGCCCATGAGCCTGATCTTCACCGTCAGCCCGGACTTCAACACGAAGTACCTCCCCGGCTGGTTCGTGGTGAACACCCTGCTGCAGCGGCTGACCGGCGAGGCCATCCACCTGGAGACGTTCAACGACTTCGACGAGCTGCACCAGGCCACCCGCCTCGACCAGATCGACCTGATCTACGCGAACCCGTTCGACGCCGCCCGCCTGGTGCGCGACCACGGGTTCGTCGCCCTCGCCCGCCCCTACGGCCGGCCCGACGAGGCCGTGGTCGCCTCGCTCGCCGCGGGGACGATCGACTCGATCGAGTCGCTGCAGCCGGGCACGCGCATCGCCAGCACCGACAACCCCGACGTGCACATGATGGGCATGATCATGATCGAGCCCGCCGACCTCGACGCGTCCAACGTCACCATCGAGCAGCGGCCCACGTTCGTGCTGGTGGCCAAGAGCCTGCTCGACGGCACGGCGGATATCGGCTTCTTCCTCGCCGAGACGTTCGACGAGATGTCCGAGACGGTGCGCAAGCAGCTGCGCGTGCTCGTGCGCAGCCAGATCTACGTGATCAGCCATGTGTTCCTGGCCCACCCGCGGGTGGCGGCGAAGAGCCAGCTGATCGCCCGCGCCCTGCTCGCCCTCGCCGACGACCCCCGCGGCCGGATGGCGCTGGAGGACGTCGGCATCGACCACTTCGAGCCCGTCGAGCAAGAAGAGGTCGAGTTCATGATCGACCTGATGGTTGCCCTCACCGCCTAGCTCGCGCGGAGCCGCAACCTCGTTACTCCTTGCCACCTTCGAGGGCGGTGAGGCTGCCACTGCTGAGGGTGCCGGCGTTGCGGTAGACGTCGAGCTTGGCGCGGCTGTCGTCGATGTCGAGGTTGCGCATGGTGAGCTGGCCGATGCGATCGAGCGGGCCGAACGCCTGATCCTCCACCTTCTCCATGCTCAGCCGCTCGGGGTGGTAGGTGAGGTTCGGGCTGGTGGTGTCGAGGATCGTGTAGTCGTCGCCGCGGCGCAGGCGCAGGGTGACCTCGCCGGTGATGGCGGCACCCACCCAACGCATCAGCGGCTCGCGCAGCATCAGGCTCTGCGGGTCGAACCAGCGGCCCTCGTACAGCAGGCGGCCCAGGCGGCGGCCCATGGTGCGGTAGTTCTCGATCGTGTTCTCGTTGTGGATGCCGGTGACCAGCCGCTCGTACGCGATGTGCAGCAGCGCCAAACCCGGCGCCTCGTAGATGCCGCGGCTCTTGGCCTCGATGATTCGGTTCTCGATCTGGTCGCACATGCCCAGGCCGTGGCGGCCGCCGATGACGTTGGCGGCCTGGACGAGCTCGACCTGCGACAGGAACTCCTCGCCGTTGAGCGCCACCGGCCAGCCGTCCTGGAAGCGGATGGACACGACCTCGGGGGCGATGGCCACGTCGTCGCGGTAGT
>CAYZFZ010000185.1:0-7082 GCA_964477795.1 uncultured Bifidobacterium sp.
TCGCAGCCGGCGAGCGAGTGCTCATCTTCACTCACTTCGCCACGTGGGGCCGACGCCTCGCCGATCACCTCACCACTGTCACCGGCACGCCGGTGGCCTGCTACGACGGCAGCCTCAGCCGCACCGTGCGCGACAAGATGATCGCCGACTTCCAGGCGCTCACCGGCCCGGGTGCGATGGTGCTCTCGCTGAAGGCCGGTGGCACCGGCTTGAACCTCACCAACGCGAACCATGTCGTCCTGTACGACCGCTGGTGGAACCCCGCCGTCGAAGATCAGGCCCGCGACCGCGCATGGCGCATCGGCCAGAGCAAGACGGTCATCTCGCACCGCCTCGTGTGCCCGGGCACGGTGGACGAGAAGGTGGAAGAGGTGGTGGCTGGCAAGCGCCACATCGCCCAGCTGGTGCTGCCCAAGGGCAGCTCGATGGCCGATCTCAACACCGACCAGCTGCGCCTCGCATTCGGCTTGCGACCCGACGAGCTGCTGACGGAGGACGACGAATGAACCGCCAGGGTCAACCCGAACGGCAGGCGCAACCGGCGCAGGGTCGCGGCGGCGGCCAGCGCCGCCGCTCGGGCTCGCGCCAGAACGGCCAGCGCCAGGGGGCGAAGCTCGACATCTGGCGCGAGCCCGAACCGCTGCCGCCGCTGCAGCGGATCACGGTGTCGCGTGATGCGACGGCACTGCTGCGCTCGCTGGGCGAGCCGCCGATGAACGGCGCGATCGAGGCCGGCTACACCTTCGGCGCCGTCGTCGAGCGCGCCGCCGGCATCGCCACCGCCCTGGCGTTCAGCGCCGGTCTCCTCGCCGACCCAGTCGAGTAGCGGGCGCCGCTCGACCCGATGGTCGACGCGATCGGGGCCCGTGTCGGCGCGGCCGGGTCGGTGGCCTCACGAGCGGCGCGGTGCGGGTGTCGCGTACTCGTTGAGTTCACCTCTTTCAGAATTCGATCTGAGTCGACAGGCCCCGGGGTGCTGTGGCGCGGCGTCCCGGACTCGGAGGCGACACGAGGATGCCGCCGAGGGTGTGTCTGCCGTGTGCGAGGCGCTTCCGGCCGGTGCGCAGGAGGTGCTGCCGGGAGGTGCTTCGGAGAGGCGCTTCCGAGACGGATCGCCACGAGCGCTCGTGTCGTCGACGTGGCCCGGCCGGCCGCCTCGAAGCCGAAGCTTCCGCGAGCAGGGCATCGAAACCTGAAAGAGGTGAACTGCCGGCATCCCGCCAGCCGCCCCGTCGCCCGCCCAGTCGCCCGCCCGTCACCCGCCCGCTACCCGCCAACAGCGACCCACCGCCCCACCCGTCCGCCGGACGCTTCGAGTCGTCCGCCGCCGGCGCGGCTTGGAATGCTGTCGGGATGAGTGACATCCTCGAAGAGCTCGACACCTGGCTCGCCGCCAACTGGGATCCGGAGCTGACCGTCGCCGAGTGGTGGCAGCGCCTCGGCACGGCCGGGTGGGCGGCACCGGCGCTGCCCACCAACGCCTACGGCAAGGGGCTCTCGCGCAACGAAGCCATCGCCATCGGCCAGCGGATCGTGGCGTTCGGCGCCGTCGCCGCGCCGGGCGGGCTGGGCATGCTGCTCGCCGCACCCACGATCGCGGTGCACGGCTCGCAGGAGCAGATCGAGCAGTACGTGCTGCCGATCGTCACCGGCCAGCAGGCGTGGTGCCAGCTGTTCAGCGAACCGGGTGCGGGCAGCGACCTCGCCGGGCTCGGCTGCCGGGCCGTGAAGGACGGCGAGGAGTGGATCGTCAACGGCCAGAAGGTGTGGACCAGCGGCGGCCAGATCGCCGACATGGGCATGCTCATCGCCCGCACCAACCCGGAGACCCCCAAGCATCAGGGCATCACCTGGTTCGCGTGCGACATGCACCAGGACGGCGTGGACATCCGCCCCCTGCGCGAGATGACCGGGCGGGCGCTCTTCAACGAGGTGTTCCTCAGCGACGCTCGGGTGCGCGACGACGCCATCATCGGCGGCACCAACAATGGCTGGGCCGTGGCCAACACCACGCTCATGTTCGAGCGCTCCGGCCTCGGCGCCGGTGGTCACAGCGCCGCTGCGCTCGCCAACGCGGGCACCGTCGCCGGCGACCTGCCCAAGCGGGTCGGCGATTTCGTCAAGGCCGCCGGCCCGTCGGGTGGTGGCGGCGGTGGTGGCGCGATGGCCGCTGGCGCCGTCAAGCTGTTCACCCAGATGGCCAAGGACAACGGCATGATCGCCCAGCCCACCGTCCGCCAAGAGCTGATGCAGCTGCACACGCTGCACGAGGTGGGCCGCATGCTCGCCCTGCGGGTGAAGGCGGAGAAGCAGGCGGGCCGCGAGATCCCCGGCGCGCCCAACATCGCCAAGCTGTCGATGAGCGAGATCATGCGCCGCAGCCGCGACCTCGGCTCGCGCCTCGCCGGCGCGGCCGACACGCTGCACGCCTACAACGCAGCCGACCGCAAGGCGCTCGACGCCGCCACCGGCCAGCCGATGCTCGCCTTCGTCACCGAGATGGCCCTGTTCGCGCAGGCGCCGCCGATCTACGGCGGCACCGACCAGGTGCAGCGCAACATCATCGGCGAGCGCGCCCTCGGCCTGCCCAAGGAGCCGAACAACGATCGCACCATGAGCTGGAGCGAGCTGCCCAAGAACGGCTGATCACGGTCCGGCACCTCCACGGGCCGCGAGACTGGGCCGATGGAGCAACGCAACTGGCCGAGTACGCACGACGAGTTGAACGACAGCCCCATCCAGGTGCGCGTCGCGACCGTCGAAGGCATCTTCAACCCGATGGATCCCACGCCGCTGGAAGAGCGCTCGCTCAACCCGGAGGTTGCCGACTGGATCGAGGAGTGGGCGGAGGACTTCGACAAGGACCACGAGATCACCGTCGAGATCTATGTCGCCGACGGTCGCCTGGCCGGGCGCGAAAGCGCGATCGCGAGCGGCTTGCACAACCACTTCGAGTACCGCGCCTGGCAGTCCGGCCGCGAGCTCAGCAAGCTGCTGCGCGAAGGCCGCATCAGCCTGCTCATCGGCGTGTGCGCGATCGCCGGCTTCAACCTGCTGTCCAAGGCCATCCGCAGCAGCACCAACCCGGTCGTGGAGATCATCCACGAGGGCCTGTCCGTGCTGGGCTGGGTGTCGATGTGGAAGCCGCTGGAGATCTTCCTCTACGAGTGGTGGCCGATCCGCCGCGAGCGCCGTGCCTGCCGCCGCCTCGCCGAGGCCACCGTCACCTTCCCGGCGGTGGCGCCTCGCTGACGTAGTTGGTCGCGTCCAGCCGGCTGCGCAGCTGCACGTACACCTGCCGGCCGGCGATGCCGGCCAGTTCCTCCGCCAGCGACTCGATCACCGGCACGTCGCCCACGTACGCGCCCTCGCCGACCCGCTCGGAGCCCTCAGTGCAGCACCAGGCCATCGTCTCGCCCTCGTCGCCCCAGTCCGCCCGCGACCAGCGGCGCACCGTCGCGTGCTCGATGCCGTCGGGCTGCATCTCCCAGTCCACCCGCACGGGCAGCTGCCAGCACACGGAGGGCTTCCAGTCGATCGGCGATTCCCCGGCCGCCTCGGCGGCGAGGTGCAGCGCGCACCCGGCCCCACCGGCGAACCCGGGCCGGTTGAGGAAGATGCACGCGCCGTCGACCACCTTCGTGTTGCTGCGCGTGTCGTCACTGAACACGTCGTCCGCATCCACCCGGTCGCGGTGCTGCCACAGGTGAGCCGGCACCGTTGCCGCGAGTGCGGAGACCGTCATCGCCTCCTCCAGGTCGGTGAGCTCCGCGCCGACCGAGCAGCAGCCCTGCTGCAGATGCTCGGCCGGCTCGACGAGGATGCCCTTGCAGCCGCGGCCCCAGATGCACGTCCAGTTGGAGCGCAGGAACGTGGGCTCGAAGCGCCACAGCGTCTCGCCATCGGGGATCTCGATGAACCCGCCGGCAGGGTGCTCGTCCACGCCGCGAGGGTACCCGTGGTCAGACGGTGGCGGGGACTCCGCTGGCTGCCGCGAAACGCTCCGCGACGTTCGGCCAGTTGGCGATGTTCCAGAACGCCTTCACGAAGTCGGCCTTCACGTTCTTGTACTGCAGGTAGTAGGCGTGCTCCCACGAGTCGATGACGAGCAGCGGGATGGAGCCCGCGCCCACGTTGCCCTGGTGGTCGTGCACCTGCTCGACGACGAGGCGGCCGGCCACCGGCTCCCACGCCAGCGCGCCCCAGCCGATGCCCATCACGCTGACGGTGGCCGCGGTGAGCTGCGCCTGCATCGCGTCGAAGCTGCCGAAGTGCTCGTCGATCGCGGCCGCGAGTTCGCCCTCCGGGCGGCCGCCGCCGTCGGGGCTCATGTTGGTCCAGAAGATGCTGTGCAGGACATGGCCGCTGACGTGGAACGCGTATGCCCGCGACAGCTGGTTGATGGTGCTGTAGTCGCCGGCGGCGCGCGCGGCCTCCAGCGCGTCGAGCGTGTCGTTGGCGCCCTTCACGTACGCGGCGTGGTGCTTGTCGTGGTGCAGGCTGACGATCTCGCCGCTGTAGTGCGGCTCGAGGGCACCGGGGGAGTAGGGCAGGTCGGGCAGGCTGTAGGCAGGCATGTCGTGCTTCCTTCGATATCGATGGCGCCCGTGGTACTGCGGAGCGCAGCCACTGGGTACCCGGCTGACGTGACGATCACACCTTACGAATCGTGCACGACCGTGCCACGCGCGTGGCACCCTGAACCGATGCACTACGACCTGATCATCGTCGGCTCCGGCTCAGGTAACTCGATCATCGGCCCGGAGATGGACGGCTGGAAGATCGCCATGGTGGAGCGCGGCCTGTTCGGTGGCACCTGCCTCAACCGGGGCTGCATCCCCTCCAAGATGCTGATCTACCCGGCCGACCTGGCAGAGCATGCGCAGCACAACGATCGCTACGGCATCCGCACGGAGTACCACGGCGCCGACTGGCCCGCCATCGTGCGCCGCGTGTTCGGCCGCATCGACCCGATCGCGGAGGGCGGCCGCCAGTACCGGCACAGCCTGCCGAACGTCGATGTCTACGAGCACTCGGCGCACTTCGTCGGCGAGCGCGAGCTGGAGGTGGGCGAGGGAGTGCGCATCACCGGCGAGCGCATCGTGCTCGCCGCCGGGGCGCGCTCGTTCGTGCCCAACCTGCCGGGCCTCGACGATGTGCCGTTCCACACCAGCGACAGCATCATGCGCATCGCCCAGCTGCCCCAGCACCTGATCGTGCTCGGTGGTGGCTTCATCGCCACCGAGATGGGCCATGTGTTCCAGGCGTTGGGCTCGAAGGTGACGATCGTCAACCGTGGTCACCGCCTGCTGTCCGCCGAGGACATCGACGTGTCGCGCCGGTTCACGCAGGTCGCCGCCGACCGCTTCGACCTGGTGCTCGGCACGACGGTCGAGCGCGTGTACATGACCTCGACGGGTGTCGGCCTGCGCGTGACGTGCGACGCCGGCGAGCGGACGATCGAGGGCGACGTGCTGCTGGTCGCCGCCGGCCGCATCCCCAACAGCGACCAGCTGCGCGTGCACGAGGCGGGCATCGCCACCGACGCAGCCGGCAACGTCACCGTCGACGCCTACGGCCGCACCAGCGCACCCGGTGTGTGGGCGCTCGGCGACATCAACGGCCGTCATCAGCTCAAGCACATGGCCAACGGGGAAGCCAGGGTGGTCAAGCACAACCTCGTGCATCCCGACGACCTGCACACCTACGACGACCGGCCCGCGCCGCACGCGGTGTTCACCAGCCCGCAGATCGGCTCGGTCGGGCTCACCGAGCAGGCCGCGCAGGAACGCGGCGAACCGTTCGTGACGATCACGCACGCCTACGGCGACGCTGCCTACGGATGGGCGATGGAGGACACGACCGGGTTCTGCAAGCTGCTCGGCGACCCGCGCACGCGCACGCTCGTCGGCGCGCACATCATGGGGCACCAGGCGTCGCTGCTGGTGCAACTCCTCGTGCAGGGCATGCACCTGGGCAACACGGTCGACGAGCTGGCCGGCGGGCAGGTGTGGATCCACCCTGCGCTCAGCGAGGTGGTGGAGCAGGCGCTGCTGAAGCTGGTGGACGCGTTCGACTCGTCCGGCGCGCAGGGCTGACACCTCACACCAACCTCTTACGCTTCGCCGGTCGCTGCTTAACCCGGCCGTCGCAACATGTGCATCACCACCCCCACACCGAAGGAACCCCGATGCACAAGAAAATGGTCAGCGCCGGTCTCGCCGCCGGACTCCTCGCCGGGACGGGCGCCGGATTGATCCTCCAGATGACCGGCTCGGCAGGCGCCACCGGTTCTGCCGGGTCGTCCCCCTCCGCCGTCGGTGCCGAAGGTGACACCACCGACACGACGGCCACCACCGACTCGGCTGCCACCACCGGCACCGACGACTCGGCCACCGACGACTCGGCGAGACCGGATCGCACCACCCGCCTGAACGAGGTGCTACAGCCGCTCGTCGACGATGGCACGCTCACCCAGGCCCAGCTCGACAAGGTGGTCGCCGCACTCGACGCGGCCGGCCCGATGGGCGGCGGCCACGGTGGTCGCGGCGGGATGGGCGGTGCCGGCCTCAGTGTCGTCGCCACCACGCTCGGCATGACCGAGGACGAGGTGCGCGACGCGATCAGCAACGGTCAGACGCTCGCCCAGCTGGCCGAGGCGAAGGGCTCGACGGCGCAGGCGCTGATCGACGCGCTCGTCGCCGCCACCAAGACGCACCTCGACGAGGAGGTCGCGTCGGGTGAGCACACCCAGGCCGAGGCCGACGCGAAGCTGGCCGACGCCACCACCCGGATCACCGACTTCGTCAACAACACCGACACGGCCGGCCCGATGGGCGGCGGCATGGGCGGCCCCGGTGGCCACCGCGGCCACGGTCCCGGCGACAGCACCGACGACAGCACCAACGACAGCGCCGACGACAGCACGGCCGACACGGCCACCTCGACCGGCTGACCGGTCGGCGCAGCAGCGCGACCGCGTCATCACCGTCGTACGATCGGCCGGGGCGGCCTCCCTCAGCCCCGGCCGATCGCGCGTGCGGCGGCCCACCGGTCCCTCTCACGACACCCACTCCACCCAG
>CAYZFZ010000186.1:0-7068 GCA_964477795.1 uncultured Bifidobacterium sp.
CAGCAGCCCGAGGCCGACCGCATCCGCCTTGGTGACGCCGAGCGCGTAGCAAACGGCGCTGTTGGCCGCGCTGCCCCGGCCCTGGCAGAAGATGTTCGCCCGGTTGCAGAACTCGACGATGTCCCACACCACCAGGAAGTAGCCGGCGAAACCGAGGCCCTCGATCACCTGCAGCTCGTGGTCGATGGTGCGCCAGGCGCGGGCGCGCCGCGACAGGTCTTCGTGGGGTGCGGGGCGCTCGCCGTAGCGGCGGCGGCCACCGGCCTCGACGATCTGGCGCAGGTAGGCCATCTCGCTGAGTGGGGGGCCGGGCGTGCCGTCGGGGTTCGGTGGCCCCGGCGGGCACGGGTACGGCGGCAGGCTGGGCGCCACCAGCGACAGGTCGAAGGCGGCCGCCCGCCCGACCTCCGCGGCCAGCTCCACCACGCCCGGGTAGCGCAGGAAGCGGCGCTGCTGCTCGACCCCGCTGCGCAGGTGCGCCCCCGACGCGGCGGGCAGCCATGGATCGAGCTCGTCGAGGCTGCGCCGGGCACGCACGGCCGCGACCGCGGTGGCCAGCTTGCGCTGCGCCGGCGTGGCGTAGTGCACGTTGTTGGTGGCGATGCAGCCGACGTCGTGGCGGGCCGCCAGCTCGGCGAGCGCGTCGTTGCGCACCGAGTCGAGCGGGTTGCCGTGATCCCACAGCTCCACGAGCACCCGGTCGCGCCCGAACGCGTCGATCAGCCGGTGCAGCTCTCGCGCCGCGGCCCGCGGCCCCTCCTCGACGAGCGCGGCCGGCACCGGGCCCTTGCGGCAGCCGGTGAGGACCCACCCGTGGCCGCCCATCGCCTCGGCGACGTCGGCGAACGCGAACTGGGGTGCCCCCTTCTCGCCGGCGAGATGGCCGAGGCTGAGCGCGCGGGCGAGGCGGGCATACCCGCCGGGCCCGTCGGCCAGCACCAGCAGGTGGCGGCCGTGAGGGTCGGCAGCGTGACTGTCGGGCACCTGGCCGGTGGCGACCTGGTGCTGGGTGTCGGCCTCCGTGCGCGTGGGCCGCGAGTTGGCGGTGAGTGTGATCTCGGCACCGAACACGGTGGGCAGGCCCACCGCCCGTGCCGCCTCGGCGAAGCGGACGACACCGTAGAACCCGTTGTGGTCGGTGAGGGCCAGCGCCTCCAGCCCGAGGCGGGATGCTTCCTCGGCCAGCTGCTCGGGGTGGCTGGCGCCGTCGAGGAACGAGAAGTTGCTGTGGCAGTGCAGCTCCGCGTACGGCACATGGCCGAGGTCGGGGCGCATCAGCGGGCGCGTGCTGTCGGCGGCGGGGGCCTCGTACGGCTGGCGCGTGCGGCCCCACGCCGGCCCGTCGCCACCCGCGTTCCACGACGGGCTGCCCGGGGCGCGGCCGTCCTTCTGGCGACCGGACAGCAGCTGCTCGAGCTGCGTCCACGGCATCTTCGGGTTGTTGAAGCCCATAGGAAGATCGCGACCATATCGAACATGTGTTCGGACTGGCAAGCGGCAGGATTCACCCGCTTCTCACCCGTTTCTGGCAGATCCCCCAGCGGGCTCCCAGGTGCGTTTCCTACAACGGGGCCATGGCACTGGACGCACCTCCCCGCACCGACGACGCCGACCGGCAGATCCTGGACGTGGCCACCGAACCCGCCCCGCACGGGCGGTCACGCCGCCCGCGCCGGCCACGCACGCGCCGCCGGCGCATCCTGCGTTGGGTGGGTGGTGTCTTCGCAGCACTCCTGCTCGTCGCAGGCGGCATCGTCTACTGGGCACTCGACCGCTACGTGATCGACCATGTCGTCATCGCCGACGCCGACGCGTACGAGCAGCAGGTCTACGCCGAGCGCGCCGCCGCCGGCCAGACCATCACCGGCCAGACGACCACCGCCGCCGACACGGCCGACGCCAGCACGGCCGACGCCACTGCCACCGAGACTGCCGACGCCACGGAGCCGGTGATCACCGACACCAGCTACACCGACGCCGACACGTCGATCACCATCACCACCGTCACCACCGGCAGCGGCGACGACCAGGTCGTGTACTACGTGGCCGACATCGTCGTCGACGACGTGACCCAGCTGCTCTCCGCGTTCGCCGACAACGAGTTCGGGCAGAACATCGTCGAGGACACGTCCGACATCGCCGAGGACAACGATGCGATCTTCGCGATCAACGGCGACTACTACGGCTACCGCGACTCCGGCATCCTCATCCGCAACGGGGTGATCTACCGCGACGACGGCGCCCGCACCGGCGTGGCCTTCACGCTCGACGGCGAGATGTTCACCTACGACGAGGAGGCCACCACCGCCGAGGAGCTGCTCGCCCAGGGCGTGTGGCAGACGCTGTCGTTCGGACCCGCACTCGTGGACGGCGGCACCGTGGTGGACGGCATCGAGGACGTGGAAGTCGACACCAACATCGGCAACCACTCCATCCAGGGCAACCAGCCGCGGACCGGGATCGGGATGATCTCGGCCAACCACTTCGTGTTCGTGGTGGTCGACGGCCGCTCGGACACGAGCCGCGGGATGACCATGACCGAGTTCGCCGACGTGTTCGTCGAGCTCGGTGCCACCGTCGCCTACAACCTCGACGGTGGCGGCTCCTCGACCATGTACTTCAACGGCGAGGTGGTCAACGACCCGCAGGGCAGCGGCGACGAGCGCCCGGTCAGCGACATCCTCTACCTCGCTGCTGCGCAGGCCTTAGCCCGAACACCCGAACCTCACCGGCCCCAACCCCCGACCACACCGCCCGAACCACACCGACCCAGGGAGCAGCACGATGATCATCCTCATCCCCGCCTACGAGCCCGACCAGCGCCTCGTCGATCTCGTCCGTTCCATCCACACCGCAGCGCCCACCCAGGTGGTCGTGGTCGTCGACGACGGATCCGGCCCGGCCTACGACGCGGTGTTCCACGCCGTCGCCGAGCTGGACGCCGAGGTACTGCGCTACCCGACGAACCGGGGCAAGGGATACGCATTGCGCCACGGGTTCGCCGACATCGAGGAACACCACCCGCGCCAGGCGGTGGTCTGCGCCGACTGCGACGGCCAGCACACACTCACCGACATCCGCCGGGTGGCGCAGGTGGCCGAGCAGCAGCCGGGTGCCGTCGTGCTGGGCTCGCGCCTCGTCGACGCGATGCCGCCCCGCAGCCGGTTCGGCAACTCGGTCACCCGCGTACTGTTCGGTCTGTCCACGGGCACCCCCCTCAGCGACACCCAGACCGGGCTGCGGGCGTACGGCCCGGCGCTGCTGCCATGGCTGCAGACGGTGCCCGGCGACCGCTTCGAGTACGAGCTGAGCCTGCTGCTGGAAGCATCCCGCCTCGGCATCCCCCACGTGGAGGTTCCCATCGACACGATCTACCTGGAGGGCAACCGGTCGTCGCACTTCCGCACGTTCGCCGACTCCGCCCGCGTGTACGCACCGCTGCTGAAGTTCAGCCTGTCGTCGCTGGCCGCGTTCGGGATCGATGCAGCCGTGCTGTTCACGATGGCGGCGGTCACCGGCAACCTGGTGGCCTCGGTGGTCACGGCCCGGGTGGTCAGTTCGGTGAGCAACTTCGCCACCAACCACCGGCTCGTCTTCCGCGGCTCGTCGCGCCGCTGGTCCTCGGCGGCAGCTCGCTACTTCGCACTCGTCGCCGTGATCCTGGCCGCCAACGTGACGCTCATGCACCTGCTCGTCACGGTCGCCGGGCTACCACTGGTCGCCGGCAAGCTGCTCACCGAAGCGGTGCTGTTCGCCGCCAGCTTCCACGCCCAGCGCCGGTTCGTGTTCGGCCGCCGCGCTCACGCCGAACCCGTTGCCACGGCGGAACTCGTCGCGGCAGGGCCTGTCGCCGCTCCAGAAGCGGTGGGCGCCCGCTGAGCGCGCGAAACCGCCGTCCACGTCGCGACCTGACCACGAGTGCACGTGGCCAGGGCCGCGACATGAACGGCGGTTCGGGGGGCCGCGGCCCACATGACCTCGGGTGGCGAGGCCGCCTGGGCGGGCGGGTCAGGCTTCGGCGAGCAGCTGGTAGAGCTTGCGCCGGGCCTCGTTGAGGATGCCGGCAGCGGTCTCGATGTGGGCCTGGTTGTCGGTCATCCCCACCTGCTTGGCCGCCATCACCAGCTGGCCGACGGCCTTGCGCAGGTCGTCGTGGCCGCCGGCGGACTCGGGGTCCATCCACGGCGGGGTGCCACCGGCCTCGGCCATCTTGGCCTGCAGCTCGGCCTGGCCGGCCTCGGTGATCGAGTAGACGCGCTTGTCGTCCTGCTGGCTGGAGGAGGCGAAACCCGCTTCCTCCAGCATCTGCAGCGTCGGGTAGACCGAGCCGGGGCTGGGCTTCCAACGCCCACCGGTGCGCTCGGAGAGGCGCTGGATGAGCTCGTAGCCGTGGGCCGGGCCGTCCGTGAGCCCGCTGAGCAGAGCGAGGCGGATGTCGCCGCGCCGGGTGCGGCGCGGGCCGCGGTGGGGCGGGCCGCCATGGCGGCCGAAGCCGAACTCACCGCGGTCGCGCCCCCGGCCGAAGCCTCGCTGGGGGCCGCCGGCCGGGTGGCCGTGCTGCTCGTGGTGTTCCTGGCCGTCGTGGCCGGCGGGTGACGGACCGAAGGGTCCATTCGTGAATCTGGGTCGCATGATGTGCTCCTTGTCGGTGTCGATCCTTGATGTCGACCTGTTGTGTGCCATCACGATATATCGCGATGTGCTGGTCAGCAAGCCCCGATTCCGTGTCCTCCGTCACATGCCGTGGCCAGGTCGGTCCGGGCCAGGTCTCGCCGGTCAGGGTTGCCAGCGGTAGCGCGCGTCGGGCGCGCGCTCCTCGTTGCCGGCACCGTCGGTGAGCTCCTCGGCGACGAACCCGTGGCGCTCGTAGAACCGGCGGGCCGGGCCGTTCACCTGGAACGTCCACAGCTGCAGCCCCTCGGGCGAGCGCTCCATGGCCAGCTGCACGAACCGGTCGCCGAGGCCGCGGCCCATCCACGCCGGGTCGAGGTACAGGTGCTCGATCCAGCCCAGGCCGCGACCGGCGCGGTCGAGCACCATCAGCCCGACGATCGTGCCGTCGACCTCCGCCACCCACATGTCCGTGCGGCCGACCACCTCGTCGGCCATCCACCGCCGCACCTCACGTTCGGGGTGTACCAGCGGCACCGTGGGCAGACCGAACGCACGCGAGCGGAGGTAGACCTGCGCGCAGTCGCCCGCGTCGGTGTGGCGAGCCGCGCGGATGCGGGCCTCGCCAGGCTGCAGTGCCCGCAGCACGCCCTCCAGCCCGGCCTCGGCGGTGCGCACCGCCTGGTGCCAGAGGAACCACTTGACCTGCTGGCTCTCCCCGGCCGGTGGTGCCGGTGGCACCATCGGCGACTCGAGCAGGTAGCGCAGATCGAGGTGGGTGTGCCCCTTCGGACCGGGGTGCACATCCACATGCAGCAACTCGGGGCCACCGTCGCCGACCTCCCCGACGAGCGTCGCGGGCAGGCCGGTCTCCTCGGCTGCCTCACGCTGCGCGGCGACCCACGGCAGCTCGCCCTCGTCGATGTGGCCACCCGGCTGCAGCCACATGTTCATCCGCTTGTGCAGGTGCAGCACCACGCGCCGGCAGTCGTCGGTGACGACGATCGCCGAAGCCGTCACGTGCACCTTGTTCGCGGTCTCGGAGAACGGCCGGTCGAGCGCGTCGAAGTGCCGGACGAACGACGCGATCGAGTCGCGCTCGCGGGCATCCACGGGTCGGCGGGCGAGCACGGCGGTTCGGATCAGCTGGCGGAGTTCAGGCACCCAACCACGGTACGCGGTCGACCGCGGTTCCCCGTCGCACGGCTTCGTCAAAATCGCCACTTCAGGATGCGATCGAACGCGCCGATAGTCATTCGACCGGTGGCGGGAGGCGACGACCGCCGACACCGCAGGACGACGAGGGCGGGAAGAACTCACATCATGGAACCCGACGCACAACTCGCACCACGAGTGCTGCTGGCTGTGGCGGACCCGCTGCTGCGGCGGGTGGCGTCCTCCTCTCTGCGTTCACGTGGGTACTCGGTCAGTGCGACCACCGAAGAAGAGGCCGCACTCACGCTGGCCCGCTCGTTCTCCCCGGATGTGGTGATGGTCGACCTCGACCTGCCCAGCCCGGAGGGCGGCAACCTGTTCGACACCATGCGCGCGCTCACCGACGCGTACATCGTCGGCATCGCCCCGGCCGAAGCCGATACCGCTCGCATCCGCGCGCTGCGCGCCGGCGCCGACGACGTGGTGGCCGCCACGCTCAACCCCGACGAGCTCGCCGCCCGCTGCCAGGCGTTGCTGCGCCGGCCCCGCCAGCTCCACGCCCGCTGGGACCCGCTGCAGGCATCGGTGATCACGCTCGGCGCGCTCACCGTCGACATCGGCCGCAAGGAGATCCGCGTGCACGACCTCGACGTGCCGGTGACCCGCATCGAGTTCGCCCTGTTCGAGCAGCTGTGCCGGCGGCCGGCGGAGGTGTGCTCACGCTCGGAGCTGCTGGAAGAGGTCTGGGGCCCGAACTGGGTCGGCGACACCCATGTGGTCGACGTGCACCTCAGCAACCTGCGGCGCAAGCTGCAGCAGCGGGCACCGGAGCTGCGCTTCATCCACACCGTGCGCGGTGTCGGCTTCCGCCTCAGCAACGACCTGCTGCGGGCGGTGGAGGAGCCGGCGCTCGACAGCGCCACGCCCGCCGACCAACACCGCGCCCCGCAGGTGGCCGACGTGCACGAGAAGGTGCTCGTCACCGCGCCGGCACGGGCGGGCACCCGCGACGACGAGACCGACGCCGACCGCGAGCTGATCTCCGCCTGATCTGGGGCGTCCCGTCCGCGAGTCGAGGTTGCGGCTCCTGCCGCTACAGCCCCGGCCCGAGCGCTGCGGCGCGGGCTCCGGCCTGCCGGTCCGGGCCTGCCAGTCCCGGCCTGCGGTCCCGGGGCTGATTGCTCCCGGTCCCGTCGTTTCGATTTCGATGTGCAGTGATCGGTCGCGGGGTCATCGCAGGACCGAATCGACCCGAGACCGGAATCGAAATCGAACAGACGAGACCGCAGCCAAAGGTGCTGG
>CAYZFZ010000187.1:0-7057 GCA_964477795.1 uncultured Bifidobacterium sp.
GGGATGACGTTCACCATCGGCAAGGGCAACGAGCTGTGCTGCGCGGCGATCGAGGCGCTCGGCGAGCTGGTCGTCGGCCGCCGGTTGAGCGATCTCACCGATCACATGGGCGCGTTCTGGCGCAGCGTCACGAACCACTCGCAGCTGCGCTGGCTGGGGCCCGACAAGGGTGTCATCCACCTCGCCACCGCCGCGCTGGTGAACGCGGTGTGGGATCTGTGGGCGAAGGAGCGCGGCGTGCCCGTGTGGCAGCTGGTTGCCGAGATGGAGCCGGCGCAGCTGGTCGACTGCATCGACTTCCGCTACCTGCGCGACGAGGTGGACGAGGTGCGCGCGCTGGAGATGCTGCAGCTCATGCAGGCGCGCAGGGCGGAGCGACTGGCCGAGCTGCGCCAACACGGCTACCCGGCCTACATCACGTCGGCCGGTTGGCTGGGCTACCCGGAGGACGAGGTGCGCGCCCGCTGCCAGGCCGCGCTCGCGCAGGGATGGCGCAGCTTCAAGACGAAGGTGGGCATCGACGTGGCGAGCGACACGCGCCGCTGTGAGGTGATGCGCGAGGAGATCGGCGACGGGCTGCAGCTGATGGCCGACGCGAACCAGGTGTGGGACGTGCAGCAGGCGATCGACTGGACCAACGAGCTGCGCCCGTTCGGGCTGCGCTGGATCGAGGAGCCCACGCACCCCGACGACGTGCTCGGCCATGCGGCCATCCGCCGCGGCGTGCGCCCGGTGGGCGTGGCCACCGGCGAGCACGCGGCGAACCGGCTGATCTTCAAGCAGCTGCTGCAGGCGGAGGCGATCGACTATGTGCAGGTCGACGCCTGCCGCCTCGGCGGGCTCAACGAGGTGCTCGCCGTGTTGCTGCTCGCGGCTGCGCGGGGCGTGCCCGTGTGCCCGCACGCGGGCGGGATCGGGTTGTGCGAGTACGTGCAGCACATCTCGGTGATCGACTACCTGTGCGTGAGCGGGTCACTGGCCGACCGCACCACCGAGTACGCCGATCATCTGCACGAGCACTTCCTGCACCCGGCGGTCGTGCGCAACGGTGCCTACGTCGTGCCCGAAGCACCGGGGTACTCGATCGAGATGCACCCTGCCTCGCTCGCCGCGCTGCGCTTCCCCGACGGTGCCGAGTGGCGCTGACGTCGGCGGGCGGCGACGACCCGGTTGCCGCGAGCCCGGTTGCCCGGCTCGGGCTCGGGTGCGCGCCGCTGGGCAACCTGTTCGCACCGATCAGCGACGAGGCCGCGCAGGCGACGGTGCACACCGCGTGGGAGCGCGGCATCCGCTTCTTCGACACGGCCCCGCAGTACGGACACGGGTTGTCGGAGGTACGCCTCGGGCGCGCCCTGGCCGGCTTCCCGCGCGACGAGTTCGTGCTGGCGTCGAAGGTCGGCCGCGTGCTCGTGCCCGCCGCGCCGGGCTCGGCCCGCCCGCCGACGGTGTTCGTCGACATCCCGGCGTTCGACCCGGTGTTCGATTTCAGCCGCGACGGTGTGCTGCACTCGCTGGAGGATTCGCTGGCGCGGCTGGGTGTCGACCGGCTCGACATCGTCCACGTCCACGACCCGGATGCGCACGAGGCAGCGGCGCTGGCGACGGCGTTCCCGACGCTGATCGAGCTGCGCGAGCAGGGCGTGATCGGCAAGGTTGGCTGCGGGATGAACCAGGCGGAGATGCTCGGCCGCTTCGTCGAGCGCGTCGACCTCGACTGCATCCTGCTGGCGGGCCGCTACACCCTGCTGGACCGGACCGGCGTGGGCCTGCTCGAACAGTGCGCGGCGCGTGGGGTGGAGGTGATCGCGGGTGGCGTGTTCAACAGCGGCCTGCTCGCCGTGCCCGCCGACGGTGCGCCGTTCGAGTACGCCGCCGCCCCGCCCGCGCTGGTCGCGCGTGCGCAGAGGTTGCAGGCGGTGTGTGCCGAGTTCGGTGTGCCGCTCCCGGCCGCCGCACTGCAGTTCGTGTCCGCCCACGAGGCGATCAGCCGCGTGCTGGTCGGTGCCCGCAGCGCCGACGAGATCGAGGCCGACATCGAGTACGCGAGTGTCCCGATCCCACCGGCCCTGTGGCCAGCCCTGGAGTCCGCAGCCCCCTGAGCCCAGGGTCCGAGTGCCAGGCCCCAGTGCGAGTACCAGGCGCCCAGTGCGAGTGCCAGCCGTCAACCGAGTGCTCACTCGCACCCCGGGGTGCGAGTGAGCACTCGAATGCACCCGGACCACCGAGCGTGAGTCCACGTGGATTCAGGCGTGGCACTCCTCGAGTTCGGGGGTGAGGACGGTGCCGTCGGCGGTGGGCGAGGCCGGGGGCGGGGTCGCGGCGGGCACGGCCGGGTTGATCGCGCCGGCGACGAGCATCCGCACGTCAACCGCGTCCCAGTGGGTGGAGCTCACCTTCGGCGGTGCGAGGTGCAGTGTGCGAACGGTGCCCAGCCCACCCGCGGCCGTGAAACGCTCGAACAGTTGGGTCAGCTCGCCGAGCCGCTCGCGGGGGATGTCGGTGCGCACGGCATTGCCCACCGCGTCGAGCAGGTCGGTGAGCCCGGTGGCGACGGCCATCGGCGTGGCCGCGGTCGCGATGGCGGCGAGCACGCAGCGCTGGCGGGCCATCCGCCGGTAGTCGCTGTCGGCCTTGCGGGTGCGTGCGTAGGCGAGGGCGAGCGTGCCGTCCATGTGCTGCAGGCCGGGCTCGATGTAGGCGGGCACGTCGTGCTTGGCATCGCCCGGGTTGCCCGGCGAGGGAAGGCGAGTGGCGACGTCGATGTCGATGCCGCCGAGCGCGTCGACCACGTCGACGAAGCCGGCCATGTCCACGAGCACGTAGTAGTTGATCGGCATCCCGAGCAGCTGCGCGATGCCGAGCTTCACGGCCTGCGCGCCCGCGTCGTCACCGCCGCCGGCGAGGTCGCGGTGGCGGTTGACGTACGGGTACACCGCGTTGGCGAGATCGTTGAAGCCGTTGGGGAAGCGGTCGGCGAGCGCGCTGCCCGGAGGGAAGGGGAGGTGGGTGAGGTTGCGTGGCACGGAGATCATCACCGTGTCGCCGGTGGCCGGGTCGACGGAGACGACGATCATCGAGTCGGTGCGCAGACTCCAGCGGCCGGGCCCAGCGTCGCCACCGAGCAGCAGCACGTTCACACGGTTCTCGCCGACGATCGGCGGCAGCGTCGTCGAGATGCTGATGGCAACGGTGGTGGGCGGCACGGTGGTCGGGCCGGTGAGGTCGGTGGGGATGGTGACGATCGGCGTCGAACTGTTGCTCACGTGGCGGCGGGAGTCGATCGTCGTCGCGACGGGACCGGGGTAGGCGGTCGTCGCGTCGTTGGAGGAGAAGACCTGCTCGATGGCCCGGTCGGTCTGCCACACATAGTCGGCGGCGACGGCGAGCGGTGCCACGCCGGCCGCGGTGAGCGCTGCGACCGTGACGGCAGCCACGATCCGGCTCGCCCGCCCGGGCGCGACTGCGGCCGAGTCAGCACCGCCGGGAACAGCGCCGCTGGGAGCAGCGGTAGCCGGTCGCCGGGGCCGTGCGAGCCAGGCGGAGTCGAGCGCGCTCCACAGGCGGGTGGCGGCGAGCACCACGAGCGCGAGCGCAAGGCCGACGAAGAGGGTGCGGTTGGCGATCACGTCGGCCAGATCCGATCGGCTGCGCAGCGGCGCCACGATCCCGAGCGCGACGGCCATGCCGACGAGGTTGAGCATGGCAGCGGCGATCACTGCTGCCCGCCAGCGGGCGCGGATGGCGGCGTGCCCGCTACCGGGCAGCAGCACCGAGCACAGCGCGGCCAGCACGCACGGCACGAGGCCGTGGCGCGAGCCGTCGTCCGCCCGGTTCGGCATGGGGGCTCAGGAGGTCGCGAAGGTCACGGGCGTCTTGTCGTACCCGCCCTGGCTGTAGACGACGATGCCGGTGGTGTCCTTGGGAGCGACGAAGCAGACGGTGCCACTGACGCTGCCGCCGGATGCGACATCGGCGAAGATGTCGATCGGTGCGGGCACGAAGCCACACGACTCGCCGAGCGAGATGTTGTCATCGCCGACGGCGTGGGTGCTGACCGTGAACGCGGTGTCGGTGCCGCTGCCGTTGAACGTGTAGGTCATCTCGACGCCGAGGTACAGGTAGCCGTCCGGTGGCGGTTCGTTGAATGTGTCGGCCAGCATCTCGTCGGTCATGTCGCGTGCCGGCTGGGTGACGGTGACCGACCAGTTCTCGCCCACGTCGCCGGCGGTGCCCACGGGGTTCGCCTTCAGTCGTGAGGGTGTGAAGGCGGCACCGTCCTGCGGGCCCCTCAGTGTGGCGAGCGGGGTGGCGGAAGCAGGCTGAGCAGGCTCGAGGAAGACACCGCTGTCGTCGGTGAACCAATCGCCGATTGCGCGCAGCTGCAACCCGTCGCGGTCGGCCTGGGTGGTGACGAAGCACAGGTTCCCCTGCAGCACGCCGCCGGAGAACATGTCACGGAACGACAGCAGGTCGTCGGGGATCGAGCCGCACGTGGAGGACAGGTCGTCGCCGGTGCTGCCGACGGCGGCGATCATCGGCGAGAAGCTGGACTTCGGGTCGTCGACGCCGAAGTAGCCGAGCGCGACCGACACGAGCGTGAAGGCGCTGCCCGCGGGCGGCGGGTCGTTGTAGTCGTAGGCCGTCATGATCTGGTCGGTGGCGTCGGGCGTGAAGCCCAGCACCTGCAGGCGCCAGCCGCCGCCGATGTCGGCGATCGCACCGGCGGGCACGGGCGAGTCGGTGGTGCCCTTCTGGCCCTCGGGTGCGTTGGGCAGCTCCGCGCCGGAGTCGGTGGGCAGCGTCTCGGTGGTGAACGTCTCGTCGGGCTCCGTGCTGTCGGGTTCCGTGGTGTCGGGCTCGGTGTCGTCCGGGACGGTGATCGTCACCTCCGGCTCGGTGCCGCCGGGCGTGGTCGGGCTGGTCGCATCGGTGGGCAGCGTGAGCGTGGTGGCAGAGCCGATCGCCTTCTTGTCGTCGTCGCCACTGGTGAGCACGATCACGCCGATTGCCCCGCCGATGAGGGCGACGGCAATGGCCAACCAGCCCCACGCCGGCAGCCCACCCTTGCGTGAGCCGGGAGGAGGCGTTGTCGGAGGGGCGGCCGGTGCGCCCAGCGGTTGCGGCCCGCCGAACGATGGCGGAGGGTTGAACGGCTGCGGAGCGCCGAGCTGCTGCGGTGGCCCCGCCGGCGGCGGTGCGCTGGCCGGTGCGGGTGTGCCGCCTGGTGTGGCTGGCGTGTTGCCGCCGGGCTGCGGCGGGCCGGGTGGCGGTGGCGGCGTGCCCGGAGGCGGGGGTGGCGGGGGAAGGCTGCTCACGACGCGACCCTAGACGACGGCCCGTCCGCGACGCCGGTGGCGGTCAGGCGCACGCCGCGCCCAGCGACGGTGGTGCGCCCTCGGCCTGGGTGCCGGCGAGGAGGTCGGCGACGAGCTGGCGCACCTCTACCGGGTCCCAGTCCGCGGGGTCGATGACGGGTGGGGTGAGCTGCAGGGTGCGCACCGCGTCCTGGCCGCCGGCCTGCGAGTAGCGGTCGACGAGCTGGGCCACCTCGCCCAGCCGCTCGCGAGGGATGTCGCTGCGCACCGCGGCGCCGAACGCGGCGACGAGGTCGGTCAGCCCGAACGCAAGCGCCTTCGGTGTGGCGGCAGCGGCGATGCCGGCGAGCACGCAGCGCTGGCGGGCCATGCGGCCGTAGTCGCTGTCGGCCGAGCGGATGCGGGCGTAGGCGAGGGCGACGGTGCCGTCCATGTGCTGTGGGCCCACCTCGAACCAGCGCGGCACCGGGTGCTTCTCGTCGGGCCGCTTGCCCACCGAGGGCACACGCTTGAGGACGTCGATGTCGATGCCGCCGAGCGCGTCGACGACATCGACGAAGCCGGCCATGTCGACGAGCACGTAGTAGTGGATGGGGATGCCGAGCAGCTGGGCGATGCCGAGCTTGATCGCCTGCGCGCCCGCGTCGTCGCCCCCGCCGGCGAGCTCACGGTGGCTGTCCACCCGGGTGTAGACGGCGTTCGCGATCTCCTCGAATCCGTCGGGGTAGCGCTCGGCGAGCGCAGTTCCCGGCGGGAACGGCAGCCGGCGCAGGTTGCGGGGCACGGAGATCATGGCGGTGTCGCCCGTGTCGGGGTCGATGGAGACGACGATCATCGAGTCGGTGCGCATGCTCCACCGATCGGGCCCGGCGTCGCCGCCGAGCAGCAGCACGTTCACCCGATCCTCGCCGGGGAAGGCGGGCGCCGTGGTCGTGGTGGCGATGGTGGTGGTCGTGCTGTCCGTTGTCGTCGTGGCCAGACTGGATGTCGTCGTCGTGTGACGAGGCAGGGTCGTCGTCGGTGCGGCGGTCGTGGTCGTGGTCGTGCCCGTGGCCGGGTCGGTGGTCGAGGTGGTGAGCGGCGACGGGTTGGCGGTGATCGCATCGCCGGAGGAGAAGACCCGCTCCACGGCCCGGTCGGTCTCCCACACATAGTCGGCGGCGACGGCGAGCGGAGCCACCCCGCCGATGACGACCACGCAGGCGATGCCCGCCGCGGCGTACGGCCGCCAGCTGTGCCCCGTGGGCCGAGCAAGCCAGGCGGCGTCGAGCGCGCTCCACAGGCGGGTCAGAGCGAGGACGAGCAGGCAGAGTGCCAGCCCGAGGAAGACCGTGCGATTGGCGATGACGTCGGCAAGGTCCGAGCGCCCGTCGACGCCGGCGACAATGATGCCGACGACGACCGAGGCGACGACGTTGGCGACGATGGCGACCACTACCGCCGGCCGGATGCGAGCCCGGATCAGCCAGTGCCCGACACCGGGGACGACCACCGACCCGACCGCGCCGAGGGCACACGCGCCAAGTCCCCTCCGGCCGAGGTGCTCGGTTTTCATCGCAGCATGATGCGCCCGACGAGCGCAGTGCGGCTAGGGGCGTTCGTCGGCCGGGAGGCGGTTGCCGTTGAGGCAGGGTGTTGGTAGCGTTTGGTGTACCGACGCGGGGTGGAGCAGCTCGGTAGCTCGTCGGGCTCATAACCCGAAGGTCGCAGGTTCAAATCCTGCCCCCGCCACCAAGGAAATG
>CAYZFZ010000188.1:0-6032 GCA_964477795.1 uncultured Bifidobacterium sp.
GGCTGTGCACCTGGGATCGCGGCTTCGTGGATCATCTGTGGCCCACGGTGCAGCGCTCGCTCGACTGGGTGCTGGGCATGCGCCGGTCCAATGGCACCCCGCTGTGGGCGTGCACCGCCGACGACCGCCCGTGGGACTACGCGCTGCTCACCGGCTCGTCCAGCATCGCCCACGCACTCCACTGCGGTGCCCAGCTCGCGGAGCTGATCAACGAGCCCCGGCCCGACTGGTCCGCCGCGGCAGCGGTGCTGAGCGATGTGGTCGCCACCCAGCCCGATGCGTTCGAGCCCAAGGAACGCTGGGCGATGGACTGGTACTACCCCGTCCTCGCCGGCTGCCTCACCGGCGAACCGGCGAAAGCCCGTCTCGCCGACGGCTGGTCCGTGTTCGCGATGGAGGGCAAGGGCATCCGCTGCGTCAGCGACGAGCCGTGGGTCACCGCCAGCGAGACCGCCGAGGCCTCGATCGCGCACGCCGCGATCGGCGACATGTCCACCGCCACGGACCTGCTCGCCTGGACGCGGCCGCACCGCCGCCCCGACGGCGCCTACGACACGGGCATCGTCTACCCCTCGCTCGTGCGCTTCCCGTTCGACGAGACCAGTGCGTACACGGGCGCGGCGGTCATCCTCGCCGCCGACGCGATCACCGGCGCCAGCCCTGCAGCCACGGTGTTCGTCCCCCGCTGTCGCGAGTGAGGTTGCGCCGCCCGCCTCCTGCGGGGCGACACTGCGCGGCCTACGCTCCGCCTCGTTGACCGCACGAAAGGGCTGCGACATGAGGCGACTGACCGCACTCGACGAGTACCTGATCCACCAGACGCCCGAGCCGCTGGCCACCGTGCAGACGCAGCACGAGTACTGGCGGGAGAGCCTGTTCTTCGTCACCCACCGGCCCGACCGGCTGGGCGACATGGTGATCCTGACGATGGCGACGTTCCCGCTGCGGCAGGTCATGGACTCGCTGCAGATGGGCAACATCGGTGGCACCCAGGTGCTTGGCCACAGCGAGCGGGCGCACGACGGCGACCCGCACACGATGGTCACCCCGGCGGCGCGCATCGACATCGTCGAGCCGTTCAAGGAGATCAAGCTGTGGGCGGATCCGGCGGTCACCACGCTCGGCATGGATCTCACGTTCACCGCTCGCACCCAGCCGTACGCTCTGCGCCGCGGCAGCATGCGCGCCGGCAACGAGCTGATCTGGGATCAGAGCCACATGCTGCAGTCCGGCTGGTTCAACGGCACGTACACGTTCGACGGCGTCACCCACGAGGTCGACAACTGGTGGGGGCAGCGCGACCACAGCTGGGGCATCCGCCACCACGCCCGCTGCCCGCTGTGGATGTGGTTCCAGCTGCAGTTGCCCGACGGCTTCTTCGGCATGTGGCACTGGGAGTTCGCCAACGGCGCGCCCGTGTACTCCGACGGGTGCTGGACGCCCGCGGACGGCAGCGACCCGATCCCCGTGATCGCGTTCCGCCACGAGCTCACCTGGCTGCAGGCCGACGGCGCGCCCGCGGTCTACGGCGACCACGGCGACTCGGTCGCCGGCGTGCGGGGCACCGCCACGTTCACGCTGGAGGGCGGCCGCGAGGTCACCGTCGAGGCCGACGGCCGCTTCGACCGCCCCTACGAGCCCTTCCAGCGCGGCGGGCTCAACCAGGTGACGGTGCGCACCGACGACGGCCGCACCGGCACCGGCATCATCGAGATCACCGGCGCCCACCACCACCGCTACTTCCCCGACACCACCCCGCCCGGCCCCCTGCCCTGCTGACCTGGCGACCGGCGCGCGCTTACTCGGCCGGTGGCAGCGCCAGCACGCGGGCGACACGGTCGTCGCCGATGCCCAGGTACTCGGCAAGGACACCGACCACCCGCTGCCGGTCGAGCGTGCCGGCGGCGGCCATCTCCTCCAGATCCGCCCAGTCCCGGGTGCGGTTGTAGAACGCCTTGAAGACCGCCAGGTCGGTGCACGCGAGGAACGGCACCTCCGCGCCGTGGAACCGCTCGCTGCGAGCCCGCAGCGCCACCTCGGCGTGGTACGGCGTGGTGTCGAGGAACACGTCGACCGGCGTGGTGCCCCACCACAGGCGCGCCTGCCCGTCGCGCACGAGCAGCTCGCGCTCGGCCGCCGTCCATGCGACCGCCTTCGGCAGCGCAGCGAGCAGCGCGTCGACCTGGTCGACGCCGACGAACACGTTGACGTCGATATCGATCGTGCCGCGCGCCCGCTGGGTGCACCAGGCAAGGGCGAGCGCCCCACCGAATGCATGCGGCAGTCGTGCCCCCGCAAGCGCCCGATGGACTGCGACGATCTTGTCGGCGAGCGCGACCATCAGCGACCGAACACCGGGGCGCGCAGCGTGGCGTGGTGGCGTGCAGGGAACTCGGCTGCGAGCGCGAGCACGTCGAGCAGTTCGCGCTCACGGGTGGCGTGGTCCGCGAGCCGCGCCACCGCCGCGACCTCGAGCTCGAAGCCTGCCGACGCGGCGACTCGCTGCACGGTGTGCACCGTCGGGTCCACTCGGCCCGCCTCGTACGCCGCAAGAGCCGAGTGTGAGGTGTGGGCCGCGGACGCGAGGCCGCGCAGCGACAGTGCCGACCGCTGACGCAACTGGCGGAGCACCTGACCGATGTTCACGTCCATATGGTATCAACTCCGATACCAGTGCTGACAGGCACACTGTCGGCAGAAACTCGCCGCGACGGCAACCGGAACCGCTCGGCATCCGTCTCAGTGGGTGAGCACACACGACACGAGGACGACCCGTGCACGACGCCGAGTACGACGAATTCTTCCGAGCCTGCTACCCCCGGCTGGTCGCGTTCGGGATGACGACTTCCGCCACCCGCGAGGTCGCGTGCGAGCTGGCGCAGGAGACCCTGCTGCGGGCGTATCACCGGCGCAGCGAACTCGCCGGCTACGACTCGCCCTACGCCTGGTGCCGGCGGGTGATGTCGAACCTGTTGATCGACCACCACCGTGCAGCCACCACCGAGCAGGGCACGATCACCCGGCTGCAGTCGCGTCGCCTGCTGCCGGTGGACGGCCCCGCCGGCGACCCTGCGCTCGCCGTGACAACCCCGCGTTGGGACGAACTGGTCGCCCCGCTGACCGGCCTGCAACGGACCGTCGCCACCCTGTACTACGCCGAGGACCAGACGGTCGCAGCGATCGCCGACGCGCTCGCCATCACCCCGGGCACCGTCAAGTCCACCCTCTCCAAGGCGCGGGCCGGCCTGCGCCGCCGCCTCGCCGCCGCCCACCAGGAGATGCGTGCATGAACGATCACCACGACACCGAGGGCAGCCTGCGCGCCGCCGCCACCGCCGCCACCGCGACCCACCGCGCGGGCGTGTCGCCCGCCGAGACCGGCGCCGCACTCGCCGCCGTCCGCGCCCGTGGTGCCGGCGGCGACACCGGCACCATCCCGACGACGGCCATCTCGACGACGACCGTCCGCCACAGGTGGGACACCCGCTGGCGGGCGGTGGCTGCTGCGGCCGCGGTGGCAGCCGTGATCGGCGGGGGCGTGCTCGCACTCACCCTGCGCGGCGACGACGGCCCCACCGTCGTCCCCGGTACCGACCCGACCACCACGGCGGCACCAACCACCACGGCGGCACCAACCACGACCACGCCGACCATCACGACCACACCGACCCCCACGGCGGCACCAGCTACCACGGCGCAGCCGACTTCGACGGACCTTGTGCAGCCGACGATTCCGTCGGCGTGCGTCGGGGAAGTCACCTGCACGCAGCTGATCGCGATGGCAGACGGACACATCCTGGCCTACTCGCCCATCGACGAGACCCTCACGGTCTACGACAGCCTGGGCACGCAGGAGCTGCTCAGAGTCATGCTCGTCGAGCCGTTGGCAGACGTGTACCCCACCCTGGTAACCGTCGGCCCAGCGGACGTCGTGTATCTCAACACGGCCACGCCCGGTGCCACCGACCCGAGCAGCGACCTGATCGCCATCCCCCTCAGCGGCCCCAGGGCGGGCACCGTGATCAAGCGCTGGACGGGCCTCGACGGCTCTGGCGACAGCACGCTCGTCGCCCAGGCCGACGGCCTCGTCACCGTGCCGTGCTGCGGCCCCATGGAGACTCGCCCCGCCGCTGACGCGCAGCACTACCAGTACGTGGACGCGGACGGCGCGGAAAATGTGGTCACGTCGACCGCGACGACCTTTCGTCTCGATCTCGCTCCAGGCGCCGGCAACCTCGTGCGCATCGACCAGGGCGTCGAGACGGTGTTCCCGTTGCCGGCCGAGTTCCAGGCGCCGCGCGACTTCCCGCGGGTCGTGGCCACCATCGATGGCGGCGCACTCGCCATCGATTGGATCGACGGTGCCGAGGGCGGCGCGCTGCACATCGCCCGCTTTCTGGCGGCGACGAGCGAGCAACCGCAGCGGGTCGACGTGTTCCGGCTCGACACCACCGATGTCGCGCTCCTGGAGCCGAACGGCACGGTGCTGATGGTCGACGGCGACCACTTCATCCGCCTGCAGCTCGCCGACATCGGCACGCCGACCGGCGACACGACCGGTTGACGCGAGACCGGGCGACGAGCCGGGACAGGAGGCTCGGCGTGGCACGATGGTGGGGTGAGCTTCCCTACCGCTGATGCACTCTCCTCCATCGCCGACGACGCACTCCGCGCCTGCGGTGCCTCCCCGTTGGGCGCCGGGCCGCACGGCGCCCGCACTCCCATCACGGGTACCGCGCTCGGGTTCGTCGGCGCCACCGACGGCGTCGACACGATGGTCGCCAAGGCCACCGACGCGTTCGCCGCCTGGCGCACCACGCCGGCGCCCGTGCGCGGCGAGCTGGTTCGCCGGCTCGGCGAGCAGCTGCGCGCCCACAAGGCCGACCTCGCCCGGCTGGTGCAGCTGGAGGCCGGCAAGATCGAGAGCGAGGCACTCGGCGAGGTGCAGGAGATGATCGACATCTGCGACTTCGCCGTCGGGCTCAGCCGCCAGTTGCACGGTCTCACCATCGCCAGCGAGCGGCCCGGCCATCGGCTGATGGAACAGTGGCACCCCGTCGGCCCCACCGCCGTCATCACCGCCTTCAACTTCCCGGTGGCGGTGTGGAGCTGGAACGCGGCGCTCGCGCTCGTGTGCGGCAACCCGGTGATCTGGAAGCCGAGCGAGATGACGTCGCTCACCGCGCTCGCCACGCACGCCCTGTTCCAGCGGGCGTGCGCGGGGATGGACGTGCCGGCCGATCTGAACCAGGTGCTGCTCGGCGACGGTGCCGTCGGTGCCGAGCTCGTCGCGCACGAGGGCGTGCCGATCGTCAGCGCCACCGGCAGCACGGCGATGGGCCGCAAGGTCGCGCCGGTGGTCGCCGGTCGCTTCGGCCGCAGCATCCTCGAGCTCGGCGGCAACAACGCGGCGATCATCACCCCCAGCGCCGACATGGAGCTGGTCGTGCGCGGCGTCACGTTCGCCGCCGCCGGCACGGCCGGCCAGCGCTGCACCAGCCTGCGCCGGCTGATCGTCCACCGCTTGCGCCTCGACGAGGTGACCGGCCGACTGGCGACGGCGTTCGGCAGCCTGCCCATCGGCAGCCCGCTCGATGCGGGCACGCTCGTCGGCCCGCTGGTGAACATGACCGCGTTCGACCGCATGCAGGCCGCCCTGGCCACGGTGCAGGCGGACGGCGGCAGCGTCGTCGTCGGCGGCGAGCGGCACCTCGCCGAGGAGGCGCCGGCGGCCGCCTACGTGCGGCCGGCGATCGCCACCATGCCTGCGCAGACCGAGATCGTCGCCACCGAGACGTTCGCCCCGATCCTCTACGTGCTCACCTACGACAGCTTCGAGGAGGCCGTGCACCTGCAGAACGACGTACCGCAGGGCCTGGCCAGCAGCATCTTCACCACCGACCTGCGCGAGGCCGAGCGCTTCTGCAGCGCGGCCGGCAGCGACTGCGGCATCGCCAACGTGAACATCGGGCCCAGCGGTGCCGAGATCGGCGGTGCGTTCGGCGGCGAGAAGACCACCGGCGGCGGCCGCG
>CAYZFZ010000188.1:6042-6956 GCA_964477795.1 uncultured Bifidobacterium sp.
ACAGGCGCCGGGCGACCAACACGAACAACCACCCCACCCCGCTCCCCCTGCCCCACGGCGCCCTGTTCGGCTTATCCGAGTGCCAGCGCACGGGGGGCTGGCACTCGGACCGACGGGCTGGCGGCGTAGCGTGCGAGCTGTGAGTTGGATCGACCGGATCGTCGAGCAACGCATCGCCGAGGCCATCGAGCGCGGCGAGCTGGACACGCCGAACCTGCGCGGTGCATCGCTCGATCTCGACCAGCAGCGCAGCGACGGCTGGTGGGCGGAGCAGTTGGTGCGCAAGGAGCGCAGCCGCGCCCTGCGCGAGGACTCGCTGCCCGAACGGGGCACGCGCCAAACCGCGTTCTGGCGGGCGCCGACGCTGCCGGAGCTGCTGCACTTCGTCGCCGAGGCGAACAAGTGGATCGTCGGAGTGAACCAGCAGCTGCTGCCCGCGGACGCCCTCGAACTGTTCGATCCGCGCGACGCGGTGGAGACCTGGAAGCGGCTGCGCGCCGCGAAGTAGGCGCGACGCGCCGGCCGCTCAGCCCACCCGGCGCAGCACGCGCAGGCTGCCGGTGGCACTGATCTCCTGGAAGCGGCCGCTCTCCAGGGCGGGGCGGAAGATGCGCTCGTAGGGCGGGCGGCCGCCGTCGGCCGGGTCGGGGAAGACGTCGTGGATGGCGAGCGTGCCACCCGGGGCAACGTGCGGTGTCCAGCCCTCGTAGTCCAGCCGCGCCGGCTCGTCGCCGTGGCCGCCGTCGATGAACAAGAACGCGAGCGGCGACGCCCAATGCGCGGCCACGGCGGCGGACTGGCCGACCACGGCGAACACGACGTCCTCCAGGCCCGCGTCGTGGATCGTGTCGCGGAACGTCGGCAGGGTGTCCATCTTGCCCGTCCGCGGGTCGACCACGCTCGTGTCGTGGTGC
>CAYZFZ010000189.1:0-6946 GCA_964477795.1 uncultured Bifidobacterium sp.
GTCGTCGACCGCGGCGTCGAGCTCGGCGTCGGGCACCGCGTGATTGATCAACCCCCACTCGGCCGCGGTGTGCGCGTCGATCGGATCACCGGTCATCGCGAGCTCGAGCGCCCGCTTGCGACCGACGCTGCGGGCGACCGCCACGAGCGGGGTGTGGCAGAACAGGCCGCCCTTGCCACCGGGGATGGCGAAGCCGGCCGACTCGGCGGCCACGGCGAGATCGCAGGTGGCGACGAGCTGGCAGCCGGCGGCGGTGGCGAGCGCGTGCACGCGGGCGACCACCACCTGGGGCACGGACTGCACCGTGTTCATCATCTCGGTGCACACGTCGAACAGGTGGCGGATGTCGTCGAGCGATGCGCCGGCCATGTCGCCGAAGTTGTGGCCGGCGGAGAAGACGGGGCCGTTGGCGGCGAGGATGATGCCGGTGGCGTCGGTGTCGGCGACGTCGCGGAACGCACGGGTCAGCTCCAGCATCACGTCGAGCGCGAGCGCGTTGCGCTTCTCCGGGCGGTTGAGGGTGATCGTGGTGGCGGGGCCGTCGGTCTCGACGAGCAGGTGCTGGTAGCTCACCCGCCCAGTCTCGCGCTCGGCGCAACGGCGTGCACCCGGCCCCGGTACGGTGCGGCGATGAGCGACGTGACCGACGCCGAGATGTACGACATCGCCGACCGCCTACTCGCTGCCATCGGCGCCGCCGACACCGACGCGCTGCGCGCTGTCTACGCGCCCGATGCGGCGATCTGGCACAACTTCGACGAGCGCGAGCAGACGGTGGACGAGAACCTGGTCACGCTCACCGATCTGCATCGCCGGGCCACGGCCCTGGAGTACACCGAGATCCGCCGCTTCCCTGCCCCCGGAGGCTTCGTGCAGCAGCACGTGCTGCTCGGCCAGGCCAAGGGCGGCCCGCTGCGCATGCCAGCAATGATCCGCTTCTGGGTGGAAGCCGGCCGCATCACCCGCCTGGAGGAGTACCTCGACACCCGCCAGGCACTGGTGCTCTACACGGCGTAGGCGCCGCGCCCGGCTGGCGGCCCGGTGTTCGAGGCGAATGCCGAATGGGTGGCGCGCTCAAGGACGAGAACGACCGTTGCGTCATCGTGGGTCACCCAGGCCTCCGGTGACGACTTGATCGGGTACGTGCTCCGCACCTTCTTCATCCGGTCGAAGCGCGGGACGTTCCACCAGAATCAGATCGGCGGTTCAATGCGGTGTTACCGAAGGGTTGACCTGAACGAAGGGAGTGGGAATGAGTGAGATCGAGGTACAGCGGACGGATCTCGTCCAGGAGGAGGCGGTAGTCGATATCAGCTCCGTGCTGATGCGACTCGAAGCCCTGCCGGTGCGAACGCCCGTGGACACTCTCCACCCGTCTCCAGCGATGCTCAGCGCCCTGTCGACTCTGTGCCGTGGGTCGACAGCGCTCCAAACTGCCTTGCGTTCGGCCGCGCAGGCCGGCGAGGGACTGATGGTTACCTTTCCCCCCGACGTCGTGAAGGGCCTGCAGTCGGGTGCGCTCAGCTTGATGAAGTCGTCCCGGGGTGCTATGCCCATCGCCGTCGACGGGTCAGGGAGGATCGTCGCCCACGCCGCTGTCGTCGGCGGAGTCGGAGCGAGCGCAGCCGCCACCGGAGTTGGTACCGCGGCCGTGGGTGTCTCTGCGTCTGCGCTTGCAGTCGCGGCGCTGCCCATCGTCATCGCGGGTGCAGCCGCGTACGCACAGCAGCAACAGCTCGAACGCTCGTTGAAGGACATCAAAGAGATCGTGCAGCGCATCGAGGAGCGACTCGAGGACACGGACTCGGGTGCGTGCGACGCGGCAGAACGTTTCCTGGAACTCGCCCAGGATGTGTGAGCGGATGGTGGTCTCACCGACTACCTCAAGCTGGAGCTCGCGGCGCAGCGCACCAATATGGAAGCGCTGTACCTCGCTCGGCGGCAATGGGTGGATCGGTTCAAGTCGAAGGTCGAGCGCGAACAGATCGAGCGTGAGCGTTCCAAGGGCCGTGGGCAGCCCTGGGTCGATTCGGTGGCCGATGCCGCGAAGTCGGGGAAGCTCGAGGAAGAACTGACGTTGTTCGTCCGGACGTTGCTGAGCCGAACGAAGCTCAGCGTCTTGGTTGCCATGGTGCTGGCGGAGGAGGGCCGTGGCGCCGCAGCGATGAAGCTGATGAACGGCGTCGAAGGCGAGCTGCGAGCGGAGTTCTTCGATCTGCACAACCGCCTTCGGCCCCTTGCTCGGATCGCCCCCGAGCAGTCGCTGATTGAGCGCGTGCCGGGTGTTCGCAGTTCCACGCAGCAGGCTCACCAGACAGTGAAGGCCCTCGTGGCACATCTGGATGAACACGTTCTTCCGTCCATCCCCGATCCCGACAGCGACCGCGAAGTCCGTGCCGCACTGGATCCGGCGACGGTCGACGTGCTGGTCAGCGAGATCGATAGCTTTCTCGAGGAGGCCGCCGTCGACAGTTCTCGAAGCGGCCAGGCAGTTCTCGTCCAGCGTTGAATCTCGCAGGCAGAGTCATCAGCGGCTGAGATGAATCGCACCTGTACTCTCGCGCGATGCTCTATGAGGACGACGTGGTCGAGGCGGTTCGACGGTTCCTTGCCACGACGGGCTGGTCGATCGAGTCGGTAGCCCTCGCGACGCAGCATGGCGACGACCTGACGGCCACCCGGGCGGGCCGGCGCCTGAGCATCGAGGCCAAGGGCGAGGGCAGTTCGATGTCCCACACGAAGCGGTACGGAAGCTCGTTCAACAGAGGTCAGGTTGCGAGCCACGTGGCGGTCGCTGTGACTCGAGCGCTTGCGGTGGTGTCGCAAGGAGATTCGATCGCTGGCGTGGCCTTCCCGTGGAACGAGTTCCACCGCGATCGCGTCGCTCTGATAGCGCCTGCCCTCGCCAGGCTGGGAGTCGTCGTGTTCTGGGTGTCCTCAGACCTTTCGGTGGAAGTGCAGGGCGAGCTGTGACGAAGCCTCGAAGCGACAATCGCGCGGTCCGGAAGAAGCGGCGATGACGCGGAGAATGGGCGACCCGACCTTTCGCGAACAGCAGTGGGAGCACCGGTTCGACGCTCACATCGGACCCGTCAATCACTACGTCGACGAGATCCGGCAACTCGGCTTTGGCTGGGCCCCGTACGTTGCACCGATCCACGGGTGCTCGCACGCAAGGGGGTGTTGAGCGTCCTGCGCGACCCGGGCCCTGCGACCCAGGATGGTCAGGGGTCAGGCTTCCTGTGCATCGAGAACGACGACGACTCTGCCGCACTCTAGTGCGAGTTGCTCGCCGACGCGGGGCTCGAACCCGCTGATCTGCTGCCGTGGAACTCGTACCCGTGGTATATCAACCGTCCGCCGACAGCGGCAGAGCGCCGGCTCGGGCTCCCGACCATCGTTCGTCTCATCGAGTTGTGCCCAACCATCTCGGTCCTGCTCCTGCAGGGGAACGAAGCCAAGTGGTCCTGGCGAGCGTTGCAGCGGGACCACCCAGATCTCATCGTGCAGCGCAGCCTTCGCGGTGTCGAGTCGTACCATCCGGGCCGTCAGGCACTTTTCGTTTGTGGGCACGAGGAGCAGCGGCGGCGGGCAAACCGCCGCGCGGATGCCTTCCGTGAAGTCGCCGAACTACTGACACATCGATGACTCCGAAGGTCGCGCCGGGCCTACCCTCTGCCGCGCCGGCCACTCGGGCAGCCTCGTCGAACTTGCCGCCGAGGAACCACCGAACCGAGCTCGTGGGCGCCCGGGGCGAACTGGCGGGCAGCGCCAGCTCATAGCGGCCACCGGGGAATCTGGGTCGGCGGCCGCGGCGCTTGTACGCATCGTGACCAGCGTGGTGGTGCCCCCCCAGGGGCTCGAACCCTGAACCAATGGATTAAAAGTCCACTGCTCTTCCATTGAGCTAGAGGGGCAGGCCGGAGGCGGAGATACGGAGTTCATCGCACCCGCGACGGGAACCTGGCGGAGATCGTATCGGGTGCCTCCCGACCACCGGCTGGCATGAGTCGTGAGTCAAGCCTGACTAGTGGACAGGGCGCGGGACGAGCTCGAATGCATCCACGTGACGAGGCCGCACGACGCGGAAATCTCGGTCGTTGAAGGTCGCCACGACTTCGATCCCAAGCCGTTCGGCCACGGCCACAATCGACGCATCGGCGGTGCCGAGGTGGAGGTCGCCGTATTGAACGACCAACTCCTCGACGCGGAGCCAGTCGTCGTCGGTGAGATCTTGACGCGTCATCTCGTTGCGGTTGAGTGACCGCAAGAAGATGGCCTCGTGCTCTGGGCCGAGACGATCGTCCAGCAACCACGCGGTCTCGACTGCGATCGGCGTTGGGACGATCAGTTCCTCGGTGACGCTCGCCAACCAATCCGTGGCGGTGGCATGGAGGATGTCGCCATCGTCGGCCGCAGCGTAGAGAACGCCGGTGTCGACCAGAATCACAGGTCGGCGGCGGTGCGTCGGGCCGAGTGCTCGCGGCGATGCTGCTTGTGGGTGACCGAAGTATCGGACCTACCGCTGTTGCCGGTGCCGACGAAGCTGAACTTGGCCTTGGCCCGTGCTTCGATCTTCGGGTCGAGCGGGAGCGCGGACTCGATCAGTTCAGCGATGACTTCCTGGATCTCGCGCCCCTGAGCTTGGGCGAGCGCGACCACGCGCTCCGCCAAGCGATCGGGGACCGAGATCTTCATGCTCACGCCGGACAGCCTACGTTCCCGTCGCTGCGGTGTCAGCCGTCGTTGTCGAGCCGCTGGGAGAGGTAGTCCTCCAGGCGGCGCAGGGTGCGCAGGCCGGGGAAGTCGCGTTCGGGGATCTCGATCCCCGAACGTTCGCTGATCGCCGCCGCCAGGCTGAGGAGGTCCATCGAGTCGAGGCCCAGGTCGTCGTGCAAGTCGGCGTCGAGGTCGGCGGCATCGACGTCGGGCGCAACCCGCGCCAGCGCGGCCTCGACCAGGGCGTGAGGGGTGAGCGGGGTGGTCATCAGAGGGCCTCCTGGAGACGGCGCCGCAGGGCGATCAGGTACATCGAGCCGATGCGGCCGTCGATCGCGCGATGGTCGGCCGCCAGTGTCGCGTGAACGACCGGGCGCACGGCGAGCATGTCGTCCACGGCCCATGGTTCGCGATGAGGCGCACCGAGGCCGAGGATCGCGACCTGCGGCGGGTGGATGATGGGCGACACGTCCTCCACCTCGTTGTCGCCGAGTTGGGTGACGGTGAAGGTGGCGGACCCGACGTCGGAGGCGCGCAGGTGGCCGGTGCGGGCCCTGGTCACCAGGTCGCGCAGCTCGGCCATGACCTGGTCGAGCGACTTCTGGTCGGCGTTGCGGATGACGGGCGCGAGCAGGCCGCCCGTGCGCAGTGCGACGACGACACCCACGTGCACCTCGGCCGCCGGCTGGAAGGCACCTTCCTTCCACCAGCCGTTGACGCCCTTGACGTCGGCCGCGGCCTGGGCGGCGGCGCGCAGCAGGGCGGCGGCGGGCAGCACCCGCTGGGCGACGGGGCGCTGCTCGTTGAGGTCGGCGAGCTGCGCCATCAGGCTGCTCACCTCGATGCGCGTGGCCACCCGGAAGTGGGGGATCTCCTGCCACGACCTGGTCATCTGGCGGGCGATGGCGGCGCGCATCGTGTCGCCTTCCGCCACCGCGGCTGCCGCCCGCTGGGCGAGGGCCAGCACCTGGTCGCCGGTGAGCCGCCCGCTGCCGGATACGGCGCCCAGGTCGACGCCGTGCAACCGGGCCAGGCGGCGGGCACGCGGTGTCGCTCGTGGGTGGCGGGCGGCGCGCTCGATGTCCTCGCGGGTGACCTGCCCGCCGGGGCCGCTGCCGTCGAGATGGGTGGCGTCGACGTGCAGCCGGTCGGCCAGGTGGCGCAGCACCGGCGAGTGCAGTTCGTGCGCGGCGTGCGCTGGAGCCGCTGCAGCCGGCGAGGGTGCGCCAGCCGCCGGCGTGACACGGTCCGGCGTCGCAGGGCCGGGGGCTGCACCAGGCTCGTGGCGCACGACACCGGTGGCGGTGATCGTGGCCAACACCGTGCCCACCGGCACGCGCACGCCAGCGGGCACGATCAGCTCGGTGATCGTCCCGTCGACGAACACCTCCAGGTCGAGGTCGCTCTTGTCGGTCTGCACGATCGCGACGACGTCGCCGTGGCGGACCACGCTGCCCGGCTGCACCTGCCACTCGATGATGCTGCCGGCGTCCATGTCCGCGCCGAGGGACGGCATGCGGAACGGGACGAGGGTGGTGGTCGCGTCAGGCACCGTCGGCCATCGCTTCCCGCACGGCCGCCACGATCTTGGGCGCGCTGGGCAGCGCGGCGTCCTCGAGGTGCTTCGGGTACGGCAGCGGCACCTCGGCGCTGCACACGCGCGCCACCGGCGCGTCGAGCTCGTAGAACGCGGTCTCGGTGATGCGCGCGCTGATCTCGGCGCTGATGCTGCCCGTGCGCCACCCCTCGTCGACGATCACCGCCCGGTGGGTGCGGCCGATGCTGCCGAGGTAGGTGGCGTCGTCGAGCGGCCGCAGGCTGCGCAGGTCGATCACCTCCGCGGACACACCCTCGGCCGCCAGCTGTTCGGCGGCGGCGAGCGTCTTGGCCAGCGAGCCGCCGTACGTGATCAGGGTGACGTCGTTGCCCGGGCGGCGCACGACCGCCGTGTCGATCGGCGGGTTCGGCCCGTCGCTGAGCTCGCCCTCGGCGTTGTACAGCAGCGCGTGCTCGAAGATCAGCACCGGGTCGGGGTCGTCGAGCGCGGGTTGCAGCATGTGGCGGAAGTCGTCGACGGTGGCGGGCACGAGCACCTTGATCCCGGGGATGTGCGCGTACCAGCCCTCCAGGCTGTGCGAGTGCTGGGCGGCGAGCGGGCGACCGCCCCCGGTGGTCATCCGGATCACGAGCGGCACGCCCACCTGGCCACCCGACATGTGGCGCAGCG
>CAYZFZ010000190.1:0-6938 GCA_964477795.1 uncultured Bifidobacterium sp.
CGTTCGTGTTCATCGACGGCATCGACGAGGTCACCGACTACTTCAAGGGCGAGGAAGACATCACCAACGCGATCCACCGCGTCAACACCGAGGCCGATGTCGTGTGGGTGGATGGGCACAGCGACTACGGCCACGCGTTCGAGGTGTTCTGGGATCGCTACGGCAAGGACATCAACTCGAAGACCACCGTGCTGCTGCTGGGCGACGCCCGCAACAACTACCACGCCAGCCAGTCGTGGGTGGTGAAGGAGATCCGCCAGAAGGCGCGCAAGGTGTTCTGGCTGAACCCCGAGCCGCGCAGCTACTGGAACACCGGCGACTCCATCGTCGGCGACTACGGCACCCACACCGACGGTGTGTACGAGTGCCGCAACCTGCGCCAGCTGGAAGCGTTCGTCGAGAAGCTGGTCTGAGCGCGGCCGGGGAACCCCGGCTCAGGCGGCGCCCGACGGCTACGCTCGCCTCATGGCCGGTCGACGTGTGTACGTGGAGCATCTGCGCAGGGTGGGCCTGTTCGCAGGGCTGACGAGGAAGGAGCTCGAGCGGGTCGCGTCCGCGGGATCGCAGGTCGACGTGGCCGCCGGCACCATCCTGATGCAGCAGGGGCACAGCGGGGCCGACGCGTTCGTCGTGCTCGACGGCCGCTTCCAGGTGCGCCGCAACGGCCGCAAGGTCGCCGTGCTCACCGCCGGCGACGTCGCCGGTGAGCTGGCCCTACTGGACGACAAGCCGCGCTCGGCCACCGTCGTGTGCATCGAGGACGGCAGCGTCCTCGTGTTCGGCCACGGCGACTTCCGCGCCGTGCTCGACGACATCCCCACCCTCGCCCACAAGCTGCTCGCCACCATGGCCGGGCGCATCCGCAACCTCGACACCGGCCTGCTCGGCTGACAGGCGCGAGGCGTCAGCTGCGCTGGTAGTTCGGCGCTTCCTTGGTGATGGTGACGTCGTGGGGGTGGCTCTCGTTGCGGCCGGCGGTGGTGACCCGCATGAAGCGGGCGCCGTTGCGCAGCGCATCCAGCGTGGCCGCGCCGGCGTAGCCCATGCCGCTGCGCAGGCCGCCGGCGAGCTGGTACACCACGTCGCCGAGCGTGCCCGCGTACGGGACGCGACCCTCGATGCCCTCGGGCACCAGCTTGCGTGACTGGCCGGCCAGCTGGCTCTTGTCCGATTGCTCGCTCGCGTAGCGGTCGGCGCCGAGGCCCTGCATCGCACCCATGGAGCCCATGCCGCGGTAGCTCTTGTAGCGGCGGCCCTCGAACAGCTCCAGCTCGCCGGGCGCCTCGTCGGTGCCGGCGAGAATCGAGCCGAGCATCACGCAGTCGGCACCCGCGGCGATGGCCTTCACGATGTCGCCCGAGTAGGTGATGCCGCCGTCGGCGATCACCGGCACGCCGTGGCGGCGGGCGTAGCGGGTGGTGAAGTAGATGGCCGACAGCTGGGGCATGCCGGCACCGCTGACCACGCGGGTGGTGCAGATGGAACCGGCACCGACGCCGACCTTCACCGCATCCGCGCCCGCCTTGGACAGCGCCTCCACGCCGTCCTCGGTGACCACGTTGCCGGCCACGACGGGCAGCTCGGGCCACGAGGCCTTGATCCGCTCGATCGCCTTGATCACGCCGGCGGAGTGGCCGTGCGCGGTGTCGAGCGCGACCGCATCCACGCCTTGCAGCACGAGTGCCTCCACCCGCTCCTCCAGGTCGCTGCCGACGCCGACTGCCGCGGCGCAGCGCAGGCGGCCGGAGGGGTCGCTGGTGGCATTGGGGAACTCGCGGTTCTTCAGGATGTCCTTCACCGTGATCAGGCCGACGAGCCGTCGGTCCGCGTCGACCAGCGGCAGCTTCTCGATGCGGTGCCGCTGCAGGATGCTGCGCGCCTCGTCGAGCGTGGTGCCGACACGGGCCGTGACCAGGCCCTCGCTGGTCATGAAGTCGGCGACGGAACGGCGGAAGTCGGACGGCTCGCAGAACCGCGTGTCGCGGTTGGTGAGGATGCCCACGAGCCGATTCTGCGGATCGGTGATGGGCACGCCGCTGATCTTGAACTGGTGCATCAGCGCCTCGGCGTCGGCCAGCGTGGCACTGGGCGGCAGCGTGATCGGGTCGCTGATCATGCCGCTCTGGCTGCGCTTCACCTTCTGCACCTCGGCCGCCTGGTCGGCGATCGTCATGTTGCGGTGGATGACGCCGATGCCGCCCTCACGGGCGAGCGCGATGGCCATGCGGCCCTCGGTGACCTTGTCCATCGCCGCGCTGACGACGGGAACGTACAGGGTGATGCCGGCGGCGAAGGTGGCGGTGGTGTCGACCGTGTCGGGCAGTACGTCGCTGTAGCCGGGGACGATCACCACGTCGTCGAACGTGAGCGCCTGGAAGCGGTCGAACAGCTCGGCGTTGATCTGCGGGTGGTGGAGGTGGTCCGTCACGATGTCGCGGCTCCGTTCGTCAGGGTGCGGGTGCACAGGGTGCGCAGGGTGTCGACGAGCAGCAGGTGCTCGGCGGTGTGCATGCGCTGCTCGAGGTGGGCGAAGGTGTCGCCGGGGAGGATCGGGACATCGACGGTGGCCAGCACGGGGCCCTCGTCGACGCCCTCGTCGGGCACGAGGTGCACCATCACTCCCGTGCCGGATCGGGTGCCCGCCCGGGCCTCGGCAAAGGCGCGCTCGATCGCGTGCAGCCCGGGCAGCTCGCCGGGCAACGCCGGGTGCAGGTTCACCACCATCCCCGGGAACCAGCCGAGGAAGCTGAGCGTGAGCACGCGCATCCACCCGGCCAGCACCACCCAGTCCGGGTCGAAGCCGGTGACGATGTCGGCGAGGCGGGCGTCGTAGTCGCTGCGCGTCTCGCCCGGGCGGCGACCGACGTGCACGGCGGGTAGCCCGGCCCGGTCGGCGCGGGCGAGCGCCGGCGCATCGCCCTTGTCGCTGATCACGGCCATCACCTCGGCGGGCAGCGACCCGGTGGCACAGGCGTCGATGACCGCCTGCGCGTTGGACCCGTTGCCGCTGGCGAGGATGACCAATCGGCGCTTCGATTCCATGCACCGACGCTAGGTGCTGGGCCGCGGGCCGCGGGCCGCGCCTGAACGAAAAGTTCGGGCGTTCAGCCGGCCGGCTCGAGGTGGACGACCCGGCTGCCGGGCACCAGTTCACCGATCACCCACGTGGGCTCGGGGATCATCCCCTGCACGGCCGCGACGTCACCTGCGGCGCACACCACCACCATCCCGACGCCCATGTTCAGGGTGCGGTGCAGCTCGTGGGTGTCCATCCCCACCGCCACCTCGCGCACGAGTCGGAACAGCGGCGGCACCGGCCACGAACCGAGGCGGATGCGGGCGTCGATGCCGTCGGGCAGCACCCGCGGCAGGTTCTCGGGCAGGCCGCCGCCGGTGATGTGAGCGAGCGCCTTGACCAGGCCGCTGTCGATCGCGGCGGACAGCACGGGCAGGTAGCTGCGGTGCGAGCGCAGCAGTGCCTCGCCCAGCGTGCAGTCGAAGCCGGCGGGCACGGAGTCCATCGGCAACCAGTCGAACAGCTTGCGCAGCAGCGAGTAGCCGTTCGTGTGCGGTCCGTTGGAGGCAACACCGAGCAGCACGTCGCCGGCCACCAGCGGGCCGCGCGGCAGCAGGTCGGCACGGTCCACCGCGCCGACGAGCGTGCCGGCAATGTCGAACGCGCCCGGCGCGTAGACACCGGGCATCTCAGCGGTCTCGCCGCCGAGCAGCGCGCAAGCGGCGGCCTCGCACGCCTCGGCCATGCCGGCGACGACCTCCGCCACCTGATCCGCGTCGAGCTTGCTGCTGGCGATGTAGTCGAGGAAGAACAGCGGCCGCGCACCCTGCACGAGCACGTCGTCGATGCAGTGGTTGACGATGTCGGCGCCCACGCCGCGGTAGCGGCCCAGCCGCGCGGCGAGCTCCACCTTGGTGCCCACGCCATCGGTGCTGGCCACCAGCAGCGGCTCGTCCATCGCCTTCAGCGCGGCACCGCTGAACACGCCACCGAAACTGCCGACACCCTTCAGCACCGCCGCACCATGGGTGCGCTCGACCGCGGCCTTCATCTGGTCGACAGCTCGCGTGCCCTCGTCGATGTCGACGCCGGCCGAGGCGTACGACGTGAGCCCGGCGCCGATCGCCCGCCAGCCGATGTCGCGGCGCACCTGCATGCCGTCGAACTGGATCGTGGCGATCCGACCGTACGCGTGCGCACGGGCCGTGGCGAGGTCGTCGCCCACGCCGGTGACCGCGAGCACACGGCCGCCGGTGACCCGCTCGCCATCCGTGCCGGCGTGGAACAGCAGCGCGTCGGTGGCCTCGTCGCCGAAGTCGATCGTGGCACCCGTGACGGGCGCGGCGGGATAGCCGGGGGCGGCGGCCACCACCGTGCACGCGGCACCATGGTGCTCGATCGGCGCGTCGCCGAGCTCGCCACGGCAGCAGCGCAGTGCAAGCTCGGCGAGGTCGCCGGTGAGCAGCGGCAGCACGGCCTGCGCCTCCGGGTCGCCGAAGCGGCAGTTGTACTCCAGCAGCTTTGGCCCGTCGGGCGTCAGCATCAGCCCGGCGTAGAGCACGCCGACGTACGGGGCACCCTCCTGCATCAGGAAGTCGAGCACCGGCTGCACGAACGTGGCGGTCAGCTCGTCGGGGTCGTAGGGGATCGGGGCGGGGGCGTAGGCGCCCATGCCACCGGTGTTCGCCCCGCTGTCGCCCTCGCCGATGCGCTTGTGGTCCTGGGCGATGGGCAGGGGGCGGGCGACACGGCCGTCGCACATCGCCATCAGGCTGCACTCCGGGCCGATGAGCCGCTCCTCCAGCACGATCGGGCCGTGCTCGACGAGCTCTCGGATCGCGGCCTCGGTGGCCGCATCGAGATCCGCTCCTTCCGGAACGATCACGCCCTTGCCGGCAGCGAGGCCGTCGAGCTTCACCACGACCGGCTTGCCGAGCTGGCGCCACCACTCGATGGCCTCCTCGGCGCTGGACGACAGGTGATAGGCGGGCGATGGCAGGCCCAGCCGGCCGGCGAGCATGCGGGTGAAGCCCTTCGAGCTCTCCAGCTTCGCCAGGCTGGCGGTGGGCCCGAAGCACGGGATGTGCAGCTCCGCGCAACGGTCGGCCACCCCGGCCACGAGCGCGGCCTCCGGCCCGACGATGACGAGATCGGCGTGCGGCTCTGCGGGCAGCGTGGCCGCCACCTCCACCTGGTGCCCGTGGTGGCGGCAGGCCCACGCGATCGCCGCCTCGCGGCCGCCCGAGCCGATCACCAGCACGTTCACGAGCTCCTCCCGTCCAAGCCCGAGCGGGGGTTCTGGGCGCGATTCGTCTCGGAAACCGGAACGAATCGCGCCCAGAAGCCGAGTTGGGACGATTCAGCCCCGGAAACCCCGATCACCAGCGCGTTCACGACAGGGCGCCTTCGAAGCTGAGCTTGGGCTGGGCCTCGTCGACCGGCATCGGGTAGTGGCCGGTGAAGCAGGCGTTGCAGTAGCCCGCGTCGCTGCCGCCGCTGTCGGGCTCGATGGCGCGCATCATGCCCTCCAGCGACAGGAACGCCAGCGAGTCGGCGCCGATCAGCTCGCGGATCTCCTCCACGCGCAGGCGGGCGGCCATCAGGTCGCCGTCGTGGCCCATGTCCACCCCGAAGTGGCAGGCGAACGTGATCGGCGGGCACGTGATGCGCACGTGCACCTCCGTGGCACCGGCGTCGCGCAGCAGCTTCACCAGCGGCCCGGCCGTGGTGCCGCGAACCAGCGAATCGTCGATCATCACGACCCGCTTGCCCGCCAGGTTCTCGCTGAGCGCGTTGAACTTCAACGCCACGCCGCGCTGGCGCAGATCCTGCGTGGGCTCGATGAACGTGCGGCCGATGTAGCGGTTCTTGATCAGGCCGTCGTTGTGCTCGATGCCCGCGGCGCGGCTGTAGCCGATGGCGGCGGGGATGGAGCTGTCCGGGACGGGGATGACGACATCGGCGTCGACGCCCGACTCGTGGGCCAGCTCCTCGCCCAGGCGCTGGCGCACATGGTGCACGTTGCGGCCGGCCCACACGCTGTCCGGGCGGCTGAAGTAGACGAACTCGAACGTGCAGCGGGCGGGGGTGGCGCTGGGGGTGAGCGCCTGGCGGCGGGTGAGCTCGGCGCCCTGCAGCGTGACGATCTCGCCGGGGCGCACCTCGTCGATGTCCACGCAGCCGAGCGTGTTCAGCGCGCACGTCTCGGAGGCGACGGCGTAGCCGCCGTGCGGCAAGCGGCCGACGCTGAGCGGGCGGAAGCCCCACGGGTCGCGCACGGCGATGACCCGGTCGTTGACGCACATCACCAGCGAGTAGGCGCCCTTCCACGCGGGCAGCGTGCGCTCGACGCGGTCCTCCCAGGTCTTGCCGCCGGCGGCGGCGAGCATCAGCGTCAGCACCTCGGTGTCGCTGGTGGCGGTGAGGCCGAAGCCCTTGGCAAGCAGCTCCTCGCGCAGTGCGGCGGCGTTCACCAGGTTGCCGTTGTGCGCCACTGCGAGCGGGCCGTGCATCGTCTCCACGAGGAACGGCTGGTGATTGCGGTGGGCGTTGGCGCCGGTGGTGCTGTAGCGGGTGTGGCCGATCGCGTGGTACCCGTTGAGCGTGGCCATGGTGGCCGGCGTGAACACGTTGGCCACCAGGCCGGAGTCCTTGTGGCAGCGCACGCGGCTGCCGTCGCTGACCGCGATGCCGGCGGCCTCCTGGCCGCGGTGCTGCAGCGCGAAGAGGCCGAAGAAGGCGAGCTGGGCGATGCCCTCGCCGTGGGGGGTGGACACGCCGAACACGCCGCACTCCTCGTGCGGCTGGTCGTCGAGGATCTCGCCGGTGGCGAGATCGCGTCCGCGGAGGTGGACGGGCTGCTGGTCAGGAAACATGCAGGTGCTCCAGGATGCGAGGGCCGACGGGGTAGGCGCCAGGCTGG
>CAYZFZ010000191.1:0-6928 GCA_964477795.1 uncultured Bifidobacterium sp.
ATGCCGTCGGTGATGTTTCCGGTTTCGTGGTTGTCGCGCACCTCGTTGGCAGTGCCGCCACCGACTGCGATGCCGATGCCAAATCCACCCTTAGTCGCTGGCGCGTCGGGGTTGTTGTTGTCGGCCACGAGATTCGCCGCGATTACCGCGTGACCCTGCGGCGCGAGTCGTTCGCTGCGCTGCGTGTTGGGGGTCATGCCGATCCGGTTGTTGACGAAACGCGACTCGATCACGAAGAGTTTGTCGCTCGCGTTCGTGCCCTCATAGCCGATCGCGTTGTTCTCGGCCGTTGCGTCTCGCACGACTGTGTCGCAGGGTTTGCACTGGCCGACGTAGACGCCGCTGTCGGGGTGGCCCGACGCGTACACGTGTTCGATCAGGCCTTTGGTCGAGTTGAACGCGTAGATCCCATAGAGCCCGTTGTTGGCCGCGGTGATGTACCTCGCACGAAAGCCCGTGAGCAGCGGGATTTCTCCACTAGATCCCGTGCCGGTATCGAGGTACGCCTTAGAAAACAAAAGTCCGTTGACCGTAAAGCGTCGGATAGTGAGGTTCTCGACAGCAACGTCGTCGGCTTGCACAAGTACGCCGTTTTCGAATTCATCCCCGCCATCGATGACGACAGCGTTTCGATCGGTCCCGCGCACGATGAGCCCTTTGGTGCTGACGACGACTGCCTCGTTGTACGTGCCGGCGTCGATCAGCACTACGTCGCCCGAGTCGGCCGCATCGACCGCAGCTTGAATGGTGGGGTAGTCGGCGGGGACGGCCAGGACTTGGGTCTCGTGTTTGGACGACGAACACGCCGCGAGCGTGCCGACGACAAGCAGCCAGAGACACGCCCGCGCAACTACCGGCGATCCGCTGCGCGACACGCCTCATTGTTGTCCAGCGAACAGGCAAACGGGTGGAGCCGCAGTGAACCTTGCCTTGCGCGATTGATGGGCCTTGTCGGTCGAGGGGGGTGGACCGGTGGTCGCCCATGTCGGTTACGCGCAGCCGACACGTGAGCTTGCCGGCTGGGTGGGTCGGGGGCGCGTGGGGCGATCCCGCATCGCCATCTCGGGCGCGGCCGAGGTTGCAGACGTATGCTCGGGTCGCTGGGTGACGAGCGAGGACGAGGAGTTGGGCCGATGAGACACCATGACGTCGGCCACCGGCACCCGGAATCCCTACGAGCCAGACGCTGAGCCTGGCCGCGTGGCCGGTGTCGAAGCGCCGGGTGAAGGCAGCCCGCTCGTTGGACGCGCCGCCGAGTGCGCAATCGTGGCCGGCTTGCTCGACGACGCTGCACGCGGGCGCGGCGGCGCGCTCGAGCTGAGGGGTGCCCCAGGTATCGGGAAGTCAGCGATGGTCGAGCACGCCATCGGGCTCGCCTCCCGATTCCGCGTCCTGCGCACAACGGGTGTCGAGTCGGAGATGGCCTTCGGCTACGCGGGCGTGCACCAGTTGGTCCTTCCGATCCTCGGCCACCTTGGAGTGCTCCCCGCGCCGCAGCTCGCCGCGTTGGAAGCGGCGCTCGGACGATCTCCGCACGAGGCCCTCGATCCGTTCCTCGTCGGTCTGGCGGTGCTCAGCCTGCTCACGGAAGCCGCCCGCGCCCAGCCCTGTCTCGTCGTCATCGACGACGCCCACTGGCTCGACGACGAATCGGCTGTCGCGCTGTCGTTCGTCGCGCGCCGGATCGGAAGCGAACGCATCGCGATGCTCGTCGCCACGCGTGAGACGGCCGCCTCACGCACCCGGTTCAGCGGAGTCGAGCGTCTCGACCTGGCCGGGCTGGCCGCGCAAGAGGCCATCGAGCTGCTCGCGGCTGTGGCAGGACCTCACGTTGACGGCGACGTAGCCAGACAAATCGTTGCCGCGGCAGAGGGGCACCCGCTCGCGCTCGTGGAGCTCCCGGCCGTACTGACCCGTGAGCAGCTGCGTGGCGCCGAGCCGCTGCCCGATCCGTTGCCGGTCGGCGAACGGATCCCCGAGCTGTTCGCGCGGCGTGTGCGGGCACTCGGCCCTGGCCCGCGGATGGTCCTGCTGCTTGCCGCCGCCGAGCGGTTTGGCGATCCGATGCTGATCCGCCGGGCTGCGGAGTCAACGGGCGAGTTGAGCTGGGATGACGCGGTCTCGGACGCGGAGGCGACCGGCCTGATCACGTTCTCCCCGATGGTCAGGCTTCGCCATCCTCTCGTTCGCTCAGTGGTGTACTACGCGGCGACGACGGCCGATCGGAGACGCGCCCACGCGGCCCTCGCTGGTGCGCTCGGCACCGAGCTCGACGTGGACCGTCGTGCCTGGCATCTGGGCGCAGCAGCGTCCGGCCCGGATGAGCGGGTTGCGCAGGCGTTGGAGGCGTCGGCCGAGCGAGCCCGGCAGCGAGGCGGCTCGTCCGCAGCAGCGGCGTGCCTGTGGCGCGCCGCTGAGCTCACCCCCGATCGGGATCGGGCCACCGAACGGCTGCTTGAGGCCGCTCGCGCCGAACTGACGATCGGAAACGCTAACCAGGCGCTCGAGCTGCTCAGGCGGGCCCGATCCGACGGGTTCGTCGCGGAACACCGTGCGAACGCCGCGTGGACGGAGGCCTTGGCCTACATCGTCGCTGGGAACGTGCGAGAGCCGGCGAGGTTGCTGGCCGGCGCGCTCCCGCTGATCAGCAGCGGCGACACCGAGATCGGGATCGGTGCGTGCATCGCCGCCATCGTCGCCGCTGTCGCCGGTGGGCATCTGATCGACGAGCCGACACGGCAGCGGCTCGTTGCGGGTACGCGAGCGGCGGCCGAGTGTGCCGTTCGGGACCCGCTGGCACAGCTCGTCACTGCCGTCGCCGGCCGGTTGAGCGACAGGTCGAGGTGTGGGGGGTCGCACCTGCGCGATCTCGTTCACGCTGCAACGCACGACCCCGCAATGGTCCCGCGCATGTCCGGCCACCACGTTCATGTCGTGTATTTCCACGTCGCGCTCGCCGCCGTTGACACCTTGGACGACCGGGCCTGGCAGGAGCTCACCGAGGCGTGGGTGCAGTTCGCGCGTTCCTCCGGGGCGCTCGCCGCGCTCCCGCTCGCCCTGAGCCTCCGGAGCTGGATCGCGGTCCTGCAGGGACGCCTCGGCGCTGCCGCGTCGGATCTCGCCGGGATCGACGACGTCGTCTCGCTGACCGAGAGCCGCGGGCTGCTCGGCTCCCCGGCACCGGCGGCGGTGCTGCGTGACGCGTGGCTCGGCAACCGGGAGGCGACGCGTAGCGGTGCCCGTCGAATGATGCAGGACGCGCACGAGCGTGGCGACGGCATGGGCATCGATAACGCGTACGCCGCCCTGAGCGTGCTGGAGCTCGGCGCCGGTCGGTACGACGACGCCCTCAGGGTCGCTCGACCTGTCGTGGAGCACGACGCTGTCGGAGTCTCGGCCGTGGTACTAGCCGACGTGGTCGAGGCCGCCGCGCGATGTGGAGAGGTGACCGTCGCTGAGGAGGCGCTGGAGCGTCTAGAACAGCGCGCCACTGTGTCGTGCACACCTTGGGCGTCGGGGCTGTTCGCTCGAGCCCGGGCGCTTCTCGCGGACGGCGACAATGCCGACGATCTCTTCCGCTCGGCGATCGACCACCTTGGGCGCACGACGGTCGCCACCGACCTGGCTCGGACGAAGCTGCTCTACGGCGAGTGGTTGCGGAGGGTCCGTCGTCGAAGGGAGGCCCGCGCACCTCTCCACGATGCTCTCGACTTCTTCGAGACCATCGGTGCAGCAGGGTTCGCTACTCGGGCACGGACGGAGCTCGCTGCGACCGGCGAGCGCGTCCGAAGTCGCTCCGCGCCCGTCGACTTCCTGACGCCGCAGGAGGCTCACGTCGCCCGGCTCGCGGCCAGTGGTGAGCGGAACCGGGACATCGCCGCGCAGCTCTACATCACGACGAGCACGGTCGAGTACCACCTCCGGAAGGTGTTCGTGAAGCTCGGCGTGACGTCGCGCACGCAGCTGGCCCAAATCGACCTCCCGACCTGACGGAACCGCCGCACCTCAACCCCAGTGCGGCCGATCGCGAGGACTGGGGTTTTCTGGGATTCGACCATTCGTGCTGCGCGCGTACGTTCGCTAGGTCCCAACAACCCATAAGAAATGGAGACACATCATGAAGCCACTCTCTCAGTCCCTGGAGGCGCTCGCCGCCCGCACCAAGGAGCTTGAGGACTCCGCGACTGCGACGTTCGAGGCCGATCGGGCCAAGCTCGAGCTGCGGCGCAGCGAGATCGACGCCGCCATCAACGCCGACCTCGACGAACTCGACTCCGGTGTCCGAGACGCCGCGCAGGCGGGTCGGACATGGTGGAGCGACACCAAGGCGTCCATGAAGCGGCCCTTCCAGGAATTCCGAGATCGCATCGAGCAGCGCCACAACGAACACGAGCTGAATCGGGCGCTTCGGGCAGCGACTGCGGCCGAGGAGGACGCGGCGGCGGCGATCGAGGTGGCTGCCTACTTCCTCAACGTCGCCGAGTACGCGGTCATTGACGCCGGGCTAGCCCGGATCGCGGCAGACGGCCTCGCCGGCCAGGCCCCGACTGGCGATGCAGGGTCGTGATGAGGCCCTACATCGGAACGTGGAAGCACCTCGCCGTCCACGGCGTAGCCGCCGTGCTGTTCGGCCTCGCCACGCTCGTATGGCCCGCCATCACCATGTGGAGCCTCGTGCTCTTGTGGGGTGCGTTCGCCTTCGTCGACGGCATCACCGCCGTTTCCGCCGCGATCGCCGATCGGCTGCTCATCCACCGCGGGTGGGTGGCCTTGCGGGGTGCGGCGGGAATCGTGGCCGGCATCCTCACGTTCCTGTGGCCCTCGATGACGGCGCTCGCCCTGCTCGTGGTCATCGCCACCTGGGCCATGGTCATCGGCGGCTCGCGCGTAGCGTTCGCCGTGTCGGCCCGCAGATACATCTCCGGCACCGGCGTGCTCGGCATCTCGGGAGCGCTGCTCCTGCTGCTCGGCGTCCTGCTACTGGCCGATCCGGGCGTCGGCGCCCTCGGCGTGACCTGGGCGATCGGGTGGCTCGCCATCGCACACGGTGTACTCGAGCTCCGGCTCGCGGCGGGCATCCACCAAGAAGTCCGACAGTCCACGAGGCCGTCCGGCGTCGTGGTCGGCCAGTCCCACGCCGTCGGCTGACCCGCCGGCCACATCCTGCGCCGCTCGTGACCGCGAGCGGCGCAGGATGTCTGCCTACACGAAGGAGGAACCATGGAGGAGCTCTTTGGGGGCTGCGACACGGTGCCCGTGCGATTCGGCGCTGTTCCAACGGAGGAGTTGACGTGGCTGCAGGTTTGTTGATGCTCAGAGTTGTTGTCGGGGCGTTGCTCGTCGGCCACGGAACCCAGAAGCTGTTCGGCTGGTTCGGGGGCCACGGTCCTCGTGCCACCGGAGCGTTCTTCGAGCTCCTCGGCTACCGCCCCGGCATCGTCCTCGCGGTCGTCGGCGGTCTGGCCGAGGCCGGTGGCGGGATCATGCTCGCTGCGGGTCTGTTGACACCGTTCGCCGCCGCTGCGGTCGTCGGCGTCATGCTGAACGCGGCCGAGTCGCTCCGGGAGAACGGCCCATGGGTCATCAACGGTGGCTGGGAGTACACGGTTGTCCTTGCCACGGTCGCCGCGTCGCTCGCCCTCACCGGGCCAGGATCGCTCTCGCTCGACCATCTGCTCGGCCTCGATCAGTCGACGGTGTGGGGCGGTGCCGGACTGGCCCTCGGTGTGGTCTCGGCCCTGGTGGCGATCGTGATGCGTCGCGCCAGCCTGCCGGGGCCCGCTGACGCGGATGGGTCGGTCGGGCCCGTCGGCAAGGCGGCGTAGCCATGGCGTTTCTCCTCCACCGACCCCCGCCTCCGCGACTGCATCACCCGGTCGTCGCGGAGCACGCTGCACTGCGAGCGGCCGATGGTGGCGCGCCTCGCATTCGGCTCCGGCGCCGCGGAGATCGTGGCTGCCTCGGGCGCACCGATGCTCGTGATCCCCGCGCCGGGGGAGGAGTCGTGACCACACCGCCGGTGCAGTGCCGCTCAGGGTTGTCGCAGTCTTGTTCGTCGGTTCGCTGAGAAGCGATCCCAACCCCCACCTTGGCTTCGGCGTCGGGGCCCCCTCCCACCTGGGCGCGCGCCTCGCCAAGCGCAAGATCTGGCTCGCGTTCGAGGAGCTAGTGCCGTTGACGTGGGAATTCATGGTCCCCTAGGCGCCCGGCGTATGGTCGAAAACGAAGGAGGCGTTCTATGGACACTCTGGATCTGGCCCGGTGGCAGTTCGGAATCACGACGATCTACCACTTCTTTATGGTGCCGCTCACGATCGGCCTCGCGCTCGTGGTGGCCTGGTATCAGACTCGCTGGTATCGCCATCGTGACGAAGCCGACCTGCGACTCACCAAGTTCTTCGGCAAGCTCTTTTTGGTCAACGTCGCCATGGGCGTCGTCACTGGCATCGTGCAGGAGTTCCAGTTCGGCATGGCCTGGTCGGGCTATTCCCGCTTCGTCGGCGACGTTTTCGGCGCGCCCCTGGCCATGGAAGCCCTCGTCGCGTTCTTCCTCGAATCGACCTTCATCGGGCTGTGGATCTTCGGTTGGGGTCGCCTCTCAGAGCGGGCGCATCTGGCGACGATTTGGCTCGCCGCTGCCGGGACGACGGTCTCCGCGTATTTCATCATCGCGGCGAACTCGTGGATGCAGCACCCGGTAGGGGTGCGGTTCAACCCCGACTCGGGCCGTGCGGAGATGGTCGACATCTGGAAGGTGCTGACCAATCCGACAACTCTGGCCGCCTACCCACACGTGATCGATGGGGCGATCATGACAGCGGCCACCTTCGTGGGTGGAATATCGGCCTGGTCGCTTTTGCGGCGACGCGACTCGATGGGTGACGCCGACCGTCGCGGCTTTCGGCGAGCCTTGCGCGGTGCGATCTGG
>CAYZFZ010000192.1:0-6925 GCA_964477795.1 uncultured Bifidobacterium sp.
CTCGGCAGACAACCCGGCCACCTTCACGACCGCGCCCTTCGGCGCCAGCGAACCGGTGAGCACCACGATGCCACCTTCGCTGTGCAGCGGCTTGTCGAGCGGGTGCACGACCACGCCGTCGGGTGCGGGCGGGTCGATGTCGGCCAGGTTCTCGGCCATGGTCTTGCCGGTGACGGTGAGGCAGTCGCCGTGCAGCAGGCCGGCGTCGAGCAGGTGCTTGAGCACCACCGGCACGCCACCCACGCGGTCGAGGTCGCTCATGTGGAACTGCCCGCCGGGCTTCATGTCGGCGATGTGCGGCACCTTGGCGGCGATGCGGTTGAAGTCCTCCAGCTCCAGCTCGACACCGGCCTCATTGGCGATGGCAAGGAGGTGGAGCACCGCGTTGGTGCTGCCACCGAGCGCGGACGTGACCGCGATCGCGTTCTCGAACGCCTTCTTCGACATGATCATCCGCGGCGTGATGCCCAACCGCAGCAGGTTGACGACGGCCTCGCCGGCCATGCGCGCATCGCTCTCGCGGCGGCCGTCGATCGCCGGCGGCGAGGCCGTACCCGGCAGCGACATGCCGATCGCCTCCGCGATCGAGCTCATCGTGTTGGCCGTGAACATGCCGCCGCAGGCGCCCTCGCCGGGGCACGCGGTGCGCTCGATCTCGCCGAGCTCCGCCTCCGTGATGGTGCCCAGCGCGCAGGCGCCGACGGCCTCGAACACACTCGTGATGTCGGTGGCCTTGCCGTGGTGGTTGCCCGGCATGGTGCTGCCGTTGTAGACGAACACGCTGGGCAGGTCGAGCCGGGCCGCAGCCATCAGCATGCCACGGATGCTCTTTTCGCAACCGGCGAGGCCGACGAAGCCGTCGAGCCGCTCGGCGTGCATCACGCACTCCACCGAGTCGGTGATCACCTCGCGCGACACCAGCGAGGCGCGCATGCCCTCGTGGCCCATGCTGATGCCGTCGCTGACCGTGATGGTGCCGAACTCCATCGGGAAGCCACCGCCGGCGCGCACGCCGTCTTTCGCGTGCTCGGCCAGCTTGCGCAGCGTCATGTTGCAGGGAGTGACCTCGTTCCACGACGAGGCGATGGCCACCTGCGGCTTCACCCAGTCGTCGTCGGTCATGCCGACGGCGCGCAGCATGGCGCGCGCGGGTGCCTTCTGGAAGCCGTCGGTGACGTCGCGGCTGCGGGGTTTGACGTCGACTGGTGTGCCATCTGCTGCGGACATGGCGCCGATGCTACTGCCCTGCCGGCACCAGCTCCCGGTCCGTGCGGCCCAGCCGCAGCGCCCGCGCGGCGACCACCAGCAGCAGCAGCACACCCGACCCGGCGGTCACCCAGCGCAGCCCCACGACGTCCGCCAGCCGGCCCTGCACGAGCGCGCCCACCGGGTACAGCACGCCGAGCACGAAGCTGTTGACGGCGAGCACCCTGCCGCGCAGCGCCTCCGGAGCGGCCGACTGCGCGACACCGGCGAAGGAGATGAACGCGTAGCCGTAGGTGAGGCCCACCAGCACGAGCGCCGGGGCGGCCAGCCAGATGCCAGGCGCCACGCCGTAGAGCACGAGCGCCGGCGCGAGACCGGCGAGCGACAGGAACGTGACGCGGGAGAGCCCGAGGCGCTTGGACATGGTGCCGAGCGTGAACGCGGCGATCACCGCACCCACGCCCTGCGCGGTGACGAGCAGCGACGTGGCGTTCGATCCGCCGTCGAACACGTTCGTGGCCATCTGCGGCACGAACGCGATGAACGGTGACGCGATCGCGATGGTCGCGACCATCAGCACCAGCATCGAACGCATCGCCGGTGACGAGCGGGCGAAACGCACCCCGTCGGCCAGCGCGCCGAACACGGGCCGACGCTCACCGGGGGGCTGGTGGAAGCTCACCATCGCGACCGCCACGACGACGGCCATGTAGCTGGCCGCGTTGCACCACAGTGCCGCCTGGATGCCACCGACCGCGATCGCGATCGCGGCGAACGCCGGGCCGACCACGCGGCCGATGTTCCACTGCGCGTTCGACAGCCCGACCGCGGAGACCAGCTCGTCGGGCGGCACCAGCGTGGGCAGCGTGGTCTGGAAGGAGGGGAAGGTGAACGCCGAGACGCAGCCGGCGACGAACGCGACCACGGCGATGCCGGCGGGAGTCGCATCGCCGGTGCCCACCCACAGCGCCAACCCGGCCGCGATCACCGACGCGAGCAGGCTGCCCACCGCCAGCACTCGGCGGCGGCGCAGCCGATCCGCCATCGCCGAGCCGATCGGGCCGACGACTGCCCCCGGCAGGAAGCCGGCGGCCGCCACGACGGCCGACCAGCTGGCCCGGCCGGTGGTGTCGGCGACGTAGTAGCCGAGGGCGACCGTCTCCATCCAGGTACCGATGTTCGACACCAGCGCGCCCGACCAGATCAGCCGGAACGCCCGGGAACGGAACGGAGCGAGAGACGACGACGGCACCTGCGTGGACGCTACCCGGCACGGGGCGGCGTGTAGCGTGGGCCGCGTGTCATCAGGGAAGCGGGACGGGCCCTCCACCGTAGACCGCGCCCACTCCCAGCCGCCGCGGTCACCATCCTCGCGGGTGGGCCGCTTCGGCCCCCGCTCGCTGGCGGCGGCGCTGCTGACGATGCTGCTCGTGCCGATGGTCGGCATGCAGGTCTTCGCCTTCCGCGAGGTGGTCACCCACCGGGAGGCCGCCGCGTCCGCCGGGCAGGTCCGCCAGCAGGTCTCGCTGCTCCAGCACGTGGGCAGGCTGATCGTGCCGCTGTACATCGAGCTCAGTGCGACCACGGGCGTCACCCAGGTGGAGCAGCGCGGCGTCCCGCGGACGCTGCTCACCGCATCGATCGGTGTCGACTTCATCGGGCTCGTGCAGTCGTCGCGCCTCCAGCTCGACGACAACCTGGTCAGCCTCAGCAAGGACTGGACGTCGTACTCGCTGCCGTCGGGCCGGACGCTGGGCGCGGAGATCTCCGAGATCGAGCACGAGCTGGCATCGATGCGCGGTCACTTCGACGACGGCTCGCAGAACCTGACGGAGGTCGTCGCGACGTTTCAGCGGCTGGTCGGCCTGCTCGACCAGATCAACACCCGCGCGGCCCAGGTGCTCAAGCAATCCGCGACCACTCGCGACCTGGCCGACATCGGCACCGAGACCGAGCAGTTCCTCACCACACTCGAGCACGCCACGAGCAACCTGCAGGAGGTCACCCAGGCGGGCATCTCCAACGGCGAGAGCGACCAGATCGTCACCGCGATGGTCGGTTCGGGTGCGTTCCAGGCGTCGCTGCAGCGGTTCCGCGACCTGCTCGCGCCCGACCGGCTCGCCGAGTTCGACGCGATGACGTCCGATCCCTCGTTCGCCCGTGTCGACAACACGCTGCCGGACTGGGTGGCCAGCATCACCCGCGTCGAGGCGGACGGCGTCCAGTTCATCGATGCACCCGACGTCGTCGCCGCCATCGTCGACGTGCTCACCGCGTCGTTCGACCGGCTCAGCGCGCTGCAGCGCTACGGCACCACCTTCCTGCAGGAGGAGGTCGCGCGGGCGCAGCAGATCCAGGAAGGTGCCGAGCAGTCACGCCACGACGCCATCGTCGTCATGGTCGCCACGATCGCGATCGGCGTGCTGCTCCTGGGCCTGGTGCTCGTGTCCATCCTGCGCCCGTTGCGCCGGCTCGTGCGGCTCTCCCAGCAGGTGGGAGAAGGTGATCTCGCAATCGCACCGGTGAAGCCGACTGGGCCCACCGACTTGCGGGTCGTGACGCGCACGTTCAACGAGATGGTCACCACGCTGCGCCTGTACGACGCGCAGGTGCGCCGGCTTGCGCTCGGCGACACCGACATCGACCGCACGCTTCCCGGCCCACTCGGCGACACCCTGCGGCAATCGGTCAGCCACCTCGCGGCGGTCACCGCCAAGCTCCACGAGTCCGAGGCCACCGCCAACCGGCAGGCCCGCACCGATGCGCTCACCGGGCTGGCCAACCGCACCTCGGCCCTCGAACGCCTCGCCCAGATGGCGGCACGCGCCCGGCTGACCGGCGCGCGCAGCGCGGTGGTGTTCCTCGACCTCGACGGCTTCAAGAGCGTGAACGACACGCAGGGCCACGCCGAGGGCGACCGCATCCTCGGCGAGATCGGCGCCCGGCTGAAGGAGGCCTGCCCGGACCACCTCGTCGCCCGCATCGGCGGCGACGAGTTCATCGTGCTCCTCGACTCCATCGCCTCCGAGGACGACGTGCTCGAGTTCGCCGCGACGCTGATCGAGATCGTCTCCACGCCGTGCGTGGGCAGCGCCGGCCAGCTGTTCACGATCTCGGCGTCGGCGGGTGTGTCGATCGTCGACGGCACGCGCGGCCCACTGGACAACATCGCCCAGGCGGACTCCGCGGTCTACCGCGCCAAGGAGCGTGGGCGGCGCCGTGTCGAACTGTACGACGCACGACTCGCCCGCGACATCGAGGAGCGCGCCGACATGGCGCTGACGATGCGCCAAGGCCTCGCCGCCGGCCAGTTCAGCCTCAAGCTGCAGCCGATCATCGACATCGCCACGAAGGAGCCGGTCGGTGCCGAGGCGCTGGTGCGCTGGAACCGCCCCGGCATCGGTGAGGTGGGCCCCAACGACTTCATCCCCATCGCGGAGCGCACGGGCGTCATCGTCGATCTCGACACATGGGTGATCGAGCAGTCCGTCGCCGTCCTGCGCGAGTGGCGTGACGACCCCGTCACCGCCGGGCTGCGCATCGCGGTCAACATCTCGGGCCGCCACATCATCGACGGGTCGCTGAGCCCGCTGCTGGCCGAACTGTGCGGGCGCGCCGGGGTCGACCCGGGCATGCTCGACGTCGAGATCACCGAGACCCACCTCGTCGCCGACGTTGCCCGGGCCAGCTCCGTCGTCGACGACCTGCGCCGCCAGGGGGTGAAGGTGGCGATCGACGACTTCGGCACCGGCTACTCGTCGATGAGCTACCTGCACCGCCTCACGGTCGACACGCTCAAGATCGACGGCGTCTTCGTCAGCGGGATGTGCGACAACCCGCTCGACCTGACGATCGTCGAACTGCTGCTGCGCCTGGGCGACTCGTTGGGGCTGAAGGTGGTCGCGGAGGGCGTGGACAGTGCGGAGAAGCTGGCCGAGCTCGCCCGGCTCGGCTGCCCCCTGGCCCAGGGGTTCCACATCGCGCGGCCGATGCCCGCGGCGGATGCCACTGCCTGGCTGCGCCAACAGGTCACGCTCGCCTCCGTGCTCTGACGAGCGGCGCAGCTCGCCGGCACGGTTCACAGCAACTTCCCAGGCGGTTCACACGCGACCCTCAGGCGGGTCGCGCAGCATGATGCCCATGACGCTCACGGACCAGCACCCGCCGGTGACCGAGCCGACCGCGACTGCAGCGCATCCCCTCCTCCCTCGTGCGCTGCAGGCACCGCTGGTCGACATCGTCATCCCGGTGCACGACGAGGCCCGGGTGCTGGCCGCGAGCGTCACGACCCTCCGCGACTACCTCGTCGAGCACTTCCCGTTCACGTGGCGGATCACGATCGCCGACAACGCTTCGACGGACTCGACGTGGCAGGTGGCGACCACGCTGGCGCTCACGCTCGACGGCGTGCGGGCCATCCACCTCGATCGCAAAGGCCGCGGCCTGGCGCTGCGCACCGCCTGGCAGGGCAACGACGCGACGATCGTCGCGTACATGGACGTCGACCTGTCCACCGGCCTCGACGCGCTGCTGCCGCTGATCGCACCACTGCTCAGCGGGCACAGCGATGTCGCCATCGGCTCCCGGCTGGCGGCCGGTTCCACCGTGGCCCGCGGGCCGCGGCGGGAGTTCATCTCGCGCACGTACAACGCGATCCTGCGCACCGTGTTCGGCAACGGCTTCCGCGATGCGCAGTGCGGCTTCAAGGCCGTGCGCAGCGAGGTGGCCGACGTGCTGGTGCCGATGGTGCGCGACGACGAGTGGTTCTTCGACACCGAGTTGCTGCTGCTCGCCGAGCGCAACGGCCTGCGGGTGCACGAGGTGCCGGTGACATGGATCGACGATCCCGACAGCCGCGTCCGCGTGGCCGCGACCGCTTGCGACGACCTGCGCGGCGTGCTGCGCCTGGCCGGCGCGTTCGGGCGCGGGCAGGGCCGAGCCGAGCTCGGCGCCGCTGCCCGCGAGCCGCTCGCCGACGACTTCGGCCGGCAGCTGGTCGTGTTCGGCAAGATCGGCGTGCTCAGCACGCTGGTCTCGCTGGCGCTCTTCCTCTGGTTGCGCGGCAGCATCGGTGCCGTGCAGGCAAACCTGATCGCGGTGGGTGCGACGGCGGTGGGCAACACGTGGGCCAACCGCCGCTACACCTTCGGCTACAAGGACGCCCGCGGGCGAGGTCGTCACTACATGGGTGGCGTGGCGATCTTGCTCGCGGGTCTTGCAGTCACCAGCCTGGCGCTGGTCAACGTCGCCGGCGATCTCGCGCAGGTGCTGGTGCTGCTGATGATGTGGTCGCTCACGACGGTCGCCCGCTTCGGCCTGCTGCGGCAGTGGGTGTTCCGCGGCCGTACGACGAGTTGAGGCCGCACCAAGTGAGGACGGCTGCGCAACAATGGCCACTGTGATCAGCAACAAGCCGCGCGTGCTCGTCGTCGACGACGAGGAGAACATCTCGTTCCTCGTCGAATCCGCTCTCCAGCTCGACGGGATCGACACGGCGAAGGCTGCCGACGGCTACCAGGCGCTCACCCTCGTGCGCTCGTTCATGCCGCACGCGATCGTGCTCGACGTGATGATGCCCGGCATCGACGGCTTCGAGGTGTTGCGCCGGCTGCGCACCGACGGCAACAAGACACCGGTCGTGTTCCTCACCGCCCGCGACGGGGTCGACGACCGCGTGCGCGGTCTCACCGGAGGCGGCGACGACTACATCGTCAAGCCG
>CAYZFZ010000193.1:0-6907 GCA_964477795.1 uncultured Bifidobacterium sp.
AGATGGCCGAGAGCAACAAGGCCTTCGCCCACTACCGCTGGTAGTCGCGGCGCTGCGCTCGCAGCCGTTCGAGTTGGAGACGAACCCGCCCTCCGGGGCGGGTTCGCCCGTTTTCCGGCCTGCCCGTGGGTGATGTCCTCAGCCGCGGAAGGACTGCTCGAAGCCGTCGAGCAGGCGGCCGAGGTTGCGCTCGAAGCGGGCGTCGTCGCGCATGGCGGTGGCGATCTGCGCCCAGGCGCCGGCGAGCGACGACGCATCGGTCATCGCCTTCAGGGCGGGGTACTCGCCGGTGGCGAGCAGGTCGCCGAGGTAGGCGGCCATCGGCGACGAGAGCGTGGTGTCGGTGCCGCCGGCGTCGTTGTTGCGCTCGTGCATGCAGAAGCCGAAGACATACTCGTCGATCGACATCAGCACGTCGATCTTGCCCTGCAGATCCGCCGGCAGCGAGGCCAGCGCCTGCAACGACTGGTCGAAGTGGCGCACGCCATTGGGGCCGAGCTGGGGGTCGTCGGTGATGTCGAGCACCCACGGGTGGCGGCGCAGCGCCTCGCGGGTGCGCCGGGCGAGGAGTGTGATCGCGTCGCGCCAGCCGGCGGGTAGGACGGTGCCGACCGGGAGCGCGACCTCGTCCATGAACGTGTCGGTGATGAGCGTGAGCAGCTCGTCCTTGGTGCGGATGTAGTGGTAGAGGGTCATCGTGCCGGCGCCGAGCTCGGCCGCGATGCGACGCATCGAGACGGCATCGAAGCCGTCGGCGTCGGCGATGCGCATGGCGGCGGCGGCGATGTCGTCGCGGGTGAAGCGCGGCTTGCGGACGGCCTGCTCGAAGCGGGTCCACACCTCGAGCGGGGAGCCATGGGCTGCCATCCGCACGAAGTGCCCGCGCGATCGCGGGGAAGGAAAGTCGGTTGCCACGTCGTACAGTGTACTGCTATCGTTCGTCGTACTATGTACGAACAGTTGGTGCACGAGACGAACCGCTCCTCGGTTGCCGGGCGCGGGGTCCAGGCGAATGGCCTCGGCAAGCGCTTCGGCGAGCTGTGGGCGCTGCGCGATCTCGATCTCGACGTCGCCCCCGGCACCGTCTTGGGCCTGCTCGGCCACAACGGCGCCGGCAAGACCACGGCCATCCGCATCCTCACCACCCTGTCGCAGCCCACCGAGGGTGCGGCCACCGTGGCTGGCTTCGATGTCGTCACCCACGGGGCCGCGGTGCGCCGCCGCATCGGCGTCGCCGCCCAGCAGGCCACCGTCGACGGGCTGATGTCCGCCCGGCTCAACCTGGAGATGGTGGGCCGGCTGCACCGGTTGAGCAAGGCCCAGGCCCGCCAGCGCGCCGACGAGCTGCTCCAGCAACTCGATCTCACCGAGGCCGCGGGGCGGCTGGTGAAGACGTTCTCCGGTGGCATGCGCCGCCGGCTCGATCTCGCGGCCAGCCTCGTGGCTGCGCCCGAGGTGCTGTTCCTCGACGAGCCCACCACCGGGCTCGACCCGCGCAGCCGTGGCGACCTGTGGCAGATGCTGCGCGACCTCGTGCGCGACGGCACCACCATCATCCTCACCACCCAGTACCTGGAGGAGGCCGACCGGCTCGCCGACGACATCGTCGTGCTCGACCACGGTCGCACCGTCGCCCATGGCTCGCCCGACGAGCTGAAGGCGCGCATCGGCAACGAGCGCGTCGACGTGAAGGTCGCCACGGCCGCAGAGCTGGTGCCGGCGGCCGTCGCGCTCGCCGCCTTCGCGGACAACGAGCCCACCTTCGACGACGACATCCTCACCGTCACCGCGCCGCTGCGCGAGGGCACCCGCATCATCGACGTCGTGCGCGCGCTCGACGAGGCGGGCATCGACGCCGTCGACCTCAACCGCCGGCAGGCGACGCTCGACGATGTGTTCCTCACGCTCACCAGCCGCACCCACCACCACGATGCCACCGACGCGCCCAACACCGAGGTTCCCGAATGACCACCACCATCACGCCCGCACCGACGCTGCACCACCCGCGCCACGCCGACGACGGCCTCGGGGCGCGCGCCCTGTGGAGCGACACGCTCGTCTACGCCAAGCGCAACGTGCAGCACATCCGCCAGATCCCCGAGAAGCTGCTCGACGTCACGGTGCAGCCGCTGATGTTCGTGCTGCTGTTCGCGTTCGTGTTCGGCGGTGCCATCGAGGTGGAAGGCGGCGGCTACCGCGAGTACCTCATCGGCGGCATCCTCATCCAGTCGCTCGCCTTCGCCATGATGGGGCCGGCAACGGGCATCGCCACCGACCTCACCGAGGGCGTCATCGACCGCTTCCGCTCCCTGCCGTCCACCCGCGCCGCCTACCTGCTGGGCCACTACCTCGCCGAGCTCGCCGGCATCGTGCTGTCCATCGTCGTCCTGCTCAGTGCTGGCTTGCTCGTCGGCTGGCGCACGCACACGGGCTTCTTCCAGGTTGCCGAGGCGATCCTGCTGCTCGTCGTGTTCGCCTCGGCGATCATCTGGTTCGGCACCTGGCTGGGCATCATCGTGCGCTCGCCCGACGCGGTGATGGGCATCGGCTTCACGGTCGTGTTCCCGTTGACGTTCCTCAGCAACGCGTTCGTGCCGATCGCCACGCTGCCCGACGTGCTGCAGTGGATCGCCTCGTGGAACCCGGTCAGCGTGCTCGTCGCCGCGGTGCGCACCCTGTTCGGCAACCCGCTCTCGCCGATCGCGAAGGACATCTGGCCGATGCGGCACCCCGTCGCCGCCGCCTGGATCTACTGCATCGTGCTGCTGTGCATCGCGGTGCCGCTCGCGCTGCACCGCTACCGGGCACGCACCCGGGACTGACGGTCGGGCCGCCTCAGGCCCCCAGCTCCAGCCGCAGGCAGTAGCTCAGCGGGCTGCTTGCGTACTCGCCCCAGGGCGGGCAAGGCCGGAAGCCGAACCTGGTGTACAGGCCCACCGCCGCGGTGAGGTGCTCACCCGTCTCCAGCTGCAGCGCGCGGTAGCCGTCGGCCGTTGCGGCGCTGACGATCGTGGCGAGGATCGCGGCGCCCAGCTTGCTGCCGCGGGCGCCGGGCCGGGCCCACATGCGCTTCACCTCGGCGGTGCCCTCGAGGCCGCCGGCACCGTCGATGCGGCGGTACGCGCCGCACGCGCTCGGTTCCCCGTCGAGGTAGGCGACGAAGAAGCCGCCGCCGTCACGGACCTCGGCGTCGTCGAGCGAGTGGAAGCAGATGCCGCCCTCCGGTTCGCTGGCGAGCAACTCGCGGTTGAGCTGCGCGATCATCGGCCCCACGTCCGGGTGGTCGAGCCCGCGGCGGACGACGACGAGCTGCGGGAGCTGCTGCCCCATCTCGAACGCGTAGGGGGAGGGCCCGAAGCGGTCGACGAACCCGAGGCGTGCCCTGGCGTCGCCGACGGTGGGGGTGGTACCGGCCGGAACCCACCACAGTGCGGTGCGCGACTCGTCGAGGAACCACTCGGCGCGCCGCCTGAAGAAGTCGCGGTGGGCGCCGCGGTAGGCGAAGTCGCGCAGGGCCGCGGCGGACTCCCAGACGGTGAGGTTGACGATGGTGAGCGGATCCGGGAACGCCTTGATCGCGGTGGCGTCGCCCGCTTCCGTCTGCAACCGCCAGACGAAGCCTGGCGCGGCCTCGCCGAGCGAGTTGACGAGCGGGAGCGCCTCGGTGAACGGCGCCGTCAACGGATGGTCGATCGGGTGGCGCAGGGTCGCCACGTTCAGTTGCGCGAGATGGAGCTGCACCCCGCCAGTCTGCCGTGGCACCCACACCCATTGCGCGGGAAGTTTGCCTTCGCTACGCTCGCGTAGCGAAACGCAGGGAGCTGTGATGACCACTCACCACCATCACCACGAGGTCACCGTCGAGGAGCTCGACGGCATCGATCCGAAGATCTACCACCGTCGCTGGGCCATCCTCGCGACGATGTGCCTCAGCCTCGTGCTGATCGTGGCCACCGTCAGCTCGGTGAACGTCGCCATCCCGTCGTTGGCCGGCTCGGAGCTGAAACCCACCGACACGCAGATCCTGTGGATCGTGGACGCCTACGCGCTCGTGTTCGCTGCGCTGCTGCTGCCGGCAGGCGCGCTGGGCGATCGCTTCGGCCGCAAGGGCGCGCTGCTGATCGGCCTCGTGATCTTCGCCGTCGCGTCCGCCGCGTGCGCGTTCATGAACACCGCGGAGGCACTCATCGCGTGCCGTGCCGTGATGGGCATCGGCGCCGCGCTCATCATGCCGTCCACGCTCAGCCTCCTGCAGTCGTGCTTCCCGCGCCGTGAGCGGGCGAAGGCGATCGCCACGTGGGCCGGCTTCGCCGGTGCCGGCGGCGCGATCGGCCCGATCCTGGGCGGGCTACTCGTCGGTCACTTCTGGTACGGCTCGGTGTTCCTGGTGGCGACCCCGATCGCAGCGTTCGCCTTCGTCGCGTCGGCGGTGCTCGCGCCCGCCTCGCGCGAGGCGGTGGCGCACGCGCTCGACTTCGGTGGCGCCGCCCTTTCGATCGTCGGCTTCAGCGCCCTGCTGGCTGCCATCATCGAAGGGCCCGAGCGCGGCTGGACGGATGCGCTGGTGGTCGGCGGGTTCGTGGTGGCCGTCGTCTGCCTCGTCGGCTTCGTCCTCTACGAGCGGCGGGCGAGCGAGCCAATGCTCGACATGCGCTTCTTCCGCAACGCCCGCTTCGCGATGGGCAGCATGGGGATCACGGTCACGTTCTTCGCGATGTTCTCGCTCTTCTTCCTGCTCACCCAGTACCTGCAGTACGTGAAGGGCTACTCGCCGCTGGCGGCCGGCCTGCGCGGGCTGCCGTTCGCCGTCACGATGGTCGCGGTGTCGCCGCGGGCGCCGCGGATCGCCGCCCACATCGGGGCGAAGAAGGCAGTCGCCGGTGGTCTGGTCGCGCTGGTGATCGGGCTGCTGCTGATGTCGCGTGTGCAGCTCGACACGCCGTACTGGTACGTCGCGGTGTGCCTCGTCATCGCCGGCTACGGCGTCGCCTCGTCGATGCCGTCGCTGAGCAGCGGGATCGTGCAGAGCGTCCCGCTGCACAAGGCGGGCGTGGGCTCGGCCGTCAACGACACGACCCGTGAGGTCGGCGGCGCGGTCGGCATCGCGGTCATCGGCAGCGTGGTGAACAGCATCTACCGCAGCCATGTCGCCGGAGCGGTGGCGCAGTTGCCAAAGGAGTTGCAGGCGCTGGCGAAGGACAACATCGCCAAGGCACTGGCGATCAGCGACACGCTGGATCAGCAGGTGGGCGCCGGCGCCTCGCAGCAGATGAGGGCGGCGGTGCAGCAGTCGTTCGTCGACGGGGTGCACGTCGCGCTGCGGCTGTCGGCCGTGCTGGTCGCGGCCGGCGCCGTGGTGCTGTACCTGCGGCTGCCCGATCGCGGAGAGCACGGTGTCTCCACCGACTGAGCGCGGCGACCCGCGGCCGGCCAGGTCACGGGCGCGGACGCTGGCGGCGGCGGTCGCGATCCTGCGCGAGGAGGGGCTGCCGGGCCTCACGATCGAGGCCGTCGCGGCTCGCTCCGGCGTGGCCAAGTCGACGATCTACCGGCAGTTCGCCGATCGCGAGGAGCTGCACCTGGCGGCAGTGCAGTCCGTCAGCTGCCAGGTGCCCGTCGCGTGTACCGACGATCTGGTCGACGACCTGGTGCGGTTCTGCCTCGCCGTCGACCGGTTGTTGCGCACGGGCGACTTCGGGGCGGTGCTGCCGACCGCGCTCGACGGCGCGGAACGCAGCCCGCTGCTGTCGCGCACCGTGCACGAGATCGGTGTGCAGCGGCGGCGACTGCTGGAAGCGAGGCTCCGTTCGGCACAGGCCACCGGCCAGCTGGCGGCCACCGCAGACGTCGACGTGCTGACCGGCCAGCTCGTCGGCCCGCTGTTCTACCGGCGGTTCATCAGCCGCCAGGCGGGCGGGCGTCGCTTCATCACCGGCCACGTGACCGCGCTCGTCACGCCGTTGCTGGCCACGCCGCCGCCGGTCAGACCGCCGGCTTCGAGAACTCGCGCTCGAGGCTCTTCGCCCGCCGGTGACGGATCAGCTCGATCACGGCGTTGATGCCCAGCGCGGTGCCGAACGCGATCCAGAACGCCTTCGTGTGGTCGTCCTTGAACGGTTCGCCCACCAGCCGGGCGAGCACGGCCGCGTAGGTCGCCCAGATGGTGGCGGCGACCGCGACCCACGCGACGAACCAGCCACGCGGTTGGCGGGTGATGCCGCAGGCGAGGGTGAGCGCGGTGCGACCCCCGGGGATGAAGCGAGCCGTGATCAGCAGCAGGCCGCCGCGCACCTTGATCTGGCTGCGCGCCCACTGCAGGCGGGCGTCGAACTTCGGCTTGCGATCGGCGCGTCGCTGGAACGCGCCCGACCAGTGGTGCCCGATCGTGTACGCCAGGTTGTCGCCGATGAACGCGCCGAGCGCGCCGGCACCGATCACCGCCAGCAGGGGGTAGGGCGCGTCGCCGGTGGCGACGGCGACGCCACCGATGATGACGGTGGTCTCGCTGGGCACGACGGGGATCACCGAATCCAGCAGCGCGATCACGAAGATGACGGCGAGGAACCACCAGTTCCCGGCCCAGCCGGCAAGCGTGTCGGTGAGGTCGCTCAGCCAGCTGCCGATGCTGCCGACGAGCGCGACCTGTGCGAGACCGCTGAGCCCGACCATCGCGAGCAGGCTAACTGGCGGTGAGCTGCTTGCGCAGGCGGCGGGCGAGGCTGGTGGCGCCCATCGCGGTACCGGTGGTGACCGTGAGGTGGCCCATCTTGCGGCCCGGCCGTGCCTCGGCCTTCCCGTACAGGTGGAGGTGCGCTGACGAGTGCACGAGCGCCTTCTCCCACTTCGGTTCGCCACCGGCCCACAGCTCGCCCAGCAGGTTCACCATCGCCACGCCGGGGACGACGAG
>CAYZFZ010000194.1:0-6853 GCA_964477795.1 uncultured Bifidobacterium sp.
CCCCGGCGTCGAGTTCGAGAGCTGCGCGAGCGGCGGTGGCCGCATCGACCACGAGGTGCTCCGGCGGGCCGAGCGGGTGTGGACCAGCGACTGCAACGACGCGCTCGAACGGCAGACCATCCAGTGGGGTGCGTCGATGCTGATCCCCTACGAGCTGATGGGCGCGCACATCGGTCCCACCCGCTCGCACACCACGGGCCGGGTGCACTCGCTGGCCTTCCGTGCGCTCACCGCGTGCTTCGGTCACCTCGGCGTGGAGTGGAACGTGCTCGGGCTCACCGGCACCGAGCGCGATCAGCTGGCCGCTGCGATCGCGCTGCACCAGCGCTTCCGCCCCCTGCTGCACGGCGGCGACGTCGTCCGCTTCGACCCCGTGCTCAACGGCCAGGCTGCAGCCAGCCACGCCTACGGCGTGTACGCCGCGGATCGTCGGGCGGCACTCGTCGCCCACGCGCAACTGTCGACCGGTATGAGCCTGCTGCCGCCACCGCTCAGGCTGCCGGGCCTGCTGCCCGGCACCCGCTACCTGGTCGAGCAGATCCCGCTGCCGGGGGCGCGCGTCGAGTGGGCGGCCAGCGACATCGAACTCACCGGCGCCCAGCTCGCGGCCCATGGCATCCAGCTGCCCCGCCAGCACCCCGAGTCGGGCCTGCTGCTCCACGTCCAGGCGATCTGAGCCGGACCATGTCCGGCCACCCGGCCGGACCTGGCCCGCGCCGACCACCCCAGCGAGGCGAGTGGCGCCCCTTACCGGTTCTCCACGTGACGTAATGGGCGAGTCGGGGCAGCGCCGCCCTTGGCGGTTCTCCACGTGACGTAATGGGTGAGTCGGGGCCGTGCCGCCCTTGGCGGTTCTCCACGTGACGTAATAGGTGGGTCGGGGCCGGGTCAACCCTTGGTGGTTCTCCACGTGACGAATTGGCGAGTAGGCCGGCGTGCGTTCACTCCGGTGATCTCCACGTGACGGAACAGGCCGGATGCCACTGCTCGGATGTCGGTGGTCTCGCTCCCGATGAGGGGATCCGGCCCGGAGGGCGAGCGACAGCGAGGTCGGCGGCATCTCGATTTCGTCACGTGGAGAACCCGCGAGCGGCGGGTGGCGAGTGTGGGCCGGGACCGGGGTCGGGGCCGGGGTCGGGGCCGGAGGGGAGTCGGGGCCGGAGCGGGGCCGCTCTGAGCCGTGTCGGCCCAACCCCGGTGCCGGCACGACGAACCGCGTCAGACCCCTTGCGTAGAAGTGCGGCATGAGCATCGACGACGAGCGAATCACTCCCATCCCGCGACCCAAGCAGCGTGCGTGCCTCTGGTGCGGCACTGTCTTCGCGCTCAGGCCCGGGCCCGGCCGCAAGCGCATCTATTGCCGGGTCAGCTGCCGTCAGCGGGCGTACGAGCGCCGTCGCGGGCTGGGCGTATTCCCGCCGCCCGATCAGCTGATCACCCGGCCAGGCGGCCCGCTGTCGCACCTGCCCAATCGCTTCACCCGCTACGAGGCCGGCGGCATGACGGTCAACCACAACCTCAAGGTGCACGCCCTGCGACCGGCAGGCTACGCCGAGCCCGGCGAGAAGCGGGCCACGCTGTGCGGGCTGAAGCGCCGGCCGAACTCGCGCCTGTTCAACGAAGGCCCCGTGGAGCACACCTGCCAGACATGCGTCAAGATCGCACGCCTGCGGCCGCCCGCGCGGCGGCCGTTCCCTTCCAGTGACCTCGCCGCCTACCGGGCCCAGCTGGAAACGGTCGCCACGCAGCTCGCCGACCACGGCATCAACAACCCGCTGGTGCGGCCGGATGTCTCCGCACGGTTGCTGTTCGAGTTGCTCGCCGCCGCCTGAGGCCACCTCGGAGCGCCGCCGAAACGCACTGCGGGCGCGCGCCGCCGCGCCCGTAGGATCAAGCACTGTGTCTGAACGCATCACCGCTGCCGCCGTGGCCAAGGTCGCCCGGCTCGCCCGGCTCGATGTCACCCCGGAGGAGATCGATCGCATGACGTCGCAGCTCGACGGAATGCTCGAGCACTTCGCCGATGTCGATGCCCTCGACCTGTCCGACGTGGCGCCGATGGCGCAGCCGTACCCGCTGGTCAACGTGTTGCGCCCGGACGTGGCGCGGCCCTGCCTCGACCGCGACGAGGTGCTCGCCGCCGCACCGGCAGCCGAGGACGGCTGCTTCCGGGTGCCGCCGATCGGCGGGGAGGGCTGATGGCCGCCGCCACTGCCGCCCAGGTCGCCGCCGCCGTCAGGTCCGGCGAGACCGCCGCCGCCGCCGTGCTCGAGCAGCACCTGGCCACCATCGCCTCCCGCGAGCCGGAGATCCACGCGTTCAACCTCGTCCTTGCCGACCAGGCCCGTGAGCGCGCCGCGGCCATCGATGCCGCCGTCGCCGCCGGCGACGATCCCGGCCCGCTGGCCGGCGTCACCGTTGCCTTGAAGGACAACATGTGCACGCGCGGCGTGCCCACCACCTGCTCGTCGAAGATCCTCGAGGGCTGGAAGCCGCCGTACAACGCGACGATCGTCGACACGCTCCACACCGCCGGCGCGATCGTGGTCGGCAAGACCAACCTCGACGAGTTCGCGATGGGCAGCAGCACCGAGAACTCGGCGTTCGGCCCGACCAGGAACCCCCACGACACCAGCCGGGTGCCCGGCGGCAGCAGCGGGGGCAGCGCGGCAGCGGTCGCCGCCGGTTTCAGCCAGGTGGCGCTGGGCAGCGACACGGGCGGTTCCATCCGCCAGCCCGCCGCCCTGTGCGGTGTGGTCGGCGTCAAGCCCACCTACGGCTACGTCAGCCGCTTCGGCCTCGTCGCATTCGCGAGCAGCCTCGACCAGATCGGCCCGTTCACGCACACCGTCGCGGACGCGGCGCTGCTGCTCGACGTGATCGGCGGGCACGACCCGCTCGACAGCACGAGCATTCCCCAGCAGCACCCGCCGCTGGTCGACGCGATCCAGCAGGACGTAGACGGTCTGCGCATCGGGCGCATCACCGACCTGCCCGAGGGCGCCGACCCCGACGTGCAAGAGCGGCTGGAGGTCGCGTTCGACGCGCTGCGCGAGCAGGGCGCCACCATCGTCGACGTGCAGGTGCCCGCGTTCACGTTCGGCCTCACCGCCTACTACCTCATCGCCCCGGCCGAGGCGAGCAGCAACCTGGCCCGCTACGACGGTGTGCGCTACGGCCTGCGCGTGGACGCGGCCGACACCAACGCCATGTACGGCGCCACCCGCGCCGCCGGCTTCGGCGACGAGGTGAAGCGGCGCGTCATGCTCGGCACGTACGCGCTCAGCGCCGGCTACTACGACGCCTACTACGGCAAGGCGCTCAAGGTGCGCCGGCTGATCCACGACGACTTCGAGCGCGCCTACCAGCACGCGGACGTGCTGCTCACGCCCACCTCACCCACGGTCGCCTTCAAGTTCGGCGACAAGGGCGAGAACCCGTACGCGATGTACCTGTGCGACACGTACACGATCCCCACCAACCTCGCCGGCCACCCGGGGATGAGCGTGCCCTTCGGCACCGGGGCCGGCGGCCTACCCGTCGGCGTGCAGGTACTGGCCGGCACCCTGCAGGAACCCACCATGTTCCGCGTCGGCGCCGCGCTCGAACGCAGCATGCGCGCTGCCGAAGGGGGCGCACGATGAGCGCGTACGACGGCCTGCCCGGCGACTGGGAGCTCGTGGTCGGCCTCGAGGTGCACGTCGAGCTGGCCACCGCCACCAAGCTGTTCAGCGCCAGCCCCAACCGCTTCGGCGACGAACCGAACACCAACATCGACCCCGTCACGCTCGGCCTGCCCGGCGCCCTGCCCGTGCTCAACGAGCACGCGGTCGAGCTGGCCATGCGCGTGGGCGCGGCGCTGCACTGCACCATCCAGGCCTGCAGCTTCCACCGCAAGAACTACTTCTACCCCGACATGCCCAAGGCGTACCAGGTCAGCCAGTACGACCAGCCGCTCAACGTGGACGGCTACCTCGACCTGCCCTCCGGCGTGCGCATCGGCATCGAGCGCGCCCACATGGAGGAGGACGCGGGCAAGAGCACCCACGTCGGTGGGTCCGGTGGCCGCGTCCACGGCGCCACCGCCTCGCTGATCGACCTCAACCGTGCCGGCGTGCCGCTGGTGGAGATCGTCAGCCGGCCCGACATCCGCAGCGCCGACGACGCCCGCGCCTACGTGGGCGAGCTGCGCAGCATCCTGCTCGCCATCGGCGCCAGCGACGCGAAGATGGAAGAGGGCAGCATGCGCGTCGACGCGAACGTCAGCGTGCGCAGGCCCGGCCAGCCGCTGGGTACCCGCTGCGAGATCAAGAACGTCAACAGCGTGCGCAGCGTCGGGCGCGCGATCGACTACGAGGCGCGCCGCCAGATCGATCTGATCGAGAGCGGCGACGTCGTACGCCAGCAGACCCGCCACTGGGACGAAGGCGACGGGCGCACCCACGCGCTGCGCAGCAAGGAGGACGCGGACGACTACCGCTACTTCCTCGAACCCGATCTCGTGCCGCTGGTGCCGTCGCAGGAGTGGATCGACCGCGTGCACGCCTCGCTGCCGATGCTGCCGTCGGCCCGCCGCGCCCGGCTCGCCGAGGCCACCGGCCAGGCGCCGGCCAGCGAGGCCGTCACCAGCGTCGTCGAGCGGGCCCAGGACGACTATGTGCTCGCGGTCGGTGCCGCCGGCGGCAACGTCTCCCGCGCGCTGGTCTACGTGAAGGAGGCGTTCGCCGAGCAGGGCGCAGCGCCGGCGGTGCCCGCTGCCGACCTCGCCGCGCTCACCCTGCTGGAGACCGACGGCAAGCTCACCGCCACGCAGGCCAAGGCCGTGCTGGCCGAGCTGGTCGCGAACGCGGGTGGCGACGCTGCCGCCATCGCCGCGGCAAAGGGCTTCGAGGCGATGGACACGTCGTCGCTGGAAGGACTCGTCGACGACGCGATCGCCGCCGACCCCGACGCGTGGCAGAAGTTCTGCAATGGCGACGGCAAGGCGATGGGCGCGCTCGTCGGGCTGGTGATGAAGGCGAGCAAGGGCAAGGCCGACGGCAAGCTCGTGACGGCGCTGCTCAACCAGAAGAAGGGCTGACCGCCGCGACGGCCGCGACGGCGCCGGGAAGCGCGATCCGGAACGCGCAGCCCTCGCCGGGGGCCGTGCGCAACACGATGCGGCCACCGTGCGCCTCCACGATCGACTGCACGATGGCGAGCCCGAGGCCACTGCCGCCGCTGTGCCGCGACCGCGACGCGTCGCCACGGTAGAAGCGCTCGAACGCGTGGGCGGCGGTGGTCGGGTCCATGCCGGCGCCGTGGTCGATCACCTCGATGACGATGCCGCCCTGCTCGGCGCGCCCCACCACCTCCACCGGCACCGTTGGTGCGGTGTGCATCAGCGCGTTGTGCACCAGCGCCGCCACCACCTGGTGCAGGCGCTGGCGGTCGGCGTTGCACGGCAGGGTGGGCGGGGTGGTCACGGTAATCGGCCGCTCCGGTTGCACCACGCGCGCATCGGCGACCGCGTCGTGCAGCACCTCCGTCGCGTCCACCGGCACCAGTGACAGCTGCATGCCGCGGTCGAGGTTGGTCAGCAGCAGCAGGTCGTTGACGATCGCGCTCATCCGCTCGGCCTCGCCGCTGACCCTGCGCATGGCGTCGTCCAGGCGGGCGGGTTCGATCAGGCCCCCCTGGTGGTAGAGGTCGGCGTAGCCGCGGATGGAGGTGAGCGGCGTGCGCAGCTCGTGCGAGGCGTCGGCCACGAACTGGCGCAGGCGCTGGTCGGCGGCCTGGCGCTCGTCGAGCATCGTGTTGAACGCCTTGGCCAGGTGGGCCGCCTCGGTGCCCGCCGGGTAAGCCGCCATGCGCGTGCTCTCGTCGCCGGCGGTGATCGCGTCGGCCGCCTCGGTCATCTCGGTGATCGGCCGCACACCCAAGCGCACCACCCAGGCGGCGATGAGCGCGATGACGGCGAGCACGGCCAGCGCGCCCACCCCGGTGGCGATCAGCAGCCGCTGGTACGCGGCATCGGTGTCGTTCAGCGAGAGCGCGATGATGCCCCAGCCGGTCTGTCCCGGCCGCTGCAGCAGGACGACGCGGAAGCGCTCGTCGCCGCCGTTGCCGGCCACCGTGAACGGATCGGAGTTGGAGTTGCGACCACTGTGTGCCGTGGCCGTCTCGACCGTGAGCGCGGGCTGCTCGACAGCGTCCTGGCCCTGCACGAGCGTCGTCAGCGTTCCGTCGGCTGCCAGGTGGCCGATCCACAGCTTGCTCAGCGTCTCGCCCTCCTCCGGCGGGACGGGGATGGGCCGATTGCCGAGCAGGCCCACGGCGGTGCCCATCGAGCTCTGCAGCTCGTGGTCGAGCTGCTCGGTGAGGAAGCGCTGCTGGGTGGTCGCAACGAGGTAGCCGGTGATCGCGAACGCGAGGGCGATCGCGCCGAGGCCCAGGTAGAGACGGGAGCGCAGCCTCACGTCTCGACTCGCAGGCAGTACCCGACGCCGCGCACGGTGTGCAGCAGCTTGGGCTCGACCGTGTCGATCTTGCGTCGCAGGTAGCTCATGTACGTCTCCACCACGGACGCGTCGCCGCCGAAGTCGAAGTTCCACACATGGTCGAGGATCTGCGCGCGGCTGAGCACGCGGCCCTGGTTGAGCAGCAGGTAGCGCAGCAGCTTGAACTCGGTGGGGGAGAGCGTCACGACCTGGCTGGCGCGGGTGACGCGGTGGGCCAGCTGGTCGAGCTCGAGATCCGCGATCGTGAGCACGTCGTGCTCGGCCTCGGCACCGGCGTGCCGCAGGGCGACGCGGACGCGCGCGACGAGCTCCGCGATCGCGAACGGCTTGACGATGTAGTCGTCGCCGCCTCC
>CAYZFZ010000195.1:0-6834 GCA_964477795.1 uncultured Bifidobacterium sp.
AGGTGACCTCCTCGGACGGCAGGACAGTGTTGAGCTCGTCGTAGGTGACGTAGCTGGGGTCGCCCATCAGGAACTGGCCGAGATCGCCCGACTCGGCGGTGGCGAACAGGCCGGCCAGCGCCGGATCCTTGAAACCCTCCCACGTGGCCAGCTCGGGGTGTTCGTCGACCACGAACTTCGGCACGTACCAGCCGATCTTCGCCGACGGCCCGAGCTTGCCGATGTCGACCACCGTCTGCTTGCCGGTGATGTAGGTGTCGTAGTCGGCCGCGTGACCCGACGGCCAGATCTCGAGCACGGCGTCGATGCTGCCGTCGTCGAGACCCACCCAGGTGGCGTTCTCGTCGATGTCGATGATCTCGACCGGCGTGCCCAGGTTGGCCTCGATGACCGCCTTCGCCACATAGGCGTTGACGGCGGAGCCGGTCCACGGGTTCACCGCCAGCGTGATGGCATCGGTGCCGGAGCCGCCTGCGGTGGTGCTGGCGGTGGAGGCGCCCGTGCCGGTGGTGTCGTTGGACGACGACTTCTCGTCGTCGCCACACGCCGCCAGCACGGCCGCCAGCATGATGCCGGCCACCACGAAGCGACTCTTCCTACGGATGGATGTCATGTACTCCCCCTTGTCGAGACTTCACGCTGCAATCTACGCACGATGCTCGGTTTCCCTGCTGGTGCCCCACGCTTGCGTGAGGCGATCGAGCATGATCGCGAGCAACACGATACTCAAGCCGCCGGCGGTGCCGAGGCCAAGCTTGGTCTGCGGCTTCACGGCCGCCTGGTAGGCGAGCAGGCCGAGGCCGCCGGCGCCGATCAGCGAGGCGATGATCACGGTGGCGAGCACCATCATCATCGTCTGGTTGATGCCCAGCAGGATGGCCTTGCGGGCCAGCGGCAGCTGCACGTTGCGCATCTCCTGGCGACCGGTGGCACCGAAGGAGATGGCGGCCTCGCGTGGCGCGAACGGCACCTCGCGCATGCCCAGCGAGGTGAGCCGGATGCACGGCGGCACCGCGTAGATCACGCAGGCGACCACGCCGGCGCCGCGGCCGGGCAGGAACAGGAACACGACAGGAATGAGGTAGACGAACTGGGGCATCACCTGGGCGACGTCCATGAACGGGCGCAGGATGCGCTCCACCCGGTTCGAGCGGCCGGCCCACATGCCCAGCGGCAGCGCGATCAGCACGCTGATGACGATCGCCACCAGCACCTGGCTGAGCGTGTCCATCGCGTGGTCCCACAGCGAGGTCTTGTTGTCGAAGCCCATCGTGGCGATGAGGAGGAAGCAGATCGCGATCGTCGCCGCCAGCCGCCACCCCTTCGTCAGCCAACCCAGGAATGCGCCGAACACCACGACCAGCAGCCACGGCACGGCCTGCAGGAACTCCTTCACCGGGTCGAGCACGTCGGTGACGAGGAAGTCGTTGATCGCCTGCGTGCCGCCGATGACGGGCACACCCTTGCGCAGGTTGTCCTGCACCCACGTCACCCACCCGTCCACCGTGGGGGCGATGTCGTACGTGAGCGACGACGGGAACCCGGTGGCATCGGTGAGCCGGCCGACGATGATGGCGAGCACGGGCACGCCGACGAGCAGCAGGTTGCGCGTGCGGGGCGAGAGCTTCGGCACCTTCTGCGACCAGCGCGTGTGGCGGATCGTGTGCTCGCCGGTGCTGACGCGGTCGAGCGCGACGGCGAGCAGGACGATGCCCAGGCCGGCGGCGAACGCAGCCCCGACCTCCTGCTTCTGCAGGCCGGCGAGCACCTCGTTGCCCAGGTCGCCCGTGCCCAGCAGGGAGGCGAGCACCACCACACCGAAGGCCATCATGATCACCTGGTTGATGCCCAGCAGGATGGTGCGCCGGGCGACGGGCAGCTGCACCTTGAACAGCTGCTGGCGCTGGGTGGCACCGAACGACTGGCCCACCTCGTTCATCACGACGGGCACCTGGCGCAGGCCGAGGTTGGTGAGGCGCACCGCCGGCGGCAGCGCGTAGATGACCGTGACGACGACGGCGGGCGGGAACTGGATGCCGAAGAACACCTGCACCGGGCTGAAGTACACGAAGATCGGCATCACCTGCGCCGTGTCGAGCAGCACCCGCACCACACGCTCGGCCTTGTCGGAGCGAGCCGTGATGATGCCTAGCGGCACACCGAGCACGAGTGCGATGATCACCGAGACCGCCATGATCGACAGCGTCAGCATCGCGAGATCCCAGTCGGAGATGACGCCGACGCCGAACATCGCCAGCCCGCCGGACAGCGCCGCGCTGGCGCCGCCCGTGCGCCAGCCGACGGCGGCGGTGACGGCCACCACGCCGGGCCAGCGCAGCGCCCCCAGCAGCGAGTCGACATGGCGCACCGACCAGTCGAGGAAGTCGCTGATCGGGTTGAAGAAGTGGGTGAAGATCGCCGCCGACTGGCGGTTGATCACCGACCACTTGTAGCGGTCCTGCGACCAGCGCTGGATGCCCGAATCGAGCCCCTTGGGCACGTCGTGGGCGGCAACGAAGGCCAGGACGGCGAGCACCGCGAACACGGCGAAGCCGATCATCCGCCGGCGCCGGCGGGCGCGCACGATCTCGTCGGAGACGACCTCGGGCATCGCTTCCAGGGACACCGCCATCAGAGATCCTCGGTCGCGATGACCGACAGCACCCCGACCCGATCGAGCGTGCCCACCGCACGGCCGTCCTTCACCACTCTCACCGGCAGCTCGCTGCGGGCCACCAGGTTCACCGCATCGCGCACCTTCGTGCCGCTGGCCACCTCGCCGGCGAACGGGCCCGCGCTGGGCGCCGACATCACCGCGTCCACGGGCACGACGTGCGAGCGCGGCACGTCGCGCACGAAGTTGGCGACGTACTCGTCGGCCGGCTCCAGCACCACCTCGGCGGGCGTGCCCACCTGCACGAAGCGACCGTCGCGCATGATCGCGATCCGGTCGCCGAGGCGCAGCGCCTCGGACAGGTCGTGGGTGATGAACATCATCGTCTTGCCCAGCTCCTGGCGCAGGCGGACGATCTCGTCCTGCATCTCGCGCCGGATCAGCGGGTCGAGCGCGGAGAACGGCTCGTCGAAGAGCAGGATTCCCGGGTCGGTGGCCAGCGCCCTGGCCAACCCCACTCGCTGCTGCTGGCCGCCGCTGAGCTGGTGCGGCTTGTAGTCGCCCATGTTCGGCAGGCCCACCAGCTCGAGCGTGCGCCCGGCCCGCTCGCGCCGCTCGCCGCGGCCCACCCCGCGCAGCTCCAGCCCGAAGGCGACGTTGTCGAGCAGGGTGCGGTGGGGCAGCAGGCCGAAGTGCTGGAACACCATCGACACCTTGTGCCGGCGCACCTCCAGCAGCTGGTCGTCGTTGGCGGCGGTGACGTCGGCACCGTCGACCACCACCGTGCCGGACGTGGGCTCGATGAGGCGGGTGATGCAGCGGATGAGCGTGCTCTTGCCGCTGCCCGACAGGCCCATCACGACGAAGACCTCGCCGGGCGCGACATCGAGGCTGACCTCGCGCATGGCGACCACGTTGCCGTGCCGCGCCTGCAACTCGCCGCGGGGCAGATCGGCCTCGGGGGCGCCCACGATGCGCTCCGCGCGCGGCCCGTAGACCTTCCACAGGTCCCTGACCGAGATCATCGGATCCACCACTTCCACGCTCCCCCTGTCGTCCCCGACGTGCGGGCGCAGCTTAGACCGCCGTTCTCCAAGGCTGAACGACTGTTCCATGAACACCACGGCACCTTCCGCTGTGGTCACGTCTGTTCGATTTCGACTTCGGTGTCGAGTCAGCCCAGGCACGACCCTGCGTCCGATCACTGCGCATCGAAATCGAAACGACGGGACGGGGAGCAGCCAACCACCCGAACGCCGACGTGGAACGATGCAGCCCGGATTGCAGAGGTCCGTCACGTCGTCAACACGGTGGCGGCCCTCACCAGCGGTGGCAGTGTGGCCGGGCTGCGGTCGGTGACCAGCACGTCGTGCGCGCACAGCGGTGGCAGGGCGACGAGGCCGCTGCGGCCGAACTTCGAGGAGTCGACCGCGAACACCCGCTGCTCGGCCACCTCACCCATCGCTGCCGACATCTCCGCCTCCGCGTGCTCCTGCACCATCAAGCCGCGCCGCAGGTCGACGGCAGAGGCGGACAGGATCGCGAGGCGCACCTTCATGGAGCGCACGACCGAGAACGCCTGCGCGTCGAAGCTCGCACCGTCGTGGTTGCGCAGCTCGACGCCGGCCATCAGCACCTTGTTGCCCGGGATGGTGGCCAGGCTGGTGGCGATGAACGTGGAGTTGGTCACCACCGTCAGCCCATGGTGGCGGCGCAGCGCCTGGGCGACGAAGCCGGTGGTACTGCCGGTGTCGAGCGCGATGACGTCGCCGTCGCGCACGAGCGTGGCCACCAGGCCGGCGATGGCCACCTTCTCGCGCTGGTTGACGGTCATGCGTGCCAGGAACGGGGCCTCCCCCGGCCGCGTGCGGCCGACGACCGCGCCGTGCACCTTCTCCACCTCCCCACGCTGCACCATCGGCTTGACGATGCGGCGCACGGTCTGCTCGCTGACGTTGAGCAGCATGGCCAGCTCGCGCACGCTCACCGAGCCACGCATGGCGACCGCGTGCATCACGTCCTGTTCGTACAGCGGCATGTGAGCATTCCAACACAAAGCAACACATCCGGACGTTTCTGGCGCATGGCGCGCGAAGATTCGGCCGTGCCCGCGCCACTTCCCTCCTCCGCCCGCACCGTCGTCATCGGCGGTGGCATCGTCGGCTGCTCCACCGCCTACCACCTGGCCAAGCTGGGCTGGACCGACACCGTGCTGCTCGAGCAGCACAAGCTCACCTCCGGCAGCACGTTCCACGCCGCGGGGCTCGTGGGCCAGCTGCGCACGAGCGCGAACATCACCCAGCTGCTGGGCAACTCCGTGGAGCTGTACCGCACGCTGGAGGCGGAGACCGGGCAGGCGACCGGCTGGAAGATGAACGGCGGCCTGCGCCTGGCGTGCAACGAGGAGCGCTGGGAGGAGGTGAAGCGGCAGGCCACCACGGCGAAGAGCTTCGGCCTGGAGATGCACCTGCTCACCCCGAAGGAGGCGCAGACGCTGTGGCCGCTGATGCAGGTGGACGACCTCGTCGGCGCCGCCTTCCTGCCCACCGACGGGCAGGCCAACCCCAGCGACATCACGATGGCGCTCGCCCGCGGCGCCCGCATGCACGGGGCCACGATCTGCGAGGACACCCAGGTGCAGCGCATCGAGGTGGAGGCCGGTGTCATCCGCGCCGTCGTCACGCTCGACGCGGAGGGCACGGAGGGCCGCATCGAGTGCGAGAAGGTCGTCGTCTGTGGCGGCCAGTGGACCCGCGCGCTTGCCGCGACCGTGGGGGTGAACGTGCCGCTCGTGTCGGTGGAGCACCAGTACGTGATCACCGAGCAGTTCACGCCGGAGGTGCCCCGCGACCTGCCCACCCTGCGCGACCCCGACCGGCTGACGTACTACAAGGAGGAGGTCGGCGGGCTGGTGATGGGCGGCTACGAGCCGAACCCGATCCCGTGGGCGGTGGGCGGCATCCCGCTCCCGTTCCAGTTCCAGCTGCTGGACAGCGACTTCGATCACTTCGCGCCCATCATGGAGCTGGCCATCGGCCGCGTGCCGCAGCTGGCCACCACCGGCATCCGCACCCTGATCAACGGCCCGGAGAGCTTCACTCCCGACGGCAACTTCATCCTCGGCGAGGCGCCCGAGATGAAGAACTTCTACGTGGGCGCCGGGTTCAACGCGTTCGGCATCGCCGCCGGCGGGGGCGCCGGGCAGGCGCTGGCCGAGTGGGTGCACGACGGCCAGCCGCCCTACGACCTGTGGGTGGTGGACCTGCGCCGCTTCGGCCGGCCGCACACCGACACAGACTGGGTGCGCACCCGCACGCTGGAGGCGTACGGCAAGCACTACACGATGGCCTGGCCGTTCGAGGAGCACCACAGCGGCCGCCCGGCGCGCACTTCGCCGCTGTACGACCGGCTGCTCGCGCAAGGTGCCGTGTTCGGCGAGAAGCTCGGCTGGGAGCGCCCCAACTGGTTCGCCGCGGCCGCCCTAGCCGAATCTCCACGTGACGAATACACCTACGGGCGGCAGAACTGGTTCGCGGCCGTCGGGCGCGAGCACCGGGCCTGCCGCGAGGCGGCGGTGCTCGTCGACCAGACGAGCTTCGCCAAGTTCGCGCTGAAGGGGCCCGACGCGGGCAGCGCGCTCGACTGGATCTGTGCGAACGACGTGCGCCGCCCGGTCGGCTCGCTCACCTACACCCAGATGCTCAACGACCACGGCGGCATCGAGGCCGACCTCACCGTCGCCCGGGTGGCCGACGACGAGTACTACCTCGTCACCGGTACCGGCTTCGCCACCCACGACTTCGACTGGATCCGGCGCAACATCCCCGCCGGCGCCAACGCCCAGCTGTTCGACGTCACGTCCGCCTGGTCGGTGCTCACCCTGATGGGCCCCGCCTCGCGCACGATCCTCTCCGCGGTCACGTCCGCCGACCTCTCCCCCGAGTCGTTCGCGTTCGCCACGTTGCAGACGATCGGCATCGCCGGCTGCCCGGTGCGCGCGCTGCGGATCACGTACATGGGCGAACTCGGCTGGGAGCTGCACCTGCCCGTGGAGTACGCGCCCAGGGTGTACGACACGCTGATGGCTGCGGGCACCGAGCACGGGCTGGTGAACGCCGGCTACCGGGCGATCGAGAGCACCCGCCTGGAGAAGGGTTACCGCGCGTGGGGCAGCGACATCGGCCCCGACCACACCCCCATCGAGGCCGGCCTCGGCTGGG
>CAYZFZ010000196.1:0-6811 GCA_964477795.1 uncultured Bifidobacterium sp.
ACCCAATGCTGAACGATCGACCGGCGGAGCCGGGTCACGGCGGTGAGGGGACGCACTCGGCTGCTGTCGCGACCGCTTCCAGATCGTACCGCACGCCCAGCGCGGTGCGGGCGGTGAGCCGGGCGACCACGTCGCCGGCCTGCCACGCAGTACCCGGATCCGGTCGTGCCGCAGGCGCCGCGTCGCCTGCGCGCGCATGGCGCACCACCACGCAGATGGTGACGTCGTCGCCGAAGCTGCTCGCCAGCGGGCTGCCCTCCACCTGCAGCGCCGTCGGGTGCACGATTGCGTGCTGGTGGAGGCCGAACCACTCGTAGCCCCCGTCGATGGTGCCGGCCGCGAAGCCGAGCGAGCGCACATCCTGGGCGATGCGCCACTTCGCGCCGTCGACGGTGGCGGCGGCATCGGCGACGATGATCCCCACCCCGGCCACGGCCATCAGGGCCGCGCCGCTGACCCGGATCGCGGGTCGCATGAGCAGGTCGCACGACCGGCCCAGCCGGAGCGCGAGCGCGGCGACGAACGGCACCAGGGGTAGCAGGTAGCGGTCGAAGAGCGGGGCGTCGGTGACGGCATTGACGGCGACGGGGAGCGCTCCGGCGGCCGCCGTGAACACGAGCGCCAGTGCGAGCGGCGGCTGGGCCCGCGCACGCGCCACCGGGGACGGGGCGCCGCTGTCGCCGCTGAAGGCAACGACGGCCAGCGCGCCGAGCAGCAGCAGGCTGGCCAGGCCTGCGGCGTGCAGCGCGACCCAGAGCCATGCCGGCAGGATCCGGGGCGCGACGCCCGGAACCGTCACGCTGTACGCCGACGTGCGCAACAGGTAGTTGCCCAGGAGGTCGTGGGCGAACACGGCGCAGGCCAGCCAGCCGGCGACGACCACGATGCTGCCGGCTCGCGATCGCCGCCATGCGAGCCGTGCGAGGCGCGCGGGGGAGATCGCGACGACAGCCGGAGCAACGAGGAGGCCGAGCGTGACGGCGGCGCGCCCCGCGGTGCGAGCAGCGCCGCCGAAGCTGCGTGCGGTCAGCTCGAGCTGCGTCGTGTAGCTGTTGTCGAGCGTGTTGCGCCACCAGTACAGCGCGACCAGGAGCGCCACCCACAGCGCACTCACCGCGACCGCTTGGCGGCACAGGCGGCGATCCGCGTGCCGTTGCTGTGCGATGAACGTGAGCGCGACCGCGAGCCCTGCTGCCACGGCGTACTCGCGCACGCTGAACGCGAGCAGCCCGAGCGTCATCGCGAACGTGAACCAGCGCAGCGAGCCTGGTGCGGCCCGCAGCGCCTGCATGCCGGCGAGCAGCGTCAGCATCTGCAGGGTGAACGCCGGCACGTCCGTCATGAACGACGTGGAGAGCACGCCGTACAAGGGTCCGAGCGCAAGGCACGCGACGCACAGCGCCGCCGGGCGCGCCGGCAGCAGGCGACGAACGGTGACGTAGCACGCCCACAGTCCCACCGCACCGGCAACGGCGACGGCGCACTGCAGCGGTGCGATCTTCTCGCCGAAGACCTCGATCACTGGCGCGGCCATGACGGCCTGGCCGGCGAAGAGCGCCTGCGTCCACCCGTCCAGGCGGAGCCTCCCGGTCGAGACGAGGCGGAACGCGATGTCGTAGTAGGTCCAGTCGTCGTTGCGGGCGGCGCCCAGCGCACCGCGTGCAGCGGCCAGTGCGACGTGCGCGACGCTGACCACCGCTGCCGCGATCGCGGCGACCAACGACTCGCGGCGCGCGAGTCGTCCCAGTTCGCCGGTCGCCATGCGGCGATCCTATTCGGCAGGGCGCGCGCGGGCCCTGCGCGTCACTGGGCGCTCCGTGCCGACGCGGGCGCGACCCACCTGGCAACCTGTGCCGATGGAGAACTTCGCCGGCAGGATCGCAGTCATCACGGGGGGCGGCACCGGCATGGGCCGCGAGCTCGCCCGCCAGCTCAGCGCGCAGGGGTGTCACGTCGCAATGTGCGACGTGTCGGCCGAGAACATGGAGGAGACCGTCGCGCTGTGCCTCGCCGACGCGCCGGCCGGCACGCGCGTGACGACCTTCGTGGCCGACGTCTCGCAGGAGGCGCAGCTGCTTGCCTTCGCCGACGCAGTCCGCCGCGATCACGGCACGCAGCACGTCAACCTGCTGTTCAACAACGCAGGCATCGGCGGTGGCGGCAGCTTCGTCAGCGATCCGCGCGACGAGTGGGAGGCCACGTTCAACGTGTGCTGGGGTGGCGTCTACCTCGGCACCCGCGCGTTCATGCCGTTGCTGCTGGCCAGCGACGAGGGCCACATCGTCAACACCAGCAGCGTCAACGGGTTCTGGGCGTCGCTGGGCCCCAACATCCCGCACACGGCCTACAGCGCGGCCAAGTTCGCGGTGAAGGGCTTCACCGAGGCGCTGATCACCGACCTGCGTCACAACGCCCCGCACCTCAAGGCGTCGGTGGTGATGCCCGGCCACATCGGCACCTCGATCGTCATCAACTCCGGCAAGTTCTTCGGCCGCGAGCCGAAGGAGATGACGAGTGAGCAGCTCGCCGACGTGCGCGACCGCATGGGGCGGCGCGGGCTCGACCTCTCCGCCGCCAGCGACGACGACCTGCGGGTGGGCATGCAGATGCAGGCGGAGATGTTCCGCGATGCGGCGCCCACCACCGCCGCCCAGGCCGCGACGATCATCCTCGACGGGGTGCGCGCGGGCACCTGGCGCATCCTCGTCGGCGACGATGCGGTGGGCCTCGACCAGCTCGTCCGCGAGATGCCGGCAGACGCGTACGACGACGCGTTCCTGCCCCACCTGCGCGCCCGCGGGCTGTTCCAGTTCGCCACCGAATGATGTGACCTTGGTCAGTGTTGGCTCGCGCGAGCTCGCCCGTACGGTGCGCAGTAGAGATGCGAGCCGCAGCGGAGACGGCTCGCCGGAAGGGGGCGCTCATGTCGCACCAGCACGCAGTCGTCTGGATCGACCATCAGCACGCGACGATCATCGACTTCACGTTCGACGAGCAGCACGTGGTCGCAGTCGAGCGGGAGGGCGGTCAGCGCAAGGTGCACCGACGCTCCGGTGTGCCGGGTGCTGGCAAGGCGCCCGTCGACCACCACTTCTTCGACGAGGTGGCGGCCGCGCTCAAGGGTGTGGCGGAGATCCTGATCGTGGGCCCCGGTGGTGCCAAGACCGAGTTCCACCACGACCTGCAGGCACGGCACGCCGCCGTCGCGCAGCAGGTGGTGGCGGTCGAGGGCAGCGATCACCCCTCCGACGGCCAGCTGCTGGCCATGGCTCGCAAGTACTTCAAGCGGGTGGACGCCCTGCGCGGCAACGTCTGAGCGGTAGGGCCGCGGCTCACGTGCCGGTCGAGTGCCAGATGCGGCCGGCGACGATGGTGTAGCGCACCGTCGCGTCCAGCAGACCGCCCACCGCTGCGCCGGTCTCGGCGAGCGGGTTGCGATCGAGGACGACGACGTCGGCCGCGAGCCCCGCGCGCAGCATGCCCCGCTCGCCCTCCATCCAGCTCGCCCAGGCGGCGTCGCGCGTCGCATGGCCGATGGCGTCGCCGAGCGGTAGCGCGAAGTCGGGGCGGTGCGGTTCCAGCTCGGGGTGCTTCGGCGAGCGGCGGGTGGCGGCGATGTACATGTTGGGCAGCGGCTCGTACGGGGCCGTCGGCGTGTCGGTGCCGAGCGCGAGCGTGGTGCCGTGGGCGAGGTACTCGGGCCAGGCGAAACCCCGGTGGGCGCGGTGCTCGCCCAGCATCTCCACCCAGTTGGGCATGATCGCCGGATCACAGTGCACCGGCTGCATCGACGCGATCACACCCAGCGGGGCGAGCCGGGCGACATCGGCCTCGTCGACGTACTCGAGATGCTCGATGCGGTGGCGGCGCTCGGTGCGGTCACCGCGCCGGGCCCGGGCCGTCGCCGCCAGCTCGAAGGAGTTCAGCGCCGTGCGCACCGCCAGGTCGCCGATCGCATGGATCGCGATCTGCAGCCCGGCCTCGTCGGCGGCGAGCACCACCGGGTCGAGCGCAGCCTGATCCCAGATGAGCTCGCCGGGCTCGCCGTTGGTGAACGGCTGCACCATGCCGGCGGTGCAGCCGTCGATCGTTCCGTCGGCGATCAGCTTGATGCCGACGATGCGCACCGGTGCGGAAGGGTGCTCGGCGGCGCGACGGGCGGCTCGCGCCACCTGGGCCAGCTCCCCGGCCGGGTCGCCGGTACGGCTGATCAGCCAGTGCGCGGCGATCGTGAAGCCCAGCTCGCCGGCGGCTGCCGCGCGGGTGATCGCGGCGAGTGCGGCGCCGTCGAACGCCATGTCGACGGCGCTGGTGGTGCCGGCCGCACGGTAGGCGGCGAACGCCGTCGCCAGCTGCCGGTCGCGCTCCGCGTCGTCGGCCACGTTCATCACCGGCCAGGCGAGGTGGTAGCCGGCGTTCTCGAGCAGCAGACCAGTCGCCGCCCCGTCCTCGTCGCGCACGATGCGGCCGCCGATGGGGTCTGGTGTCTCGTCCGTGATCCCCAGCTCGGCCAGCGCCGCCGAGTTGGCCCACACCGAGTGCATGTCGTTGGCATCGAGGTACACAGGTCGGTCGGGGACGATCTCGTCGAGCATCTGCCGCGTCGGCCGGCCGTCCGGTACCGCATCGAAGAGCCAGCCGAGGCCCAGCACGCGCGGCGCGTCGGGGTGTGCTGCTGCCCAGCTGCGCAGCTCGGTGGCGATCTCGGCGAGTGAGCCGGCGTCGCGCAGCTGCGCCCGCAGCAGGCTGGCGCCGGTGCTGAGCACGTGTGCGTGGGCGTCGACGAACCCCGGCAGCACCAGGCCGCCGGTGGCATCGATCACGGCAGCGTCGCCGGCGAGCTGCTGCGCCTGTGCCACCGAGCCGACGTACTCGATCAGCCCGTCGCGCAGGACCATGGCCTGTGCCCACGGGTTGGCCGGGTCGGCGGTGAAGATCTCACCGAGGATGAGCAGCGGGTCCGGTGCGGTGGTCATCGCCCGACACTACGTGCGCGGGCTCGCTGCGCACGTCTTGGTCGCCGATCCGCACGGCACGACCGCACGCGCTTGAATTGGCGGGTGCAGTACGCCACGGTCGTCGAGTCCGCGCAGCAGGTGGCCGCCACCTCGAAGCGTTCGGAGAAGACCGCGTTGCTGGCGGCGCTGCTGCGTCGGGCAGCACCCTCGGAGGTGCCCATCGTCGTCGGTCTGCTGGTCGGCGAGCCGCGCCAGGGCAGGGTGGGGGTGGGCTGGATCCGGTTGCGCGACGCCGGCGTGCCCCCTGCGGAGCAGCCGACGGTGGAGGTGGGCGAGCTCGACGAGGCGATCACCCGCCTCGCGGCCACGACAGGGGGCGGTTCGCAGCGCGACCGTGAACAGCAGCTGGCGGCGCTGCTCGCTCGGCTGACCGCGGCCGAGCAATCGCACCTCGTGCGCCTGTTCGGCGGCGAGATGCGTCAGGGGGCGAACGAGGGCGTCGGGGCCGACGCGGTGGCGAAGGCGGCGGGCGTGCCCGCTGCGGACCTTCGGCGGGCGGCGATGCTGCTCGGCGACCTCGGCGCAGCGGCGGCGCGAGCGCTCGCCGGCGAGTCGCTCGACGTCGGCCTGTCGCCGCTGGTCGGGGTGCAGCCGATGCTCGCCGGCACCGCCGCCGCGGTCGCCGACGCGCTCGCGGTCACCGGCCCGGCGAGCGTGGAGTGGAAGCTGGACGGCGCACGCGTGCAGGTGCACCGTCGTGGCGACGACGTGCGTGTGTTCACCCGCAGCCTGCATGAGATCTCGGCGCGCGTGCCGGAGATCGTGAAGGTGGCGCGGGAGATCCCCGGTGACGACCTCGTGCTCGACGGCGAAGCGCTCGGCCTCGACCCCGACGGCGATCCGCTGAAGTTCCAGGACACGATGAGCGGACGCAGCGCGCTGCAGCCGTTCTTCTTCGACGCGCTCCACCTGGACGGCCGCTCGCTGATCGACGAGCCGTTGCGCGTGCGCCGCGCGGTGCTGGCCGAGGCGGTACCCGGCGTGTGGCGGTTGCCGACGGTGGAGACCTCCGATCCGGCCGAGGCCGAACGTTTCGCCGAGGCGTCGCTCGCCGCCGGCCACGAGGGTGTGATGGTGAAGGCGCTGGACTCGCCATATCAGGCGGGCCGGCGCGGCGCCACGTGGCGCAAGGTGAAGCCTGTCCACACGCTTGATCTGGTCGTGCTGGCCGCCGAGTGGGGGCACGGGCGGCGCACCGGTTGGCTCAGCAACCTGCACCTCGGGGCGCGTGGGGATGACGGCACGTTCGTGATGGTGGGCAAGACGTTCAAGGGCCTCACCGACGAGCTGTTGCGATGGCAGACCGAGGCGCTGCAGGCCTTGGCGATCGGAGCGCCGGAATCCGGCTACATCCAGCACGTGCGCCCGGAGCTGGTGGTGGAGATCGCGCTCGATGGCGTGCAGCGCAGCACCCGCTACCCGGGCGGGGTGGCGTTGCGCTTCGCCCGCGTCCGCCGCTACCGCCCGGACAAGACGGCCGCCGAGGCCGACCCGATCGAGCGCGTCCAGTCCATGCTCTGAATCCACCCCGGGCCTCGACCACAGGAGTGGCACCCAGCGCTTCCCATGGGCGGGGGAGGGCGCCGGTGCTGTCATGATCGGCCACCCATGGGAAGCAGAAGGTGCCGGGTGAGGCTGGCGCCGGCACCCATCTGCGACTTGCGCGCATGTGCTCGGGTAGGGTCGCAGCCGGTATGGCAACGCTGCGGTTCAGCTTCGGCACGATGGGTTCGGGCAAGAGCACGATGGCCCTGCAGATCCATCACAACCTCGCGAGCCGCGAGCTGTACGGG
>CAYZFZ010000197.1:0-6800 GCA_964477795.1 uncultured Bifidobacterium sp.
CGCCGACCAGGTAGCGCAGCATGTCGACATCGTGGATGCTGTGCTCCAGCAGGGTGCCGGCACCGACCAGCGACCTGTCCGCCCGCCACGTGCTCGCGTAGTGACCCTGGATCGGGATGAACTGGTCGTCGCGGAACACCACGGTCATCACCCGCCCGGCAGCAGGGTCGTCGATCAGGTGCTTCGCCCACAAGTAGGCGGGGGAGCGGCGCAGCACCAGCCCGACCTGATGGGTGACGCCGGCCGCCGCTGCCGCCTGCGCCATCTGCAGCGCCTCGGCGGTGGTGAACGCCAGCGGCTTCTCGCAGAACACGTGCTTGCCGGCGGCCACCGCGGCGGCGAGCAGGCGAGGGTGCTCGTTGGTCCAGGTGCAGATGTAGACCGCGTCACAGCCGGCGATCACCTCCGCCTCGCTCGCGCACACCGTGTGGCCGCTGGCCGCGGCGAACGCCGCTGCCCGGTCGCGGTCGGGGTCGTACACACCGGCGCGCACGACCGGCGCACCGCTGCGCTTCAGGCTCTTCGAGTGGTAGGTGGCGATCAGCCCGGCCCCGAGGAACCCGATGCGGACTGCTTCGGCGCGGTCGGTGGTCGGCGTCGTCATGGCCAGTCAGCTTGCCAGATCCCCGCCCGCCCCACCCCTGTCCGCCCCGCGTCGCGCCCGGTGCCGGCGCCCGGTGCCGCCGCGTCGCCCGCGCCCGCCGCCGGGTCCTACCCGTGTCATGTTCTGCTTCCCATGGGTTGTCGAAGGTGACGGTTGCGGCACGGTTTCCCGCCCATGGGAAGCGGGGGGTGCCACCGACGGGGGCGACATGGGCCCGAGTGGTGTCGATCCCGGGTGGCGTCGATCCGTGTGGCGTCGATCCCGGGTGGCAGCGCGCCGTGTCATGTTCTGCTTCCCATGGGTGGTCGAAGGTGACGGTTCCGGCATGGTTGCCCGCCCATGGGAAGCGAAGGGTGCCACCGGGGGCGGGGGTGCTACCGAGGGGGCGGGGGTGCCACCGAGGGCCGGCGGGGCCTCGCCCCGTGCTGCCGTGGGCTCGGTTTGATCGGGGGCCTCGACGGGCCCCGTTCACGGGGAGGTGGGGAGGGTGACGATCCGGTCGGCGATGGCAGCGGCCTCGTCGTGGTCGTGGGTGACCAGCAGGGCGGTGGTGCCCGTCGCTCGCAGCAGGGCGGCCAGCTCGCCGGCGAGGCGATCGTGCAGGTTGCGGTCGAGGCCGGTGAGCGGCTCGTCGAGCAGCAGCACCGCCGGGCGGGGTGCGAGCGAGCGGGCGAGCGCCACCCGCTTCGCTTCGCCGCCGCTGAGTTTCGTCACGTGGAGATCCGACGAGCGGGGGAGACCGACCAGGTCGAGCAGCTCCGCCACGCGTGCGGCCACCTCGGCGCGGCCGGCGCCGTGCATGCGGAGACCGAAGCTGACGTTCTGGGCGACGGTGAGGTGCGGAAACAGCTGCTCGTCCTGGAAGACGAGGCCGATGTTGCGCCGGTGGGTGGGCAGCGACGAGACGTCGCGGTCGCCCAGCCACACCGTGCCCTCGTCGGGTGTGAGCAAGCCGGCGATCACGCGCAGCAGGGTGCTCTTGCCGGCACCCGACGGGCCGAGCAGGGCGACCACCTCGCCGTCGGCGATCTCCAGCGAGACACGGTCGAGCACCGTGCGGTCGCCGAAGCGAACGACGATGTCACGAGCGGCGAGCATCACCGGCCTCCGTTCCGCCGCTGGCCCCCTCGGCGAGGACAATGACGACCGCCGTCGCCACGAGCAGGATCGACGCCATCGCGAAACCCTGCGCCCGCGGGATGGAGCCGGTGCGGCCGAGCAGCCGTGCGATCGCGATCGGCATCGTCTCCCGCCCGGCGCGGGTGAGGAACGTGGTGGCCCCGAACTCGCCCAGCGAGATCGCCGCCGCCAGCCCGGCCCCGGCGGCGAGGGGCCGCAGGATCCGGCGCACGTCGATCGCCAGCCAGGCGCGCAGCGGCGATGCGCCCAGGGTGAGCGCCGCGGCCCGCTGATCGGCTGGGATGGAGCGCAGCACCGGCAGCAGGGCGCGCACGACGAACGGTGTCGCCACCAGGGCGTGGCCGAGCGGGATCAGCCACCAGCTCGCCCGCCAGTCCACCGGGGTGGTGTCGAACGTGATCAGCATGCCGAGGCCGATGGTCACGGCGGACGTGCCCAGCGGCAGCATCACTCCCACGTCGAGCAGCTTGCCGTGCCGGCGGGCGGACGTGATGGCGAGCGCGGCGAGCGCGCCCGACAGCGCGCTGATCGCCGCGGCGACCACCGCGAAGCGCAGCGAGGTGGACAGCGAGGCGAGCGGGTCGACGCCCAGGCTGATGCCGGGCCGTACCTCGGCGGAGCCGAGGGTGCGCCACGCCTGCAGCGACCAGCCGTCACCCAGCCGGAACGAGCGGGCGACGAGCACCACCAGCGGTGTGAGCATCAGCGCCGCCGTGGCGAGCGCGCCGAACCCCACGGTGCGGCGAGCGGCCGGTGAGCGCGGCCGGCGAGCGGCCGCATCGCCGTGCAGGGCCACGGTGGCTCGCCGCTGCCACCGCGTCGACCACCACACCACGACGCCGAGCACCAGCAGTTGCAGCAGGGACAGCACCGCCGCACCGTCGACATCGCCCAGCTGGGTGGCGCGCCGGGCGATCTCCACCTCCAGCGTCGGGTTGGCCGGGCCACCGAGCAGCTTGGCCGCACCGAAGGACGTGAACGTGAACAGGAACACGACGGTCGCCGCGGCCCACAGCGCCGGCCGCAGCAGGGGCAGCACCACGAAGCGCAGCACCTGCGCGGGGGCGGCGCCGAGGGTGCGCGCCGCGGCGGTGAGGTCGGTGGGCAGCACGGCCCACATCGCACCGACGAGGCGCACCACCACCGCCACGTTGAAGAACACGTGGGCGACGATCAGCGCGCGGGCGGTGCCGTGCCACGAGCCGGGCAGCAGGGCGAGGAACGCCGCGCCCACCACCACCGTGGGCAGCATGAAGGGCACCGTCACCGCCGCCAGCAGGGCCCGCCGGCCGGGGAAGCGGTAGCGGGCGAGCAGGTACGCCGGCGCGAACCCGACCGCCAACGTCAGCATCGTGCTCACCGCCGCCTGCCACAGGGTGAACCACAGCACCCGCCCCAGTCCGGGCGCGTGCAGCGCGTCGGCGACGGAGTGCGGCGCCACCACCCGGGCCAGCAGGGTGCCCAGCGGCCACGCGTAGAACACCAGCAGCCCGGCCGCCGGCACCGCGGCGGTCACCGGCACCAGCCAGCGCGGCAGCGCGTTGGGTGGGCGCGTCAGCGCAGCACGATCTCGTTCCACTGGTCCTGCCACTGCTCGCGGTTGGCGGCGATCGTCGCCGGGTCCATCTCGAAGGGGTCGTCGGGCACCACGGCGAACTCGCGGAACACGTCGGGCAGCGGCGTGGCCGGATCGATCGGGAACACGTACAGGTTCAGCGGTAGCTGCTCCTGGAACGGCGTGCTCACCAGGAAGTCGACGAGCTGCTGCGCCTCGGTGGGGTGGTCGGTGCCGCGCAGCACGCCGGCGTACTCCGTCTGGTGGAAGCAGGTGCCGGTGGAGACTCCCGTCGGCGCGTCGGTGCGCGGCGGGTCGGCGAACAGCACCTCGAACGGCGGGCTGCTGCCGTAGCTGACGACGAGTGGCTTGTCGCCCTCGCTGCCGCCGGCACCACTGAAGCGCTCGTAGTAGGCGCTCGTCCACGAGTCGACCACCTCCACACCGTTGGCGCGCAGATCGGTCCAGTACTGCTGCCACCCGTCCTCGCCCGAGTCGGCCACGGTGGCGAGCAGGAAGGCGAGCCCGGGCGACGACGTGGACGGGTTCTCCACCACGAGCAGATCCTTGTACTCGGGCAGCAGCAGGTCGGCAAGCGTGGTGGGCGGCTGCAGATCGTGTTCGGCGAACCAGGCGATGTCGTAGTTCACGCACACGTCGCCGAAGTCCACCGGCACCGGCTCACCGTCGAACACCTTGCCGTCCGTCGCCGCCGACAGCAGGGTGTTGTCGACGCCCCACATCACGTCGCCCTCGGGGTTGCCCGCGGTCAGTGCCGCCTTCGTGACCATCGTGCCCGCGTCGCCGGCGATCACGATGTGCACGTCGATGCCCGTGTCGGCGGTGAAGCCGGCGAGCGCGTCGTTCAGCGGCGTGCCCTCGATGGGGAACGAGTCGTAGGCCACGAGCGTGACCGCCGCCGGCGGCGTGGAGGCCGACGAGCCCGACGCACCCGACGAACCCGAGCTCGACGAGTCGTCGCCGCAGGCAGCGACGAGCAGGGCGGCGACGGTGATCGGCAGCAGTGACTTCTTCATTCGGGCTCCGTTCGGCGGGCAGTTCAGGTGGCGCTTCGGGCGGCGAGGCTTCATGGCACGATCACCGTGAGGACTCCGCTGCCGACGCTGACCTCGGTGTCGCCGGTGGCCTCGTTGCTGACACCGCGGGCCTCGGTGCCGCGCAGCGTCGCGTCGGCGAGCGGCCAGCGGGCGCCGGTGAGCGTCACCCCGGTGCACGGGCCGTGCAGCGCGAGCAGGGAGAACAGCTGGCCAGGCTCGACGTCGAGCAGGCAGTGGCGGCCGGGATGCAGGATCGAGAAGGCGGTGGACCCGACAACGGCGCGCACGGACTCGAGCCCGGCGAGGGCCGGCGCGCCGAGGGCGAGCAGCGTCGCCAGCTCGTGGTCGATGCGCCGCTCGCTCTCGTCGATGCCGCCGACCAGCAGCAGCTGGCGCACCCCGGGCACCCCCAGCGCCCGCTCGATCGCCAGCTCCGTGTCGGTGAGATCCTTGTCCGCCGGGTACTCGTCGATCTCGGTCTCGTGCGCGTAGGCCCACATGCGGCCGGAGGCGCTGATGCTGTCCAGGTCGCCCACCAGCACGGCGGGACGCAGACCGGCGGCGACCGCGTGGTCGAGCCCGCTGTCGGCCGCGATCACGACCGCGTCGGCGCGCACGGCGGCGAGCGCTCGTGGCGACAGCACCCCGCCCCCGATCACCACCACTGCTTGCACCATTCGCATCCCTCCGCTGGCATTACCCAGATCAGGTTCTCGGGTCGGTGGCGGCGGCCACCCTCTCAGCCCACGATCCGCGAGCTCCCCATTCGGTGGCCGCAGTGTACCCCGGCGGTGCGGGCGTCAGTCGCGGGCGCGTTGGGTCTGCACGGTCACGGCGACCAGCCCGGTGATGACGAGCGCCATTCCGACGATCTGGATTGCGCGCACCGTGCTGCCGAGGAACACCACCGACCACAGCACGGCGAGCGCGGGTTGCGACACCTGCAGCATGCTGATGACGCCCACCGGCACGGAGTGCTGCGCGAACACCATCAGCCCGTGGGCGGCGGTGCCCGTGATCAGGCCGAGGATGACGATGAACACCACCGAGCGCCAGGTGACCTGGCTGAGCTGGCCGGGGAAGACGATCACGCCCAACAGGCCGGCGACCACCGCCGCGATCGGCGTGATGTGCGACATCACCACGGCGACCGAGCGACCCTGGCGCAGGCTGCGGCTGGTGAGCAGGTAGGTGGCCCACAGGCACAACGCGCCCGCGATCCAGGCGAGGCCGCCCCACGAGAACTCGCCGGTGGTGGGTGCGAAGAACAGCACGAGCGCCAGCCCACCCACGGAGATCAGCCCGAACGCGAGCGCGCCCAGCCGCAACCGCTCGTGGAAGAGCCAAGCGCCGAGCGGCACGACGAGCAGCGGCGTGAGCGCGCCGGTGAACTCGGCGGAGGCCACCGTGGTCTTGGTGACGCCAGTGAAGAAGAACGTGATGTTGAGCCCGAACGCGATGCCGGGCAGCAGCGAGGCCTTGAGGTCGGCCACGGTCAGCAGGCGGTGCTCGGTGACCCACAGGATCGTCCACCAGATGAACGTGCACAGCACCATCCTCCAGAACGCGATCGTGACGCCCGGCGTGTGCGCCAGCTTCACGAGTGTCGAGCCGGCGCTGAAGCAGATGATCACCGCGGTCAGCGCGGTGAGGCCCAGGGCGCGCCCCTGCGGCCGGCGAAAGCGCGGGCGGGGCGTCTCGTCGAGGAGGAGTGCAGCCTCCTCGCTCACTCCGCGGTGCCCGCTTCGGCCGCGGGGCGGCGGATGTCGGGCTCGATGTACACCGTGGTGGCGGTGGGAACGGCGGCGCGTAGATCGGCCTCGGCGCCGTCGATCGCGCGGGCCAGCTCGGCGACGGTGAGCGAGTGGTCGAAGTCGAGCTTCGCCGCCACCAACAGCTGGTCGGGGCCGAGGTGCATCGTGCGTAGGTGGATGATGCCGTTGACCCGGTCGGCGCCGGCGAGTGCGGCGTTGATCGACTCGAGGTTCTCGTCGGTGGCCGCCTCGCCGATCAGCAGGCCCTTCATCTCGCGGGCGAGGATGAACGCGATCACCACGAGCAGTACGCCGATCGCGATGGAACCCACCGCGTCCCACCGGGGGTTGCCGGTGATCTCGGCGAGCGTCAGGCCGGCGAGTGCGAAGAGCAGGCCGATCTCGGCGCCCACGTCTTCGAGCAGCACGACCGGCAGCTCGGGTGCCTTCGCCGTGCGGATGAAGCTGCGCCAGCCGCGCCGGCCGCGGACATGGTTGGCCTCCTTGACCGCGGTGCGCAGCGAGAACGTCTCCAGCGCGATGGAGATGCCGAGGATCGCGTAGGCGATGTACGCGCTCTCGATCCCGTGCGGGTGGCGTACTTTCTGTAGCCCCTCGTACAGCGCGAACAGGCCGCCCATGCTGAACAGCACGAGCGCGACCACGAACGACCAGAAGTAGCGCTCGGG
>CAYZFZ010000198.1:0-6782 GCA_964477795.1 uncultured Bifidobacterium sp.
GGTGACGTGCACGACGACGAGCATGGCGACGCGCTGCTTCTGGCCGCCGGAGAGCTGGCGCGGCTTGCGGTCGAGGTGGCGCGGCGACAGGCGCAGGTGATCCGCGAGCTGGGCGACGCGCTCGTCGGCCTCGGCCTTGCTCTTGCCGGTGAGCTTGCGCACCGAGCGCTGCAGGATGTGGCGCACGGTCCACGACGAGTTCAGCGCCGAGTCGGGGTTCTGGAAGATGATCTGCATCGCCCGCTTGTCGTCGGCGCTGCGCTTGGCCAGCTTGGGGGCGAGCGAGTGCTCGTCCAGCGTGAGGCTGCTGCCCTCGTCCGGGGCGTGCACGCCGAGCAGCGCCGCGGCGAGCGTGCTCTTGCCCGAGCCGGATTCGCCGACCAGGCCGAGCGTCTCGCCGTCGGTGAGCGACAGGTCGACGCCGACGAGCGCGGGGATGTCGTGGCCGGCCTGGCGGAACGTCTTGCACATCGACGTGATCTGCAGCACCGTCTCGGTGCCGGCGTCGCGCAGGTCGGTGGCGACGGGCTCGTCGATCTTCGCGACGAGGTCGACGTGGTGGCAGCGGGTCATGTGGCCCACCGACACCTCGACGACGGGTGGCACCTCCGTGCGGCACACGTCGTCGGCCAGCGGGCAACGGTCGATGTACACGCACGTGGGCAGCTCCGAGCCCAGCACGGGCAGGCTGCCGGGGATGGTGGCCAGCGCGCTGTGCGTCTTGTGCATGCCATGGCGGGGGAGCGAGCGCAGCAGCCCGACCGTGTACGGGTGCTTGGGCGAGTCGAACACCTCGTTGGCGTCGCCCTCCTCCACCATCTTGCCGGCGTACATCACGCCGACGCGGTCGCACATCGAGCGGATGACGCCGAGGTTGTGGGCGATCAGCAGGATCGCCGCGCCGGTCTCCTTGCGCAGCCCGCGGACGAGATCGAGCACCTCCGCCTCCACGGTGGCGTCGAGGCCGGTGGTGGGCTCGTCGAGCACCAGTAGCTTGGGGTCGCAGGCCAGCGCCATCGCGATGACCACGCGCTGCAGCATGCCGCCCGACAGCTGGTGCGGGTAGCGGCCCATCACGCGCGCGGGGTCGGCGATCTGCACCTTCTTCAGGGCGTCGAGTGCCTTCTGCTCGGCGACGGCTCTGGAGTCGCCGAGGATGGTGAACGACTCGATCAGCTGCTTGCCGATCTTGATCGTCGGGTTCAGCGCGCTGCCCGGATCCTGGTACACCATCGACGCCTTGTGCATGCGGAACTCGCGCAACTGGGCACGGTTCATGGCGGTGATGTCGTCGCCGTCGACGCGGATCTGGCCACCGGTGATGATGCCGTTGCGCGGCATGTAGCGCAGCGCCGCGTAGGCGGTGGTGCTCTTGCCGCAGCCGGATTCACCGACCAGGCCGTACGCCTCGCCGGGCTTGATGTCGAACGACACGCCGCGCAGCACGGGGCGGGGCACGCCGCGCACGATGTAGGCCAGCTCGAGGTCGGTGATCTGCAGTGCCAGCGTGCCGGCGGGGGCCGCAGCGGAGGTGGTGGTGGCGCTCATCGTTCGTACACCGCCTGGATCGAGTCGGCAATGAGGTTGACGGCCACGACGAGCGTGGCGATGGCCAGCGCGGGGAAGGTGACCAGCCACCACTTGTCCGCCTGCAGCAGGTCGCGACCATCGGCGATGGCCAACCCCCAGTCGGGCGAGGGTGGCTGCAGGCCGACGCCGAGGAAGCTGAGGGTGGCCACCGTGAAGATGGAATACCCGATGCGCACGGTGAGCTCCACCACGATCGGTGCCGTGATGTTCGGGAGGATCTCACGGGTCATGATGAACACGTTCGACTCGCCGCGCAGCTTGGCGGAGACGACGTAGTCGAGGTCGCGCTCGCCCAGCACCGTGGCGCGCACCGTGCGGGCGACGATCGGGGTGAACAGCAGGGCGACGACGTAGATGATGATGACGTTGCGCGACCCGAAGCTGAGCGCGTCGAGCAGGTCGCTGGACTTGCTGAGGGTGAGCACGAGGATGCCCACCATCACCACCGGCAGCGCGAGGAACGCCTCGACGATGCGGCTGAGCACATTGTCCACGGCGCCGCGGTAGTAGCCCATGATCATCCCCAAGAACGTCCCGGCGATGATCGACAGCACAGCGGCGACGGGTGCCACCAGCAGCAGGTCGCGGGCGCCCATCATCACGCGAGAGAGGATGTCGCGGCCGATCTTGTCGGTGCCGAACCAGTGCTCGCTGCTGGGCGGGCACGGTGCGCGGCCGCACATCAACTGGTCGCGGTCCTTGAACGGGTCGTGGGGCGTGATCCGCTGGCCCAGGATCGCGCAGGTGGTCCAGAAGCCGGCGATGAACACACCGATGATGAATCCGGGTCGCTTGCGCAGCAGGCGCCAGCGCTCGCGGCGAGCGGTCTTGCGTTCGGCGATGGAGGCCTGCAGCACGTTGCTGGTGGCCGGCGGGGTGGCGGTGTCGCTCATGCGGACCCCAGTTCGAGACGGGCACGAGGGTTGAGCCAGGCGATCACCAGGTCGGCGACGAGCGTGGCGATCATGTAGATCAGCGCGGAGATGATGACGGCCACCTGCAGCACCGGTAGATCACCATCGCTGGCCGCATCCACGATCACCCGCGAGAAGCCCGGGTAGTTGTAGACCACCTCGACGCCGAGGATGCCGCTCACCAGGTAGCCCACCTGCACCGACATCACGGTGATGGTGGGGGCGATGGCGTTGCGCATCACGTGGCGGCGCATCACCTGCCCCGAGGACAGCCCCTTCATCGACGCAGTGCGCACATAGTCCGAATCGAGCGCTCGGATGGTGCCGGCACGCATCATGCGGGCGATGTAGCCGAAGTAGGCGATGGCCAGGGCGAGGGCGGGGATCATCAGGTAGCGCAGCTGGCCGAACAGTGACAGCTTCTCGGCCTTCGTGCTGTAGATCGGTTCCAGCCAGCCGAGCTTCAGGCCGACGACCACCATCAGCAGCGCGCAGGTGACGAACTCGGGGATGGAGGAGGCGGCGAGGCCGAACAGCACGATGCCGCGATCGGTCTTCTTGTCGCGGAACTTCGCTGCGATGAGCCCGGCGCCGATGGAGATCGGGGTGGTGATCAGCATGGCCAGGATGGCCAGCTTGGCCGTCTTGGCGAGCGGGGTGCGTAGGTAGTCCCACACCTCGAACTGGGGGTACTTCCACGAGTTCCCGAAGTCGAAGGTGACGAGGCCCTTCATCAACCGCAGGTACTGGGTGAGGAACGGGTCGTCGAGCCCGTTCTTCGTGCGGAACAGGGCGACCGACTGCTCAGGGGCCTGGGCGCCGAGGATCAGCCGCGCCGGATCGCTGGGCAGCGCCCAGCTCATCAGGAAGACGATCGTGGCGAGCAACCACAGCGTGACCAGCGACAGCAGCACCCGTTTGACGATGTAACGAAGCATCGGTTCGTCCTTCGCAGGGATATTCGAAAGGGGCTGGCCGCGGGTGCAGCCAGCCCCTCGTCGAAGCGTAGATCAGGCCTGCGCGGCCTTCGCGAAGAGCGTGTGACCGAGGGCGGTGAACTCCACCCCGGTGAACGTCTTGGAGTAGCCGCCCAGCGCGTTGTAGCGGTAGGCAATGGCGGCGGGCACGTCCTCCCACATGATCTTCTGGATCTTGCCGCAGGCGGCCTTGCGCGACTCCAGCTCGGCCGACGACTGGTACTCCAGGATCGCGGCGTCGAGATCCGGGTTCGAGTACTGCGACGAGTTCCAGTCGCCACCCGTGCGGAACGCCTTCACGAGGAACACGTCGGGGGTGGGGCGGTGGCCGTAGTCGACGATGCCCAGCTCGGCGGAACCGGCGCACGGGTAAGTGACGCACCACTGGGTGCCGTAGAACGTGGAGTCCGATTCCACGTTGAGCGTGAGGTCGAAGCCGGCGTCGGCGGCCTGCAGCTGGATCAGCTCGGCGAGCTGCGGGATCTCCTGCAGGTCGACCGCGTTGAGCGTGGCCTTGAGGCCGTCGGCGAAGCCGGCATCGGCGAGCAGTGCCTTGGCCGCGTCCACGTCGCGGGTGCGCTGCTCGACCGCATCGGGATCGAAGAACGGGTACAGGTCGAAGATGACGTGGTCGTTGGCGACCGCGCCCTTGCCGGCGAACAGTGTGTTGAGCATCTCCTCGCGGTCCAGCGAGAGGGCGAGCGCCTGGCGCACCTTGACGTCGGTGAACTGGCCCTCGTCGAGGCCCATCCAGATCTGGCGGTGGGTGGACGCCTCGACCTCGACCACGTTGAACGTGTCGTCGGCGAGCAGGGCGTCGCCACCGACCACCGAGAACTGCTGGATCGCGTCGACCGAGCCACCCGACATGGCGGTGACCTGGGCGGCGAGATCGGAGAAGAACTGCATGTCGACGGCCGCGAGCGCCGGGGCGCCGCCCCAGTACGCGTCGTTGCGCTTCCACTGGATGCCGGTGTTGGGGTCGTAGCTGTCCAGCATCCACGGGCCGGTGCCCGCGGGCGTGCCGTCGAGCGTGGTGCCGGCGGCGTAGTCCTTCGGCGTGATCGCGCTCTGCGGGTTGAACATCGACACCAGGTAGGGGAGGCTGGCGTTCGGCGTCTCCATCGTCACCACGACGGTGAGCGGGTCGCTGGCCACGGCGTTGCCGGCCTTGATCGAGCCGCCGAGGCCGTCGCCGTCGGTGGCGATGCGGTCGAAGGTGGCGACCACGTCGTCGGCGGTGAAGTCGCTGCCGTCGTGCCACTTCACGCCCTCGCGGAGCTTGAACGTCCACTCGGTGGAGTCGTCGTTGGCGGTCCACTCGGTCGCGAGCATCGGGCCGATGTCGGCGCCGTCGGGGCCGGTGAGGTACTCGAACGACTGGGCGATCACGTTGTAGGTGCCGAGGTCGACCATGGCGATCGGGTCGAGCGGGCTGGAGGGCTTGGTGGTGGCCACGCGGATGGTGCCGCCGGCCGCGGGCGTGCCCCCGCCGGCGGTGGTCTCGGTGGCACCGCTGGTGTCGCCGGTGGCGGTGGTGTCGCCCGACGGTGCGTCGGTGGTCTTGCTGTCGGAGTCGTCGTCGCCGCAGGCTGCGAGCACCACGCCGAGGGCGGGGATGGCGAGGCCGGCACCGACGAGCTGGCGGCGAGTGAAGTGACCGCGCAACTGGAAACCCTGAGTGGTTTCGTTGTCCATGTGCTCCATGGATGATTCCCCCTTGAAAAAAGCGGCCCCGATCGGCCGTGTTGCGGAAACATACTTGTAGGAGCCCGTTCGGTCAACCATTCCGGGCGCATTCGTTGTACGACTGCACCGTGAATTCCGGCCACCGAGAAGCCGTAACGTGCACGCGATGATCGCGAGAATCCGGGGGCGTCAGGAGGTGCGCTTCTTCGCTGCGCTGTGGCGTGCCGCGCCGCTCGCCGCGGCCGGATGGTGGGCGATGCTCGTGCTGCGCGGGGTGCTGCCGGCGGTGGTGTCGCTCGCCTTCGGCGGGCTGATCGGCGCGGTCTCGCGCGACGGCTCGCTGGTGCTGCCGCTCGTGCTGTTCGGCGTCGCGTTCGTCGCCTCGCTGGTGGTGTTCCCCTTCTCGCAACTCGCCGGCTCCAACCTCGGCAGCCGCATGTCGGCGCACCTCTACGACCGCCTCACCGAGCTGTGCACGGCGCCGGAAGGGGTCGGTCATCTGGAGCGGCCGGAGCTGGCCGACGACCTGACACTTGCCCGCGACTTCGACCTCGGCCTCACCGGGCCGCCGCTCGACATCTCGATGGACTTCATCGCCAGTGGCTTGGTGGAGCTGATCACCGGTGTGTCGGCGGCGCTGCTGCTGGCGTGGTTCCACTGGTGGGCGCCGCTCGTGCTGCTCGCCGCCTGGGGTTCCACCCACTGGTTGCTGCGCGAGAGCGGCGTGTGGAAGGACCGCAACACGGGTGAGGTACGCAGCGCACAGCGCCACGCGGAGTACGCGTACCGCCTGGCCGTGGATGCCGCGCCGGCCAAAGAGGTGCGCTTCTTCGGCCTCGGCGGCTGGGTGATCGACCGCTTCGTCACCACCCGCATGCGGCTGTACGACCTGCAGTTCGAGGCCACGCGGTTGCGTGAGCGCTCGGTGCTGTCGTGCCTCGCGATCGTCGCCGCCGCCAACGGGCTGGTCTTCTGGGTGCTCGGCCGCGACGCGCTGGCGGGCGCGTTCGGTGCCGGCCGCGTCGCCGTGTTCGCGCAGGCCGCTGTCGGCGTGGGCGCGATCGCGTTCGGCGGACTCAGCTGGGCGCTCGACGGCGCGGCCGCGCCGGTGGCTGCGCTCGAGCGGCTGGAGGACGCGACCGGTCCTGCCGGTGCACTGCGCGCCGGGCGGCAGCTCGCGCCCGCCGGCACGGCACCGGAGATCCGCTTCGCAGGGGTGGAGTTCGGCTACCCCGACGGCGAGGGTGGGGTGCAGCGGGAGGTGCTGCGTGGCATCGACCTCGTGGTGCCGGCCGGTTCGTCGCTGGCGATCGTCGGCGTGAACGGTGCCGGCAAGACCACGTTGGCGAAGCTGCTGTGCCGCCTCTACGACCCCACGGGTGGCGAGATCACGATCGACGGCGTGCCCCTCGCCGACCTGGCGGTGGGCGCGTGGCGGCAGCGGCTCGCTGCGGTGTTCCAGGACTTCGTCCGCTTCGAGCTGCCGCTGCGCACGAACGTCGCGCCGCTGGGTGCGCCCGACGACGTGATCCGTGCCGCCCTGCACGCCGCCGGTGCCGAGGGCATCGCGGGTGGCGACCTCGACATGGTGCTCTCCAAGGCGTACCCGAAC
>CAYZFZ010000199.1:0-6775 GCA_964477795.1 uncultured Bifidobacterium sp.
TGGAGAAGAGCGAACGAGGCTTCACCCTCGTCGAGCTCCTCATCGTCATCGTCATTCTCGGCATCCTGGCCACAGTGACGGTGTTCGCCGTCCGTGGCATCGCCGACAAGGGCAAGACAGCAGCGTGTGACTCGGACAAGAAGGTCCTGGAAGTTGCCATCGAGACCTACTACGCCAACGGTGGCACCTTCGCCACAGGCGATGACCTGGAGGCGCAGCTCGTCACCGACGAACTGCTCCGCGCTGAGTCGAAGACCTTCAACATCGATGCCGATGGCATCGGTGTCTCGGCCGAGACCGACCCCGCCGTCCTGGGTGACACCGAGGCCTGCCCCTGAGCGATCAGGACGACGGACACTCTGAAGTGAACGGAGAGCGACCGGGCCTTCGGGCCCGGCCGCTTTCTGCGTTTCCAATACTGAAGAACTCTTGAAGTGACACCACTCAAGTCCGCCGGGAGAATGGTCGATACGACCGTTGGACCGTCTACCCAGGAAGGAGCGGCTGAGCGCGATGCAACCGAAACGAATCGAAACGAGCGATGCACCTGTGCACAGCCCGGGTCGCGACGCGGGCTTCAGCTTGGTCGAGATGGTCGTCACCGTCACCATCATGGCCCTGGCGATGATCCCGATCTTGATCGCCGCGATGTCGCTGATCAGGTCTTCGTCGTACTCGCGCAACGCTACGAAGGTGGAGACGGTGCTCGCGAACGCCGCGGACAAGCTCAACCGGACGGGCGAGTCCTGCACCGTCAAGAACTACCGAGACGCCGTCGAAGCAGCGTTGGCGGTACCGCATTGGGACACGTCGCTGGTGACCACTCAGTTCTCCTACTTCGTCGCCGGCCCGACGGTCAGCGATGCAGGTACCTGGGCCGAAGGGCTGTGCCCGCCCAACGCACTCGCCAAGGACGTCGTCCAGATGGTGAAGATCAGCCTGTCCAGCCCTGACGGCAAGGTCCACCGGTCGATGCAAGTGGTCAAGAGCAAGATCTGAGGAAGAGGAACCCATGTCGACACGCCTCCAACCCGCTCGCCGCCGCCTCCGGATCCACCGTCGCCTCGACGAGGGGATGACCCTGCCCGAGGTGCTCATCTCGATGGTGCTCATGGGCACTCTGCTCACCGCCCTCGTCGCCGCCACCACCGTGGTGGTGCGCCAGCAGGACAACAGCCGTGGCCGCCTCAACAACTCGCGGTCCGAGCAGAACGTGGGCATCTGGCTGCCCAGCGACCTCGCCTCGGCGGAGGATGTCGACCCGCTGCCCACTGCCTCACCGTGCGGCACCGCCTGCCCCCCGAACGTCAACGTCGGCGGCTCCAACGCGCTCATGCTGTCGTGGACGGGTTCGATCGCCAACGACTTCGAAACCGTGCCGACGCGCACCACGGTCTCGTACAGGTACGTGGAGGTCGACGGCGAGTTCCAGATCATCCGCGTCAAGTGCGTCACCATCAACGGCGGCCCGCCCACGTGCGACCAGGTCGTCGTGCTCCACGACGTCTCGCCGCCGCCGCCAGGGCAGACGTGGGACCCACCGAACACCTCGCCGACGTGGGTGTTCGTCGTGCGACTGGCGCTCAACCCGCTCGACACCAGCGATGCACCTGACGACACGGCGCCCGCCGACCCCTCCTACTACACGAAGAACGGCCGTCGCGTCACGGTGACCATCAACGGTGGCGGCGACGTCGCCGGTGCCGGTGGTGGCCAGGACAGCGTGACGCTCAGCGCCGGCGGCACCGACCGCAAGCCCGACCTCAGCACCTCCAACTTCACCCAGGCGCCCAGCTTCGGTGCCACTCATTCGCGTTGCGGCGGCAACTTCGCGATGATCGTCGACACCTCCGGGTCGATCGGCAGCACGAACATGAACAGCGTCAAGGCCGGCATCACCGCGTTCATCAACTCCTTCGCCGGCACGCCGATCAAGCTGGAGATCGTCAAGTTCGCCAGCACGGCGTCGACGCTCGGTGCCGGCGCTCTGCCCGGTTGGTCGCGGTACTACGACATGCTGGTCGAAACGGATGTCGCCGACCTCAAGACGCAAGTTGGGACGCTGGTATCGAACGGTGCGACGAACTGGGAAGACGCGATGTTCCGCGTGTTCAAGAACAACGACGGCACCGTGCAGTCGACCCTGCCCGACACCCTGATCTTCTTCACCGACGGCATGCCCAGCTACACACGGCTGCAGGCGAGCTCGTCTACGTACCCTGCGGTGGCCGACAACGACGACGCTGGCCTGCCCACCCCGACCGGCAACAGCTACAGCCAGGTGGGCTGGAACCGTGCATGGCGCATTGCTCGCGACTACTACGCCGACGTCGACAGGTTCATCGGCGTGTTCGTGGGCAGCGACACGTCTGGCACCTCGACGTGGAGAACGCAGGGCGCCGGCTACCACTTCGAGAACTTCCAGCGCGGCTACCACCAGACCTGGGACCGTGGCTACCACCTGGAGAACTTCCTGCGCGGCTACCACCAGACGTACGACCGCGGGTACCACCTCACCAACTTCCAGCGTGGCTACCACCAGACGTGGGACCGCGGCTACCGCCTGACGAACTTCCAGCGCGGCTACCACCTCGACTACCAGCGGGCGACCACCACCACCACCGGTTCGGTGACCTACCAGCGCAAGAGCAGCGGCGTCTGGAGCAACGTCCCCTGGGACGCCACCTCCGGCAGCACCTCCAACCGTTACGCCCGCAACAACAGCAACAACACCGAGAGCGACAACTACCGCGTCGTGATCAGCGGGACGCCCACCGCGTGGACCCCGATCACCACGGTGAACGGCAAGGATCCGGCGACGTTGTACAGCCAGAGCAACGTGGACGCCGGCGAGACCGACGGCTTCCGGACGGTCAAGAACTACTCGGCGCCGTACGACAGCTACGAGACGGTGACCGACAACGCTGTCATCACCGCCAACAACCCGTCGCTGCCCACGCTGGCGACGGGCTGGACGGCCACCACCAGCTACACGAGCCCGTTCACCTACTGGGCGAGCACCACCCAGACGCTCTACAACTCGAACAACACGACGGCCGACGCGAGCGACGGCTGGCGAGTGAACAACGTCTACACCTCGCCGTTCAGCAGCTGGGAGGCCACGACCGAGGCGCTCTACAACGCGAGCAACACGACGGCGGACAACACCGACGGCTGGACGGCCACCAACACGTACACGGCCCCCTTCACGCTGTGGGAGTCCACCACGCAGGCGCTGTACGACGCGGGCAACACGACAGCCGATGCCACCGACGGCTGGAGGGCGAACAACCTGTACTCGTCGCCGTACAGCAGCTGGGAAGCCACCACCGAAGCGACGTACAACTCGAGTAACACGACCGCCGACAACAGCGACGGTTGGACCGCGACCACCACGTACACCGCGCCCTACACCTTCTGGGCGAGCACCTCGCAGTCGGCCTACAACGCCGGCAACACCACGCCCGACGCACTCGACGGGTGGCGGGCGAACAACCTGTACTCGTCGCCGTACAGCCAGTGGGAGACAACCACCGAGGCGCTCTACAACGCAGGCAACACCACTGCCGACAGCAGTGACGGGTGGACGGCGACGAAGGTGTACACCCAGCCGTACAACTTCCACGAGTCGGCCACCAGCACCAACCGCGCCAACACAGCAATCCTCGGCCAGATCGTGTCGGAGGGCGCCAACGTGCTCGCGGTTCCGCAGGGTGGTCCGTACACCAACGCGAAAGATGCCGACCTCTACGTGCTGCCCAACTGGGACCAGTTCGCCGGCGCCCTGAACGCGATGGCGCTCGCCGAGTGCGGCGGCACCGTCACGGTGCAGACGAAGGTGGTCACCGGCACCGGCGCACTTGTCTCCGCGCCCGACCCGTTCACGTATCTGAACTCGGTCGATCTGACGACCGCCACCACGAGCGCGATCTACCGCAGTGGCACGTTCGACTTCGACCTCGCCGGCGGCGTCAGCGTGACGGCCGACATCTCGCCGCTCAACTTCAACGACCTCACCCGCTATGAGCCGGTGGATTGGACGTGCAAGTCCGCCGGCAGCAACTACCCGGTCGTGAAGACGGCGATGCCGAGCTCGACCTGGTCGAAGATCACCCTGACCGTCTCGCCGAACCAGGCGATCTCGTGCGTGCAGACGGTGAGGCTGAAGTGAGCCGGCGACCGCGTCCCGAGCGCCCGGCAACGGCGCGCGACGAGGGTTCAGCACTTGTCATCGCAATGGCGTTCATCATCATCGGCGCGATGCTGATCATGCCGATGATGGACTACGCGATGTCGGTCACCCGCTCAGGCACGGCGCAGAAGGACAAGGTCGCTCGTGCGGAGGCCGTGAAGGCCGGCTTCCGCATCGTGATGGAGAACCCGTCGCACCTGTACTCGAAGTGCTCCGACCCCTACGACATCCACACGCCCAAGACGCTGGCCACGCCGCCGCTCGAGATCCCGGTGCAGACCACCTGCACGAACATCAAGGCGTCGCAGGAGACGCTGGAGAGCGACCTGCGTGTGGCGATGACGACGACGCAGTTCGGGTCGACGGCGCCGCCGTTCACCGTTGGAACGCCCTACGACTCGTCGGCCGACACCAACGAGGTGGCCTGGACCGGGCACACGTCCCCGACGAGCGAGGGCGGCAAGATCCTGCTGCCCAAGCTGCCCGCCCACGCGCTCACCCACCCGTCGCCGGCCGGCTACCTGATGCCCAGCTGGGCCGGTGACTGCCGCGTCTTCTTCCCGGGCACCTACAACGACCCGATCACGCTCGACGGCAACACCCCGGTGTACTTCACCTCGGGCATCTACTACTTCGACGACACGATCACCGTGTCCGGTAGCGCCGACGTGGTGGTCGGTGGCGGGGCGATCGAAGGCTGCACGACGGACCAGGACGGCGCGTTCAACGCCCAAGGAGCACCGTCGCCGCACAACATCACCGGCTACGGCGCCACCTGGATCTTCGGTGGCGAAGGCCGCTTGGTGTTCACCGACAGCACCCCCGGCAGCGGGCCCCGGATGCAGTTCAACTCGCGGCTCGTCAACGACACCGACATCGCCTCGCTCGCCTCGCGCAGCGTGTCGATCCTCAGCGTCAACGGTGTCAACGGCGGCGTCAGCGCGATCGACCTCAGCGTGCCGGGCAACGTGTACGTGCCGTTCTCGGTGCTCGACGTCACCGGCCCGATGAACAATGCAATGGACGGCGGCTACCTGCCCTCCACGCTGCACCCCGACGCTCTTGCGACACCGTACTTGCCGATCATCGACGTCAGCCTGACCGGTGCCAACCCCGCCACGCTGTGGATCCCCGGCTACGTCGCTGTGCCACAAGGCGACATCAACATCTCGGTGGCGCCCGGCATGTCAGCGGGCAAGGACATCCAGCTCGTCGGCGGTGTGCTCGCCCACAACTTCACCCAAACGGTCGACCTGCCCGAGACGATTCAGGCGGGCATCGTCAACCGCGTCGTGCAGATGACGTTCAAGCTGGTCTCCAAGACGGCGAGCTCCATCGGGCCACCGCAGGTCGTGTCCACTGCGATCGTGCAGATCAACGACTACGGCGACTATGTGGTCAACGCCTGGGAGATCTCGGTCGCCGACGGTTGAGTGCATCGCCCTAGGGCGACGCTCGATCGATGCCGGGTCAGCGCACGAGTTCCATGCGCAGGCCCGACGAGTCCCACTTCGGGTCGGCGGGCAGGCGGTTCATCGCCCTACCCGCTGCACGGCGCGCCGTCCACAGCAGGCCGGTCGCCTGCAGCAGGTGCACCTGGGCGGCGCCGGCGGGCGGTGTGCGCGTCACCGTGTCCTCCACACCTGGCAGCTTCTCGCGGATGAGCGCCATGCGCTCGATCACACCGTCTTGCTGATATGGGGAGGAGAGCAGCGGCTGGTCGTTGTTCAGCTGCGCGAACGTGAGATCCGGGTGCGCAGCGAAGAACATGCGCTGGTGGAACGGCTGGAACTCGCGTTCGGCTTCGCGGAGCCACTTGAAGCGGCGGAAGTCGTCGCGGGTGAGCCAGGGTTCGAGCTCGAGCGCAGCTTCACGTGTCGGCGCATGCAGCGCCGCGCGCGACGGGGTGTGGTGCACCGCCAGGCGGCGCGGCCAGCCGATGAAGTCCATCGCCTCCGCATCGCAGTCGCGGTACGGGCCACTGGGCTGGTCGGCCAAACCCAACGGTGCGAAGATCGCGGCGGCGTCGAAGCGGGGCTTGAACTCGATCACGTCGAGCAGCGTCTTCACCACCATCGGGTCCTCGGCCACGACGGTGACACCGGCCAGCCGGGCGGGAACGATCAGCCAGCCACCGGGGCACGGCACGATGCCGGAGAGCATCTTGTAGGGCAGCTTGGATGCGGCCATGGTGCGGACCAGCCCTTCAGGCGTTGATGTAGGTGCCGGACCCGGTGGTGGCCGCCTGGCCGGCCTCCAGCGTGGCCTGCGCCTGCAGCTGCGAACGGTAGGTGGCAGCCTGCGCGAGGATCTCCTTCGGGTATTGGCTGACCTCGGCCGCGACGTCGAAGCTGACCATGCCGCTCGACACGAGCCGGGCGAGATCCATCTCCATCGTCTGCATGCCCTCCTGCTGGCTGCTGATCATGGTGTTGCGCAGCTGGCGGGTCTTTCCTTCACGCAGCAGGTTCTTCACGGCTTCGTTCGCCATCAGCACCTCGTAGGCGGCCACTCGGCCGCCACCTTCGCCGGGCAGCAGGCGCTGGCTGATGACGCCCTGCAGGGTGCCGGCGAGCATGATCT
>CAYZFZ010000200.1:0-6725 GCA_964477795.1 uncultured Bifidobacterium sp.
GTGAACCCGATGCGGTGGTCGGTGAGGCGGTTCTCCTTGAAGTTGTAGGTGCGGATCTTCTCGCCGCGACCTCCCCCACCCACCTGCGACCGGCGTTCCGCGGACGCAGCCGCGGCCTGCTCGTCCTGGGCCAGCTGCAGCAGGCGGGCCCGCAGCACCACCATGGCCCGCGCCCTGTTCTGGATCTGGCTGCGCTCGTCCTGCATCGTCACCACCACACCGGTGGGCTTGTGCGTGATGCGCACCGCGGAGTCGGTGGTGTTGACGCTCTGGCCGCCGGCACCGCTGCTGCGGTACACGTCGACCTCGAGATCCTTGTCGTCGATCTGCACCTCGACGTCCTCCGCCTCGGGCAGCACCAGCACGGTTGCCGACGACGTGTGGATGCGGCCCTGGCTCTCCGTCACCGGCACCCGCTGCACACGGTGCGTGCCACCCTCGAACTTCAGCCGGCTCCAGGCGGTGTCGCCGTTGATCAGCATCGTCACCTGGTTGATGCCGCCGAGGTCGCTGTCGTCGTGGTTCAGCACCTCCACGGTCCAGCCCTTGGCCGCGGCGAAGGCGCGGTACATGTCGTACAGGTCGCGGGCGAACAGGTTCGCCTCCTCGCCACCCTCGGCCCCGCGGATCTCCATGATGACGGCGCGGCCGTCGTTGGGATCCTTGGGCAGCATCAGCACGCGCAGCTCGTCTTCCAGCGCCTCCATCTGCGACTCGGTGGACGCGAGCTCGTCCTTCAGCGGCGCGCGCTCGTCCTCGGAGGCCATGGCCAGCAGCTCGCGCGCGGCCTGGGCGTCGGCCGTGAGCGCCCGGTAGCGGCGCACGCAGTCGACCACCGGCGTGAGGTCTTTGTAGCGGCGGGTGACGTCGCGCATGCGGGCCCGATCGTTGACGATGTCGGGGTCGGACAGGCTCGCCTCCAGCGAGACGAACTCGTCTTCCACGGACTTCAGTCGATCGAACACCGGTGTTGCAGGCTACGGCGTCAGGCGACGCTGACGACGGTGAGTGCCGGGATCGCCAGCATGGCGAGCCGGCGCTGGATGTCGAGCGCGTCGCGCGCCGGCAGCACGACGAGGCCCTCGGAGCAGCCCAGCGCGGCGCAGGCGTCGACGGCGAAGGGGATCACGTCGAGGTCGACACCGCTGGAGCAGACCACCGCCGCGGAGCGACCGTCGACCACCGCGGTGGCGACGCAGGGCACCGCGTCCTTGACGTTCACACGCGCGACCGGCGGCGCCACGGGCGTGGCCGATGTCGCACCGATCATCGACGGGTCGGCGACCACACGCGCCCGCAGGGCACGCTCCTGCGCCAGCAGGTTCAGCGGGTGCCGCGGCGCGCCCGGCAGCCGATGCGTGGCCACGGAGCGGACCACATCGGCCAGCGCCTCCGCCGTCGGGCGATCGCCGTGCAGCATCTGGAAGGCCTCGCGATCGTGGGCGCCGACGCCGACCTCGAGGCGCACCGACTGGGTGGCGTCGTCGGTGACGACCCGGCAGACCTCCAGCCCCTCCACCTCGCCGGCCAGCACGCCGTGCTCCACCACCGGCAGCGCGCCGCCGGCGGTGATCGTCGCGGCCATCTCCATGTGTGCAGCCAGCGGCTCCGCTGGCTGAGGCAACGGCTCGGGCACTGCGGGCAGCAGGGTGCGCCCGTCCACGTGCCACACGCTGATCGGGTAGCGGAAGCCGGCCGCCCGCCGGGCGAGCAGGCCGGTCGCACGATCGGCCAGCACGTGCACTGCGACGGCGTCGCGCCGCAGCGCCCACGCGAGCGCTGCACCCAGGCCGCGCTCGGGTTGCTCGTCGAGCAGCACCCAGGCCTCCCCGTCGCGCAGCAGGGCGGCGCCTGCGCCGAACTCGCCGGCCTCGCCACCGTCGGGCGCGCCGAGGTGGTCGCGCACGAGCGCCCGCAGCTTGAGCACGTTGAGCTGGGAGCGGCGCGGCGACTCGTTCATCGCGCTCACGATACGTGCGGCGGGTGGGGCGGCCTACGCGGTGAAGAAGCCGACGACGTCGACCAGCACGTCGGTGTTGCCCTGACCGCAGGCCACCATGATGCGGCCGTCGGGGCCCACGCGGGCCACGACGCTGTTGGCCCGCACACCGCCACCGGCGACGTTGAGGTTCGACGCGTTCGGCAGCGAGGCACCGCTGGGGTACACCGTGAGGTAGGTGTTCTCGGACGGGGCGACAGCCGTGAGGTTGATCTGGACGGCGGCGATGCCGCTCGCCGGCAGGCCGTTGGCGCCGGAGATCTGCACGCCCAGGGGTGCGCTTCCGACGCGAGCCTTGTCGGCACCGATGCCGGACCGCGTGTCGACGATGCGCGTGGGCGACACGGGGCGGTAGCGCCCGCCGCTACCGGCGGTGAAGTAGCCGGCCACGTCGACCAGCACGTGTGCCGCGCCGCGATCGTTGCGGATGCGTAGCTTGCCGTCCGCCCCGAGCTTGGCGATGACGAGGTTCGCCGTCGTCTGGCCTGCACGGGCGTTCACCGACGACGTCGTCGGCATGCCTTCTCCGTTGGGCCAGACCGTCAGGAACGTGTCGTCGGTCGCGCCGACGAGCGTGACGTTCAGCACCGCCGCGGCACACGCGCCCGGCACCCCACCGCGCCCGGTGATCTGCAGGTCGAACTCGGTGGCCGCATCGAACGCACCCAGCTTCCCACCCGTGCCGTCGCGTGTGTCGAGGAGGCGGCTGGGCACCAGCGAGGTGAGCGCGGTCGTGTCGGTGGTGCCCTCGCGGAAGTAGCCGACGAGATCGGCGAGCACATGCGTGGAGCCCGTGCTGTTGAACAGGCTGATCGCACCGTTGGCCCCCACGCCGATGACCGCCAGGTTGGGCACTGCGTCGTTGGCCACCACGTTCACGTTGGATGTGCCGGGCATCGCCTCTCCCGACTTCCAGGCGGTGAGATAGGTGGCCGTGCTCGCGCCGGCGCCGGTGAGGTTGACGACGACGGCGGCAGCGTCGTCGGGCACACCGGCGATGCCGCGCACGGGGAGGCTCCAGCTCTCGTTGGCGCCGAACGCGGCCTGGTGCCCGCCGAGGGGCCCGCGGGTGTCGAGGATGCGAACGGGGCTCAGCGGCACGAAGCCGGTGGACCCACCGATCGTCGGCCCCGGGGGCGCCGCCACTTCTCCACCGGGGGGCGACCGGAACACGTCGAACTGCTCGTAGCTGGCGCCGAGCACGGTGCTCGCGCCACCGCCCAGCCAGCGGTCGAGCACGGTCGCGTAGAGCGAGCGGAAGTCGATGCCGAAGCCCATCCGATCCCAGCGGTCGAGGCCGGCGAGGCTGGGCTGCTGGCCGTAGAGTCCACCGCGCACGGACGGGCCGATGATGAAGTGGTTGTTGGCGGTGCCGTGGTCGGTGCCGCTGGAGTCGTTGCTGTAGCTCGTGCGCCCGAACTCGCTGTAGGTCATGATCGTGACGCGCGAGCGGAACTTCGGGTCGAGGACGTTGAAGAACGCCTGCAGCGCGTGGTCGAAGTCGGTGAGCAGTTCGGACAGGCCTTGCGGCTCGCTGGAGTGGTTGTCGAACCCGTCGTGGCCGGTGTCGAGCACCCTGATGCCGATGTCGGCGTTGATCAGCCGGGCGATGACCGTGAGCTTCTTCTCCAGGTCGTTCTCCGGCAGGTCGGTGGCGAAGATCGGGGCGACCTGCTGGCCCACGTCGATGACGCCCTTTAGGATCTGGCCGATGGAGTCGTGCCATGGCCCGCGCCCCGCCGGGGTGGCCAGCGAGCGCACCGCGGTGTACATCCGCTGGGCGTGCAGGTCGCTGGCCGGGTCGCCGCCGAAGCCGACACCCCACTGCGGGATGGCGATGCCGCGCTTGACGGCGCCGAGGAGGTGCAGCGGCAGGTCCTGGCCGATCGTCGTCGCCCGGAAGGGGTCGTCGCCGGCCAGGCCGTCCAGCCAACGGCCCACCCAGCCCGTGTTGGGGGTGCCATTGCCGGCCCTGCCGTACATCCAGTAGGCCATCGAGCTGAAGTGGCTGAGGTCGGGGTTCGGGTAGCCGACGCCCTGCATGATCGCCACCTCGCCGGCGTCGTACAACGCCTTCAGGTACGGCAGGTTCGGGTTCAGCCCCACCTGCGAGTTGATCTGCAGCACCTGGTTCTGCGGGATCGCGATGCTGCCGTGCTGGGTGTAGTACTGGCCGTTGCCGTGGGGGACGACGATGTTGAGGCCGTCGCTGCCGCCGAACTGGCCGATCAGCACGAGGATGCCGTCGTGGTCGCCGATCGGCGCGCCGGCGTAGGCGTCGCGCAGCCGGCCGGGCAGCAGGCCGCTGCCGACGGTCTCGCCGAGCCCACCGAAGGCAAGCCCGGCGCCGATGCCCCAGCCCATCATCTGCAGGAAGCGGCGCCGGTCCATGCCGGCCGGGGTGTGGTCGGGGTCGTCTGGCACGCTCAGCAGGCGGAGTGCGTCGGCGCTGGAGATGTCGGGGTCGATCATTGGTCGCCGTCCTTCAGGCCGTGTGGAACTCGGGGATCGTCATGATCATCGTCAGCAGGTTCGTGGGCTCCCACCAGTTCACGTACGACTCGGCGGCGCGCTGCGCGGTTGCGTAGCTGAGCAGCGCGTTGTAGCTCGTCGCGCTGAGATCGGCAACGGTGAAGCCGAACAGGGCCGCCACGGCGGCGACCGCCTCGGCGGGGGTGCGTTTCGTGCCGTTGGAGTTCTTGCTCACGTTGTGTGGGTCGGGTGCGCCGCCGTTGTAGTTGGGGTTGCGCAGGTGGTACGCGGTGTCCTGGGCGAACTCCGCCCGCGAGCCGAACAGGCTGGTGTTGATCCAGTAGCCGTTCGTCTTCCAGCCGGCGACGTTGGGCGGCACGAACGGCAGCTGCCCCATGTTGTTCACGTACCACTGCGGGTTGAGATCAGCCCCGCGGTAGCCCGACCAGAAGAAGACGTTGGCGACGAAGTCGACCGGGCTGCGCACCAGACCCTGCGTCGCCGCCTGCGAGTAGAACTCGTCGCGCAGCAGCAGTGCCCGCACCCACGGCTTGATCTCGAAGTCGTTGTCGTAGAGCACCTGCGCCAACTGGTCGACCAGCGATTGCGCCGGGTTCTGGTAGGCGAGGTACTCCCACAGCTTCCTGGTGAGGAACTTGCACGCCACCATCTTCTTCGCCGTGCTGCTGCCCGGAACCGCCGGGTTGCCCGTGATGTGGTTGATGATGTCCGGGCCGTCCCAGTTCTTGGTGACGCCCATGAACGTCTTGTTCCCGGTGTCGTGCTCGCCGGGCCAGAACTTGTACGTGTAGGTGTCCCAGTCGATGCCGTGGCCGGTCCAGGCCTTGGCGGCGGCGGTGACGTCGTTCTCCGTGTAGTTCGGTGCGCCGTTCTGGTCGACGACACCGAGCGTGAACAGCTCCATCAGCTCACGGGCGAAGTTCTGGTTGGGCGAGCTCTTCACGTTGTCGAGGTTGTCGAGGTAGTAGAGCATCGCCGGCTGGATGGCCATCGCGTGCGTCATCGTGCGGAAGTTGCCGAGCGCGGAGTCGCGGAACAGCTTGTTCTGCTGCATCATCGCGGTCGTGTTGCTCACCTTGTCCCAGCTGCTGCAGAAGTGCCCGTGCCAGAAGAACGCCATCCGCTCCTGCATCGGTTTGGGCGAGTCGACCATGCGGTCGAACCACCACTTGATCGCGTAGACGTACTGCTCGTAGCCCTCACCCTCGATGTCGTGATCGAGGTAGGCCGGCAGCGCCACCGGTGTCGTGACGTCGAGGATGTTGTCCACCGCGTTCGCGCGGGTCACCGAGGCCTGGCCCAGCTCCGTCATCCGTGCCGGGCGGGCGATGAACTCGGTGCGGCGCAGCAGGTGGGCGAGTTGCACAGAATCCACGCAGACGACTCCTCGTGAAGGTTCGACCGGTGTGAGGTCGAACGGTTCGTTTGGTTATCGCCCACCGCGCAGTGCAACTGAAGCACCACAGCCCGTCGGGACTGTAACACTTCGCCAGGGCAACCCTCTGCATCTCGTCAAAACGGCCACCGCCCGGCCATGACGGCCGGGCGGTGTGCGAGATGGTGGTACAGGGATGCGCCGGCGCCGGGGCGCCGTGGCGTCACTTGCCCTTGCGCTCGCCGTAGCGCTTGTTGAAGCGCTCGACGCGGCCGCCGGTGTCGACCAGCTTCTGCTTGCCGGTGAAGAAGGGGTGGCACTCGTTGCAGAGCTCGAGTGTCAGGTCGGTGCCACGCGTGGAGCGCGTCGTGAACGTGTTGCCGCACGAGCAGCGCACGGTGACATCGGTGTACTTGGGGTGGATCTCGGTCTTCATGGCATTCTCCGAAAGAAGTAGGCGGCTGAGTGTATCGGCGGATTCTGCGGCGGCACCTCCGAATTGGGCGACCGCGATCACGCGGCCACTCGCTCGCCGACGACCGGTTCGCTCCCGGCGGTACCGCGACCGTCCAGCCCCTGCCGCCCGGCGATCGCCACTGCGATGAGCGCCACTCCCACCACCAGCAGACCCCACCGCACACCAGCGATCGCGAGCAGCGGCGCCGCCATCAGCAGACCGATCGGCCGGCCTGCCATCCCGAGCGCCCCAACGACCGAGAAGACTCGACCCTGCATCGATGGCTCGACGATGTCTTGGAAGCGGGTCGGCAGGATCGTGTTGGCCACCCCGACTCCCATTCCGGCCAGCACGAACGCCGCACCTGCCCACCACGCCCACGGCACGACGCCGGCGGCTCC
>CAYZFZ010000201.1:0-6723 GCA_964477795.1 uncultured Bifidobacterium sp.
CGGCCCAGCCTGCTGCACCACTCCGCCTCGAAGGAAGCGCTGGACGAGGAGGTGCTCGAGCAGCTCCTCGGCGACTGGTTCGACCGTCTCGCCTCGGCGATCGGCGACCCCGAGACCGGCCAGCGCAAGATGGAGCTCGTCATCGAGGCCGGCTTCGACCTGTTCGCCGACAACCCCGACTATGTGCGCCTGATGCGGCGCGAGGCGCTCGACAGCGGCGCCCACCTCGGCATCGATCTCGCCGCCGTGCTGCGCCCCATGTTCGACCGCGCGGTCGCGTTCTTCGAGCGCGAGATGGACGCCGGCGTGTTCCGCCGCCAGGATCCGCAGCACCTGCTCATCACGGGCTACGGCGCCCTGCTCAGCTACTTCAGCGACGCACCGTTCCTCGGCGGCCTGCTCGACGCCGATGCCCTCTCGGCGGAGCAGATGGCGCGCCGGCGGGCGCACATCACCGAGTTCTTCGTCGCCGCGCTGAAGCCCTGACGGCCACGTCGTAGCGGCGGCACCCCGGCGGCTACCTTCGCCGCATGGCAACGCTCGACGTCGACGGACAGCTCATCGGATACGCAGTGGAAGGCGAGGGAGCGCCCCTCCTGCTGCTGCACGGCACCACCATGAACCGCACCGCGTTCGACGCGGTGCGCGGCGCGCTGCCGGAGGGTGCCGCCTACACGCACGTGATGGTGGAGTTCCCCGGTTCGGGCGAATCGGCGATGCCCAGCGAGCCACTCACCGTGGCTGGGCTGGCGGCGCAGGCGCACGCCGTGATGCAGCACCTCGGCCACGAGCGCTACCACGTGGCCGGGTTCTCGCTCGGTGCGGTCGTCGCCGCCGGTGTCGCCGGCACCCACCCGGAGGCGGTGCGCAGCGCAACGCTGATCGCCGGCTGGAGCCGCACCGACGCCCGCCAGCGTTGCACGTTCGACCTGTGGAAGCGGCTGATCGCGACGGACAAGGAGCTGTTCATGCGCTACGCCCTCGCCGACGGGCTCACTGCCGCGGCGCACGAGATGATGGAGCCGATCCTGCAGATGGCCGTCGACATGGGCGTGCCCAGCATCGCCGAAGGGTCCGCTGCCCACCTCGACCTCGACCTCGTCGTCGACATCGGCGACCTGGTGACGGCGATCACGGCGCCGACGCTGATCATCGGTGGCGCCGAGGACCGCTGGGTCGACGTGTCGCACTCGCGGGCGCTCGCCGAGGCCATCTCCGGCTCGCGACTGGAGGTGCTGCCCGCCGGCCACCTGATGATCACCGAATGCGCGCCCCAGATCGCCGAGCTGCTGCACGCCCACCTCGCCTCCGCATGAGCCGCGCGGATCAGTTCGCCCCGCTCGCCGCGGAGGCGCAGGCCCGCTGGTCGAAGTTCGCCAACTGGGACCGCACCTACTTCCCGATGCTCGTCGGCCTCGTGGTGGAGGAGGTGCGCAACGACTATTGCCGCATGCGGCTGCCGTTCCGCGCGGAGCTGGAGCAGCCCGCCGGGGTGGTGCACGGTGGCGCGATCGCGACCGTCCTCGACAGCGTGGTGGTGCCCGCCGTGGGCTCGCACTACTCCGCGGAGCACCGATACAGCACGGTGGACATGCACGTGCAGTACCTGTCCGCGCTCGTGCAGCAGGACGGCATCGCCGAGGGTTGGGTGGTGCGCCGCGGCCGCACGACGGTGTTCTGCGAAGCCGAGTTGATCGGCGCCGACAGCGGCAAGCTGATCGCCCGCAGCCTGCTCACGTACAACGTGAGCGCGCCGCGCACCTGAGCCGCGCCGGCGTCAGGGCTCGCGCACGTCAGGGCTCGCCGGCGTCAGGGCTCGCCGGGGGCCAGCGCGGCCCGCAGCTCCTCGCGGCTGCGCACGCCGAGCTTGTCGTACACGTGCTGCAGGTGGTTGCTGACGGTGCGCAGCGACACGTACAGCTGCTCGGCGATCTCGCGGCTCTTCATGCCGTTCGCGGCGAGGAACGCGATCTCCCGCTCGCGCTCGGTGAGCGGCTCGACGAACCCGCCGTCGCCGATCAGGCCCGGCGTCGCCGCGCCCTCACAGAGGCCGAGGTGGTGCGCCGCCCGCGCGCTGAGCGAGCGCAGCAGGCGCACGTCGCCCGCGCCGCGGGCAAGGGCGCTCGCCGCCACCAGCGCCTCCGCTGCGAGCAGGTTCGCGCCCATCGTGGCGAAGCCGTCGGCGACAGCGATCATCTCGTGGAGGTCGCCGGTCACCATCGCCCGCACGTGTGCCGCACGAACCACGGCGAGCTGCGAGTCGGTGCCGGCAGCGAGCAAGGAGATCCGGCCGGCGACGTCGTCGGCGCAGCCGAGGCGGGCCGCGTCGTGCAGCAGCCACACCGCGCTCGTGACGTGCCCCGTCGCCTCGGCCTCCGCCGCGTAGGCCTGCAGCGCGGCGCGAGCGCTGACCAGATCGCCGCGAGCGACGGAGCACCAGCCGTCAGCCAACCCGAGCTCGGGTGCCATGAAGCCGAAGGCGGGGAGGGCGTGCAGCTGCTCCAGCAGCGCGGTGGCCGCGGCCGCGTCGCCGAGCAGGGCGTGACTGACGACCGCGCCGACGAGCGCGGTGCGGGTGGGGCCCTGCAGGCCGGCATCGACGCCGAGGGCGCGGGCGCTGAGGAACTGGCGCAGCGCCGTGGCCACCTCGCCGCGCAGGAGGTGCACACGGGCGATGAGCAGTGTGAACCAGTACTGGGTGAGCGGCCGCCCGTTCGTGACGCCCAGCTCGTAGCCGTCCGTGGCCAGCTGCAGCGCCTCCCCGAGGCGACCGGCCTCGAGGTGGGCGAACGCCTTGGACACCATGTGGGTGTCGACGTCGGCGATGGCCACCAGGTTGTGCCCCGGCCGCTGGGTGAGCGCCTCGTCGATGGCGCGGAGCGCGGCATCGCACCGGCCCGCCATCGCCAGCGAGTTCGAGTCGGCCACCGCGGCGCCGAGACGGGCCCGCATCTCGCTGCTCTGGTTGACGGGTCCGAGGATCTCGCGCGCCTGGCCCGGGCGGCCGGCGTTGACCAGCACCGATGCGTAACCGGCCCTGATGCGGATCAGGTCGTCCTGCGACATCTCGGGATCGTGGAGAAGATCTTCCAGCACCTTCAGCGCCCCTGCTTCGTCGCCCAGTCCCCACAGCTGGATCGTGGAGCGGGTGAGGGCGAGGTCGATGCGCACGCTGGGCGTCGGATCCAGCTGCCCGGCCCGATCGAGGATGACGTAGGCGTCGGCCCACGCGCCCGTCTGGAACTGGGCGTCGACGACGAGTGCCCCGGTCGCCGCGTTCGGCTGCATCTCGAAGGCCGGGAGGGCCAGGCGCAGCACGCTGCGCGAGTCCAGCGCGGCGGCGGCCAGCGCAGCACCGTGCAGCAGCTGCTCGATGTCGGTGGGCAGCCCGGCGTCGAGCCGCCAGATCGCCCGCTGCAGTGCATCGCCGTGCACCGAATCCGGGTGCTCGTCGAGCCAGGCGAGATGCTGGCGCATCAGCAACCGCCAGCGCACCGCTGGCACGCCCACGCGGATCGCCTCGGCGTGCAGCGGGTGGGCGAGCGAGGCCATGAGCCGCCCGGCGCGGTGCACGGTGGCGAGCAAGCCACGGGCCTCCAGCTGCGCCAGCGCCTCCAGGTCGACGAGCCCCTCCAGCTCGTCGATGTCCACCGAGTCGCACAGGGCGAGCAACTCCATCGCCCGCCGCTCGTCGGGCCCGATGATCTCCAACCTGCTCTCGACCACCTCGCGCAGCCGGGTCGACCGCGGCAGCTCGCCGTGGAGACGCCAGATGCCGTTCACCTCGTGCAGCGCGCCCGCGTCGAACGCGCCGCGCACGAGCTCGCGGATGAACAGCGGGTTGCCGTCGCTGCGTTCGCGGAGCGACACGACGACCGCGCCGTCGGCGGGCGCGCCGAGCACTTGCTGCAGCAGGGTGGAGATGTCGTCGTCGGACATCGCCGGCAGGTCGACGACGAGGGAGCGTTCGCCGAGGAACACCTCGACGAGAGGCGCAGGGATCGCCTCGCCGGAGCGCGCTGACGCGACGAGCAGGATCTCGTCGGAGTTGGCCAGCGACGCCACCACCCCGGCGGTGGTGAGGTCGAGCAGCGGTAGGTCGTCGATGACGAGCACCGGCTTCCCCGCGCCCCTCGGTGCGAGCACGTCGCGCAGCGCGCCGATCAGCGACACCGGGTCGTCGGCCTCGCGGGCACCTGCCGGCAGCATGTGCGCGACGGCGCCGAACGGGATCGACTCCACAGCGGCCGATGCGTAGATGCGCCGGATGGTGCGGCCCCTGGCGACGACGGCATCAGCCACCTCGTCGAGGCAGCGCGACTTGCCGCCACCGAGCGGGCCCCGCACGAGCGCCCGCTGGGCGCGACCGCGGGAGGTGGAGGTGACCGTCTCCACGATGTCGAGCACGATCTCACCGCGCCCGATGCACGGCCATGCACGCGCGGGCTCAGGCTGCAGGCCACGGGGGATCAACTTCGCGGAGATGCGCAAGTATGACCGCGCGGACCCTCCGGAGTGCAACGCGATCGTCCTGCCACGGCGCAGCCCGCCGGTCCGGTCGCGGACGCCGTGCGTTGGCTACCGTGGCCGTGATGACTGCGCTCGGTACCACCCTCTCGGAAGCCACCTCGAAGGCGCTCTTGCGCGAGTTCGGCGTGCCGATCGCGGACGAGCGGGAGGTGGCCGACGCCACGTCTGCAGCCGCCGCCGCGAGCGCTGTCGGCTTCCCCGTGGTGGTGAAGCTGTGCGGTGATGCGATCGCGCACAAGACCGAGCGCGGGCTGGTGAAGCTGCGCCTCGCGGATGCCAGTGCCGTCACCGCGGCGGCGCAGGAGCTGCTCGGCAAGGCAACCGCGGCCGACGGGCCGGTGTCGCTGCTGGTGGCGCCGATGATCAGCGGCAACCGCGAGCTGATCGCAGGTGTCGTGCGCGACCCGCAGTTCGGCGCCAACGTGATGCTGGGTGTGGGCGGCGTGCTCGCCGAGGCCGTCGCCGACGTCGTGTTCCGCCCGGTGCCGATCTCCGCCGCCGACGCCGGGGAGATGATCGACGGCCTCGCGACGCAGCGCCTGCTCGGCGAGTTCCGGGGTGAGGCCGCCGTCGACCGCGGCGCGCTGGCGCAGGTGCTGCTCGGGTTGTCGGCGCTCGCTGCGGCCCGGCCCGACGTGGCCAGCGTCGACGTCAACCCGCTGATCGTGCGCGCCGACGGGGCGCCGATCGCGGTCGACGCGCTCGTGGAGATCGGCGAGCCCGGCGGGGCGGCCGCGGGTGGCCATCGCCCGCGTCCCTCCGACGCCCACTTCCGTGCCCTGTTCGAGCCCAGGGGAGTGCTCGTCGCCGGTGCCTCCACGCACCCGGGCAAGTTCGGCTTCGTCAGTCTGCACAACATCCTCGCCAGCGGGTACGCGGGTGCCGTGTTCGGCACGAACCTGCAGGGCGAGGAGGTCCTCGGCATCCGCACCGTCGCCGACGTCGCCGCCCTGCCCGACGGCGCGATCGATCTCGTCTTCGTCTGCACCCCCGCCGGTGCCAACCCGGCGCTGTTGCGGGCCTGCGCGGCGAAGGGCATCAAGGCCGCGTTCCTCACGTCGGCCGGGTACGGCGAAGCCGGCGACGTGGGCCGCCGCGCCGAAGCCGAGCTCGTCGCCCTCGCCGACGAGCTGGGCATCCTGCTCGCCGGCCCCAACGGCCAGGGCGTCGTCAGCACCCCGGCCAGCCTGTGCGCGCAGATCGTGGCGCCCTACCCGCCGGCGGGGCGCATCGCGGTCGCCAGCCAGAGCGGCAACTTCATCAGCAGCTTCCTCAACTACGCCCGCCAGACGGGCGTGGGCATCAGCCGTGCCGTGTCGGCGGGCAACGCGGCAGCGGTCACCCCGGCCGACTACCTCGACTGGTACGCCGACGACGACGCGACGGCGGTGTCGCTGGCCTACGTGGAAGGCATCGTCGACGGCCGCAGCCTGCTCGAGCGCTTCACCTCCGTGGCCGCCCGCAAGCCGCTGGTGGTGGTGAAGGGCGGCGCCAGCGACGTCGGCGCCCGCGCCGCAGCCAGCCACACCGGTGCCCTCGCCGCCGACGACAAGGTGTTCGACGGCGCCTGCCGCCAGGCCGGCGTCACCCGCGCCGCCACGGTGGAGGAGGCGTTCGAAGCCGCGGCCACGTTCGCCACCCAGCCCCTGCCGAAGGGCCCCAACACGATCGTGCTCACCACCGCCGGCGGGTGGGGCGTCGTCACCAGCGACGCGATCGCCCGCGACGGTCGCCTGCAGCTGATGGCGCTGCCCGACGACCTGCGGGCGCAGATCGACACGAAGCTGCCGCCGCGCTGGAGCCGCAACAACCCGGTCGACTGTGCCGGCGGCGAGGTGCGCGACACCATCCCGGAGGTGATGGAGCTGATCGCCGCCCACCCCGACGTGCACGCGATCGTGTACCTCGGCCTGGGGATCCAGAGCAACCAGGCCCGGCTGATGAAGGAGGGCAGGTTCTACCCCGGCAACGGGCTCGAGCGGATCGTCGCCTACCACGAGCGTCAGGACGAGCGCTTCGCCGAGGCGGCCCACGAGCTGTCGCTGCGCTACGGCAAGCCGATCCTCACCGCGACGGAGCTGGCCGTCGCCGACCCCGACAACGCCGGCCCGCGCGCGGTGCGGGCCACCGGGCGCCTCTGCTACGCCAGCGGGAACCGCGCGGTCACGGCGCTGGGCCACCTGTGGCAGTACG
>CAYZFZ010000202.1:0-263 GCA_964477795.1 uncultured Bifidobacterium sp.
CGTGGCCGCCGTGTGCCTGATGCCGCAGATCCCGCGCGGCAACACCAACCTGCCGGCAGTGATGATCAGCGAACGGATCGCGCTCACGCTGTGAGCGCTGCTGCCTCAGGCGGTGGGCTCGGGCGAGAACTCGCAGAACGCGGCATAGGCCCGCGGGCCGTAGATCGTTCCTGGGCCACCGTTCATCAGCATCGCCACGCCTACTGCTTCGGCAGCTTCCTGGCGGGTCGCCCCGGCCTTGGCCGCACCTTCCGCGTGGGAGG
>CAYZFZ010000202.1:273-4439 GCA_964477795.1 uncultured Bifidobacterium sp.
CTTCACGTCGAGGGCGCCGGCGGCGAACGCTGCGTGATGGAACTCGCCGAAGCCCTTGTACACATCGGGGATCGCGTGGCGCAGCTCGCGGTGCAGCGGGCGCAGCTCGTCGAGCACTGCTTTGCCGTAACTGTGATCGGTCATGGCTGACCTCCTGCTTTCGTGGTTCGGGTCGTTCGGGTCGTTCGGGTCGTTCAGTGCGAGAAGTGCACGTGGGGCAGGCGCTTGTCGAGCCAGGCGGGGATCCACCAGTTGCGCTCGCCGAGCAGCTTCATCAACGATGGCACCAACATCATGCGCACGACGGTGGCGTCGAGCAACACGGCGAGCGCCAAGGTGATGCCCAGCTCCGTGGGTGGGATGGGCCCGGTGACGCCGAAGGCGATGAACACCACGATCATGATCAGCGCTGCGTTGGTGATCGGTCGGCCGGTGCGGGCGATGCCGTCGCGGATCGCCAGTTGGGTGTCGCCGGTGGCTTCGTACCGTTCGCGGATGGCGGCCAGCAGGAACAGCTGGTAGTCCATCGACAGGCCGAAGAGCAGGGCGAAGAAGAACAACGGTGCCCACGCATCGACGAAGCCCTGCGGGTGGATGCCGATCAGGCTTGCTCCCCAGCCGTGCTGGAACACGAGTGTGGCGAACCCGAAGGCGGCGCCGACGCTGATGAAGTTGAGCAGGATCGAGGAGATCGCCAGCGCCAGGCTGCGGAACACCACCAGCAGCAGGACGAACGCGACCAGCGTGATGACCGCGATGGCGAGCGGCGCTCGGCCGGTGAGCACCTCGGTGAGGTCGTAGTTCTGCGCCGCCGGGCCGCCGACCTGTGCGCTGCCGGCCGCGTCGCCGATGGAGCTGCGCAGCCGGCCGATGAGGTCGGAGGTTGCTGCCTCGTCGACCGCGGTAGTCGGGGTGATGCGCACGACGGTGCGGCCGCTGGACGGGGAGGGCTCGGCGACGATACGGGCGTCGGCGACGCCGGCGTCGGCCTGCGCCGTCGCGACCACCACGTCCGCCTGCGTGGCATCCACCGTGACGAACAGCGGGCCGGCGGCGCCAGGCCCGAACGAGGCCACGAGCATCTCGTACCCGTCGCGGCTGGAACGCCCTTCGTCGACGACGCGGGCACCGGGCATGCCCAGCCGCATGCCGAGCGCGGGGGCGGCGAGCGCGGCGAGGAGGCCGAGCCCGATCGCGAGCGTGATCCCGGGTCGGCGCATCGCTCGTGCCGTCCAGCGTGTCCAGCGGCCTTCCGCGGCGCGGTCCGGATCGTCGGCGGCGCTGGCCACGAGCACACGGTCGCCGAGGGCGACGAGGATGGCTGGCAGCAGCGTGAGCGATGCCGCCGCGACCGCGACGACCGAGAAGATCATCCCCAGTGCCATCGTCTGGAAGACCATCACCGGGACGAGGAAGACGGCCGAGAGGGACAGCACCACCGTGAGGGCGGAGAGGAACACGGCCTTGCCCGAGGTGGACATCGCGTTCTCGATGGCCTTGATCGCGTCCTTGCCCTCCACCCGCTCTTCGCGGTAGCGGGAGACGATGAACAGGCTGTAGTCGATGCCGACGGCGAGGCCGATCATCATCGAGAAGTTCATCGACCACACCGACAGCGGGGTGAACGACGTCGCCAGGTGCAACCCGGCAAACCCGACCGCGATGCCCGACACGGCCAGGATCAGCGGCAGCCCGGCCGCGATCGCCGACCCGAACGCGACGAACAGCAGGATCAGCGTGGGCAGGCCCGACAGCAGCTCGGCCTTGTGCAGCGCCTCCTCGTTCGAGTTGTTGAAGTCGCTCCACACCGGCCACTCGCCGGTGACCTCGGCGCGGGCGCCATCCGGCAGTGCGAGCGCGGCGACGTGGTCGATCACCAGCCCGGCGGACTCGGGCAGCTGGGCGTCGTCGCCGGCGACGAGCTGGACGGGCACGATCGCGGTCAGCCCGTCCTGCGAGATGAGCCCCGCATCGGCGGGCATGGTGGTGGGATCAGCGACGCCCTGCACCCCCTCGGCACCGTCGAGCGCAGCCACGATGGCCGCCACGGCGGCGGGGTCGTCGACGATCGGTGTGGTCTGCTGCACGACGACGACGGCGGCTTCCGCGCCGACCTGCGGGAAGTCGCGGCGCAGTTCGTCGCGCACGGATTGGGCGATCGACCCCTGCGCCTCCCAACCTGCGCCCGACAGCGCGCTGCTCACCGTGATGGCGAGTGGAGCGGCGGAGATCGCCACGATCAGCCAGCCGATCATCAGCGGCTTGCGCCGGCGCGCCGAGAAGCGGCCGAGGCGGGCGAACCAGTGCTCCGTGGCTGCCGCCTCGCCGGTGGTCGCCTCGCCCGTGGTCGTGTCGGTGGTCGTGTCCGTGGTGGTCATGCGGGTACCGTACAGATACCCCCAGGGGTATCGCAACCCGGAGGGTTCGCGATCTCAGGTCGTCGGTTCGTCGATCTCGTAGAACTGCACCGGGCCGCCGGGGAACGGGCTCAGCTCGACCCCGATCGTGAACGCGGGGCCGCTGCCCTGCACGAGCACGTTGCCGCCGGTGGCGGCCCACGGCCGCAGCTCGACGACCGTGAGCGGGCCGTGCTGCTCGATCAGCCGCTGTGCCTCGGCGCGCCGGCGGTCGAGCGGTTCGTCGAGCGCGACGTTCACGTCGAACAACTCCTGCGCGTCCGCGTCGGTCCAGCCGTTCAGCAGCGCCACCAGGCGGTGGGCAGCGGCGGCCCATCGTGGGGCCTCCGGTGCGGCGGCTGGCGGCACCACTCCGTGCTCGTGCAGCACGTCGAGCATCTGCATGGTCATCGTGCTCATCGGCGCGTAGGTGCTGTTGCCGAGCGCGATCGCACCGACGCCGCGGCCGGCGATCCAGCGCATGTTGCTGCCATAGCCGGGCAGCCCGCCCGAGTGCGACACCACCGTGCCGAGTGCCGGGTCGTCGCGCAGGTTGAGGCCGAAGCCGTAACCGGCGGGGCACGTGCGGCCGGCGAGCGCGGTGAGCCCGATGTAGGTGTGGATCCGCTGCATCTCGCGCCGGCTGGCGGCGGAGAGGCCGATGGCACCGGGCTGATCGGGGGTGCTGTTGGCCGAGTCCAGCCACACCACCCAGTGGGCCAGGTCGGCGACGGTGGTCCACAACCCGCCCATCGGCGCGATCTCGCCGTCGCCCAGCGGCGTGGGCCAGTCGCGGATCAGCTCGCCGTCGCGCCAGCGGTGCGGCCGTGCCCAATGGTCGTGCTCGGGCCGCACCCACGTGGTGTCGTGCATGCCCAGCGGGTGCAGGAAACGCTCGGTGATGTGCTGCTGCACACGTGTCCCCGTGGCTCGCTGCACGGCACGCCCGATCATCCCGTAGCCGAGGTTGCTGTACTCGTAGGCGGTGTTCGGCATGTGGGCGAACGTCGGGCCGGCGGCATAGATGCGGTCGATCTCCTCAGGCGCGATGTCGAGATGGCGGTCGGCCCACGCGTCGTCGGTGGCCATCCCGGCGGTCATCGACAGCAGGTGGCGCAGGGTGAGCGGGGGAGCGCCGGCGGGACCGGCGACCGTGGCCAGCTCGGGCGCGTGCCGGGCCACCGGATCGTCGAGCTGCCAGACGCCCTCGTCGCGCAGCGCCAGCACCGCCGCCGCCGTGAAGCTCTTGGTCATCGAAGCGATGCGGTACACGGCCACTTCGTCGGCGGGCAGGCCGTCGCCACCGCCGCCCAGCACGCCGGTGTGGCCGTGCTCGGCGAGCGCACCGCCGGCGATCACCCCCCACGAGATGGACGCGACATGCTCGTCGTGAGCCGTACGATCCGACAGTTCCTGCAGGGCGGCGCGGCACTCGGGGGTCATGGACGCAGGACGCTACCGCCCACCCCGCCGGCCGCGAACCCCCCGCCGGACACGCGCCCGGAAGCCTGTCCGCACGCATGTGTGCTGTGGCGCGTCCGAAAGCCCGCTGTGAGGCGGCGGGGGTGCGTCGGCCCGTGCTGCCGGTTCTTCCGGAAGCGTGTCCGCACGTATGTGTGCTGTGGCGCGTCCGGAAGCCCGCTGTGTTCGGCGGGGTGTGGGCAGAGGCTCCGCTGACACCCCACCAACGATCGATCCGGCTTTGCCGGTCGATCGTTGAGGCATTGGGTCCGCCTGCGGCCGTCTGACTTCCATTCGGGGGAACGGAGC
>CAYZFZ010000202.1:4449-6694 GCA_964477795.1 uncultured Bifidobacterium sp.
AATGCTGCCGCTTGTCGGCCGGTAGTTAGAAACCGGTCTATCTTTGAGGCTTGGGGTCCGCCTGCGGCCGTTTTACTTCCATTGGGGGCACCGTAGCGAGCCCCGCTCGCGAGAGACCCCGACACCGCGTCAGAGCGCGGCGGTGATGCTGGCGAAGAGCTCGTCGTAGGTGTGGTTCGGCGCGAACTGGGGGAACTGGGCGGCGATCGCGTCGGGCGCATGGAACCAGAAGCCGGCGTCGGCGGCGCCGAGCATGGCGGCGTCGTTGTACGAGTCGCCCGCGGCGATCACCCGGTAGTTGAGGCCGCGCAGCGCCTCCACTGCGTGGCGCTTCTGGTCGGGCATGCGCAGCCGGTAGTCGACGATGCGGTCGTCGGCGACGACGAGCTGGTGGCACAGGATCGTGGGCATGCCGAGGTGGCGCATGAGCGGCGCTCCGAACTGCTCGAACGTGTCGCTGAGGATGATCACCTGGGTGCGCGCCCGAAGCGCGTCGAGGAACTCGCGGGCGCCGTCCATCGGGCTGAGGCCACCGATCACGTCGCTGATCGTGCTCATCGTGAGGCCGTGCTCGTCGAGCAGCGCCAGCCGGCCCTTCATCAGCACGTCGTAGTCCGGCTCGTCGCGGGTGGTACGACGCAGCGCGTCGATGCCGGTGCGCTCGGCCACCGCGATCCAGATCTCGGGCACCAGCACGCCCTCCAAGTCGAGGGTGACGATGGTCTGTTGGGGGACAGCGTGTGCGCTCACGGTGGCCTATTCTTCACGACCGCCGGTCTGCCGTGGGAAACGGCAGCGCGAACGAGGGGGAACTCGATGCCGATCAGCACCATGTCCAGCACGATGATGGACGACTACCAGCTGACGCTGCTGCCCATCTTCAAGTACGGGCGCCAGGTGCATGCGAAGAGCAAGATCATCACGTTCACGGGCGGCGAGGGCGCCGCCGGGTACGTGGAGAGCACGTTCGCCCAGGTCGCCGACCGCGCCGACCGGCTGGCTTCGGCGCTTGCTCGTCTGGGCGTGCAGCCCGGTGACCGGGTGGGCACGTTCATGTGGAACAACCAGACCCACATGGAGGCCTACCTGGCCATCCCGTGCATGGGGGCGGTGCTGCACACGCTGAACATCCGCCTGTTCCCCGAGCAGCTCGCGTACGTCATCAACCACGCCGAGGACCGCGTGATCATCGTCGACGCGTCGATCGCCCCGTTGCTCGCCCGTGTCCGCGACCAGCTCACCACGGTGCAGCACATCATCGTCAAGGGCGCGGGCGACACCAGCGGCTTGGGCGACGTGCTCGACTACGACGAGCTGCTCGCCGCCGAGCCCGGCGGCTACGACTACCCGGAGGTCACCGAGAGCACGGGTGCGGCCATGTGCTACACGAGCGGCACCACCGGCAACCCGAAGGGCGTGATGTACAGCCATCGCAGCACGTACACGCACTCGCTGATGGTCACGTCCACGGCCAACATCGCGCTCAGCGAGCGCGACCGCATGCTCGTGATCGTGCCGATGTTCCACGCCAACGCCTGGGGCACGCCCTACGCGGCCTGGATGATCGGCGCCGATCTCGTCTTCCCGCAGCAGTTCCTGCAGGCCGCGCCGATCTCGCGCATCATCCACGACACGCGCCCCACGCTCACCGGCGCCGTGCCCACCGTGCTCAACGACCTGCTGCACAGTGCGCCCGACACCGACATGTCGTCCTTCCGGCTGGTGATGTGCGGCGGCTCGGCCGTCCCTCGCGGCCTCATCGACGGGTACCGCGACACGTTCCACGTGCCGATCGTGCAGGGCTGGGGCATGACCGAAACGAGCCCTGTGTGCGCCATCGGCCACCCGCCCAAGGAGATGGGTGACCTCAGCGAGACCGACTGGCGGGTGAAGACCGGCCGGGTCGCACCCGGGGTGGAGCTGCGCATCACCGATGACAACGGCGATACCCAGCCGTGGGACGGCGAGGCGCTGGGCGAGATCGAGGTGCGCGGTTCGTGGATCACCGCCAGCTACTACCACGTCGCCGATCCGGAGAAGTTCCACGACGGCTGGCTGCGCACCGGCGATGTGGCCAGCGTGATGCCCAACGGCTACGTGATGATCAGCGACCGCGCGAAGGACGTCATCAAGTCCGGCGGCGAGTGGGTGAGTTCGGTCGACCTGGAGAACACGCTGATGGGGCACCCGGCCGTCCTCGAGGCTGCCGTGATCGTTGTGCCCGACGACCGGTTGTACGAGCGGC
>CAYZFZ010000203.1:0-1528 GCA_964477795.1 uncultured Bifidobacterium sp.
GCGGGCGACAGGCCGGCCGCGGCCCAGGCGCGCGCGACGGCAAGGCGCTGGCCCACCGGGTTCGGCGCGGTGATGCCCTTGCCCTTGCCGTCGCTGGCACCGGCGATGCCGCGCAGCACCGCGTACACGCGGTCGCCGTCGCGCTCGGCGTCGGCGAGGCGCTTCAGCAGGAACAGCGCGGCACCCTCCCCCATCACGAAACCGTCGGCGCCCACGTCGAACGGGCGGGTGCCCGTGGCCGACAGCGCGCCGATCTTGCAGAACTTGACGAAGCTGGCCGCACCCATGTTGCGATCGATGCCGCCGGTGACGACGGTGTCGAACTCGTGCTCGATCAGCCCCTCGATGGAGGCGTCGATCGCGGCCATCGCGGAGGCGCAGGCGGCGTCGACGATGAAGTTCGGCCCGTGGAAGTCGAACAGGTTGGCCACGCGCCCGGAGATCACGTTGCCCAGCTCGCCGGCCATCGTGTCCTCGGTGACCTCCGGGTAGCCGAGGCTCATCCGGATGCCCAGCTCCTCGGTGATCGCCGCGCGCAGCTCGGCGGGCAGCTGCTGGAACGAGGGTGCGCTGTGCAGCTCGCGCACGATCTCGGGGGTCGCGATGCGCAGCGCGGTCTGGTAGTGGTGCTCGCCCGCCATCGCGTTGCCGAGGATGACGGCGGTGCGCTCGTGGTCGATCGGCTTGCCGTGGTCCGCCAGCACCGCGCGGGTGCACGCGAGTGCCCACTTCTGGCCGTCGTCGATCGCGTCGCTCACCTTCGGCGGGATCGGCAGCTTCCACGCCAGCGGGTCCCACTCCCACTCGCGCACCCAGCCGCCGATCTTGGAGTACGTCTTGTCCGGCGCGGCGTGATCCTCGTCGAAGTAGAGCGCAGGGTCCCAGCGGCCGGGCAGCACCTCACTGATCGAGTAGCGACCGGTGACCATGTTGTGCCAGAAGGTTGCGGCGTCCGGTGCGTCCGGAAGGATCGCCGACACCCCCACGATTGCCACTGGTTCCATCAGGTGTTCCTTTCGTCCGGCCGGGGGCGAGTGCCCGGCCGTCTGCGCGGTGTCAGCCGCGCCCGTAGAGGGCGTCGGCGACGGTGTCCATGTCGGCCAGCTGGCCGGCCTGCACGGACAAGATCTGGGAGAGCCCGGCCGCGGCCTGCACGGCCGCGAGGTCGGTGCCGTCGCCCGCACCGGCGATGAGGCCGAGCCCGTCGGTGGCCACCCGCAGCGCGGTGCTGCGGGCGTTCACCCGGCTGACGGCCGCCAGCGCCTCGGGGGTGAAGCGGCGATCCGCCTTGGGCGGCAGCACGCCGTCGAGCGCGCGGGCGGCCCGCCGGGCGAGCGCGGCGGAGCACTCGGTGAGCGCGACCAGCTCGCCCAGCCGCAGCAGCACGTGCTGGTTGCGGGTGAGGCGCGCGACACGGGCCACCTCCATCAGCTCGGCGAGCGCCCGGTGCGCGAGCGCGGCGATGCCGGCGCCCACCTGCGGCAGCCGCTGGTGCAGCGCGTCGAGCACCGCCGCCTGATCGCGGTAG
>CAYZFZ010000203.1:1538-6678 GCA_964477795.1 uncultured Bifidobacterium sp.
ACCGACCTGCGGCTCCCGGGTGGACAGGGCTTCCAGCTCGCGGGCCTGCTCGTGGAAGTGCTGGCCGCGCGTCTTGAGGTGGAGCTGCCAGCGGTCGCGCGCGATGGTCATCTCCATGATCTCGGAGGTGCCCTCGTAGATGGTGGTGATGCGCACGTCGCGCTTGATCTTCTCCACCATGTACTCGTGGGTGTAGCCGTAGCCGCCCAGCGCCTGGATCGCCGCGTCGGCGGCCGCGTTGCCGGCCTCGGTGGACACATACTTCGCGATCGCACCCTCGGTGTTCAGCGTGCCCTCGCCGCCGCGGTCGATTCGCTCGGCGGTCTCCTCGATGTAGGCGCGCCCGGCCTCCAGCCGCACGGCGTGGGGCACGATCAGCTTGTGGGTGTAGCCCTGCTTCTCCGACAGCGGGCCGCCCGCCTGGATGCGCTCGGCGGAGTACGGGATCGCGCGGTCCAGCGCCGCCCAGCCGGCGCCGAGCCCGAAGGCGGCCACCATCAGGCGGGTGTAGCCGAACACGAGCTGAGCCTGGAACAGGCCCTGGCCTTCGACCGTGCCGACGAGACGATCGGCGTCGACGTACACGTCGTCGAGGAACAGCGCGGCGGTGTTCGACAGGCGGATGCCGTGCTTGTTCTCCGGCTTGGCCTTGTCGAAGCCGGGCTGATCGTGTTCGAGCACGAACCAGGTGGGCCCGCCGGGCGTGTTGGCCAGGATCGTGTACAGGTCGGCGACGGCGCCGTTGCTGATCCACTGCTTCTTGCCGGTGATGCGGTAGCCGGTGACGGCGCCGTCGGTCTCCACGGGCACGGCGACGGTCCTCAGCGCGCCGAGGTCGCTGCCGGCCTCCGGCTCGGTGGCCCCGTACGCCATCATCAGGCCTTCGTTGGCGATGCGGCTCATCCAGTGGTGGATCTGCTCGGGAGTGCCGCCCATCTGGATCGGGTCGCTGCCGAGGAACGTGGCGAGCACGGACGTGGCGACGCCGAGGTCGATGGCGGCCATCTGCGTGCACACCCGGTACACGTCGAAGGCGTTGCCGCCCATGCCACCGTGGGCCTCCTCGATGAACAGCAGCTGTACGCCCAGCTCGTCGCTGCACATCTTCTTCACGGCCTCGGCGGGGAACTCGTCGCGTTCGTCGAGCTCGATCAGCAGGCTCTCGGGCAGTTCACGTCCGGCGAACTCTGCGATCGCCGACAACGTCATCTCGAGCATGTCGAGATCAAGACCTTCGTTCATCCGACCTTCCCCATGTCTCCGCATCGTGAACCGGCCAGCCGGTCCAGCAGCGATGCTTTGTTCACGTTCCTAACAATGCAGGAGAAAGGGCACGCAAGGGCACGGGCTTTCGTCCCGAACCTGCCCGCATCGGTCCCCGATGCTGCGATCCGACGATCATCCGCGTTCCGTCACTTCCGGTCTGCGCACGTCCGCCGGCCCGGTCGCCGCCGGGCGGGTCAGCGGCCGACGAGGCGGCGGGCGAACTCCAGCGCGTGGCCCACCGAGTCGGTGAACGCCTCGCCCTTCCAGGCGATGTCGAACGCCGTGCCGTGGTCCACCGAGGTGCGCACGATCGGCAGGCCGAGCGTGACGTTGACGCCGGTGTCGAACGCGATCAGCTTCATCGGCCCGTGCCCCTGGTCGTGGTACATGCACACGATCGCGTCGTACCGACCGCGGTGCACCGCCTGGTAGAAGACGGTGTCGGCCGGGTGCGGGCCGCTCGCCTCGATGCCCTCGGCCACCGCGTCGGCGATGGCTGGGGCGATGTGGTCGATGTCTTCGCGCCCGAACAGGCCGTGCTCTCCGGCGTGCGGGTTGAGCCCGCACACCGCGATGCGCGGGCGGTCGAGGAAGCGGCACAGCACGTCGTTCGTGAGGTGGATGACGTCGAGCACGCGCCCGCGCCGGACGCGCTCGATGGCGGTGGCGAGCGACACGTGGGTGCTCACGTGGGTGACCGCGAGCGGGCCCGTGGGCAGCATGGCGGTGAGCATCATCGTCACCTTCTGCACCCCGCACAGCGCAGCGATCAGCTCCGTGTGGCCGACGAAGCCGGGGTCGCTGAGCTGGGTGGCCTCCTTGTTCATCGGCATCGTCACGACGCCGGCCACTGTGCCCGCGAGCGCGTCGCGCGTTGCCCGCTCCACGTACGCGCGGGCGGCTGCGGCGGAGGCCGCGTCGAGCCGGCCGGGCCGGTGGTCGGCAGCGGACAGCAGGCCGAGATCGACGATCGGCAGGCGCTCCCAGTTCACCTCCAACCCGAGCAGCCGCGCACCGTGGCGCAGGATCGCCTCGTCGCCGTAGACCACCACGTCGTCGCCGAGGCCGCCCTCCGCGAAGCGGCGCAACACGATCTCCGGCCCGATCCCGGACGCGTCGCCCATCGTGATCGCCAGTGGCGCGCTCATCTCGGGTCCCACGGAGCGCTCATCAGCCGTACGGTATCGTCTCGCCCGATGGCCACCGGCACACCGCACCCGCTGGCGAGCGTGCTGGCCGAGGCCGCGGCGGGGCGCTTCCCACCGGCCGACGGCGCGGTGGAGCTGTTCCCGCCGGACACCGACGGGCGGTGGGCCGTGGTGGAGTTCACCGCGCACACGGCACTGCTGGCCGGCGTGTCGGCGGCCGAGGTCGCTGAACGTGGGCTGCACGCGTACGGGGCCTGCAGCCGCCCGGACACGCTCGCCTGGCTCGCCGGGGATCGTTTCGAGGTCGGCACGCTCGACGTGGTGCTGGTGGCTCCCGGGACGGGTGCCGGTGGGCTGCCCGCGCGCGACGACCTGCACCACCACCCGCGGGTGAGCCGCGCGCTGCGCTACCGGCGCGACCTGCATGTGTACGGCGACGACCGGGGTGTAGTGGTGCTCGGGCGCGGCCTCGCCGGGCGGCTGGAGGTGGCGGTGGAGCTGCTCGACGGCGTCGCCGAGGGGCGTGGTGCCGGGCGCGAGCTGATCGCCGCCGGCCTCGCCGCCGCGCCGGCGGGATGCCCGGTGTGGGCGCAGGTGGCGCCCGGCAACGCGGCCTCGCTGCGTGCGTTCCTCGCGTGCGGCTTCGTGCCGATCGGCAGCGAGGTGCTGCTCACCCCGCGCTGAGCAAGGCCACCAGCGCGTCGGGGCCACCGAAGCCACCGGCCTTGGTGATCACGAGCGGGCCGCCGCCGTGGGCATCGCGGCTCCACGGCATGCCCGGGGCGGCGAACCCGCCGACCTGCCGCGGCTCGTCGCCGAGCACCGCTGCCGCCGTGTCGCCACCGAGGATCACCACCACGTCCGGTCGCATCGCGTCCACGATCGTGTGCGCCTCGAGTGCGACCGCACGCGCGACATCGGCGTGCAACGGGCCGTCGGCGGCAGGCCCCGCGATCACGCGGATTTCTGGCCGGGCCGCGGCCAGGCGCTCCAGCTGCTCACGCGACACGGGGTTGGCGCTGCCGCACACGACGAGCGTGGCGCCTGCGACGGGCGGGGCCTGTGCAGGATCCACGTGCGTGGTCGACCGTGCAGCGAAGGCAGCGCCGATCGGGCCACCGGGGCCGGCGACCAGCACGTCGGCGCCGGCGAGCGCACCCGCGAGCGCGTGCATCGCTGCCGTGTCGGGCACGTCGCAGACCGCGACCGCGCAGTCGCCGGAAAGCCAGCGGCGCAGCGCGTGGGTGTCGCCGAGCAGCTCGGCGCCGGGCAGCTGGTCGAGCGGGCTGCCGACCGGCTCGCCGTGGACGTGCACGACCCCGTCCACGCACGTGCGGCCCAGCTCTGGCCACCCGGGCAGCAGCACCAACCGGCGGCCGGATGCGCCGAGTCGAGCCGTCAGCTCTGCAGCCCAGTTCCCGCGAAGCGTCGAGTCGATCTTGTGCGCGGCCCATCGCGAGGGTGTGCGCTCGACGGCAGCAGCCGCCGCGGCCGCTGCGGCCACGTCGAGCGCTCGCGTCGCGAGGTCGACCACGCCGCACCCCGCGGGCGCCTCGCCCACGGTCACGGTCACCGGCCCCACCACCGCCGCCAGCAGCCCCGCCACCTCGAACGCGCCGGTGCGATCGTCCGCAGCCACCAGCCAGTCCCTCACCCGCCGGACTGTACCGCTCCCCCTGGCACCCTCGGCTTCCCATGGGCGGGCGAACCAGTCAGATGCGGCACCAACGGCCACCCATGGGAAGCAGAACCGGCCACGGCCCGGCGAGCCGGTCAGTTCACCTTGCGGTCGTGGCCTTCCCAGTAGGGCTCGCGCAGGTCCTTCTTCAGCACCTTCATCGCCCCGGACAGGGGCAGCGGGTCGGTGCGGAACTCGACGCTCTTGGGCACCTTGTAGCCGGCGATCCACTCGCGGGCGTGCGCGATCAGCTCCTCGGCCGTCGCGCTGAGGCCCTCCTTGAGCACCACCACCGCGTGCACGGCCTCGCCCCACTGGGGGCTGGGGATACCGATCACGGCCACCTGCAGCACTGCCACGTGCGAGGCCAGCGCGTTCTCCACCTCGGTGGAGTACACGTTCTCGCCACCGGTGACGATCATGTCCTTCACGCGGTCGACGAGGTACAGGTAACCGTCCTCGTCGAGGTAGCCGGCATCGCCGCTGTGGTACCAACCGCCGCGGAACGCCTCGGCGGTGGCCTCCGGCTTGTTCCAGTACTCGATCATGAAGTTGCCGCTGCGGGCGCACACCTCGCCGGTCTCACCGGCGGGCAGCAGGTTGCCGTCCTCGTCCTGGATGCCGAACACGACGCCGGGCATCGGCATGCCGGCGGAGCGCAGGTACTTGCCGCCGGCGCGGTGCTCGTCGGGGCCCAGCAGCGACAGCACGCTGCTGCTCTCGGTCATCCCGTAGCCCTGCCAGATGTTCATCTCCGGGTAGAGCGCGAGCACCTTCTCCAGCAGCGCCTGCGGCATCGGCGAGGCGCCGTAGACGAGGTCGTCGAAGCTGGCCAGGCCCGACGGGCGGACCTCGGGGTGCGCCATGGTGAGGCCGATCATCGTCGGCACCATCACCGTCACCGTGGGCTGGTACTCCTCCACCGCGGCCATCACCGCCTTCGGCTCGAACAGCGGCACGATGATCGAGCGCGCCCCGAGCGCGGGCCCACCGAGGACGCTGAACATCGACGCCGCGTGGAACATCGGTGTCTGCATCAGGTTCACCG
>CAYZFZ010000204.1:0-6644 GCA_964477795.1 uncultured Bifidobacterium sp.
GATCTTCGAGAGCCAGGCGGCCGGGCACATCGACATGCAGGTCGCCGTGCAGCTGGCCATGGTCGCCCGCTTCTACGAGCGCATCGGCGACCACGCGGTCAACATCGGCGAGCGCGTGCGCTTCGTGATCACCGGCTGGGTGCCGGATCACAAGCAGCCCGAGCGGCCACGCATCGACGCTGCCACGCTTGCCGTCGACGAAGCCGCCCAGGCCGTCGAACCCACCGGAGAACGGTGAGCTGGATCTTCCGCCGCGAGACCGCGCGGCTGCGGCGCGAGCTGGAACTGGAGCGCGGCGCGCGCCTCGCCACCGAGGCGCGGATGGAGCGCCTGCGCGCCGGGCTCGATGCCGTGCCGGCGGGGATCGTGCTCGCCGACGAGGCGGGCAAGCCGGTGCTGCGCAACCGCGCGGCAACCGTCGGTGGGCACACCGACGTGCTCGTGGAGGAAGCGGTCGAGCGCCTGCTGATCGCGGCGGCCAACGGGCAGCGCGGTGAGCAACGGCTGACGTTGTTCGGGCCGCCGCAGCGGGTGCTGCTCGTGCGCGGCATCCCCCTGCTCGCCGGTGGCGCGCTCGCGATCATCGACGACCTCAGCGACCGCGCCCGGCTGGACGCGGTGCGCACCGACTTCGTCTCCAACATCAGCCATGAACTGAAGACGCCGGTGGGCGCGCTGGCGATCCTTGCGGAGGCGCTGGCCGACAACGACGATGCAGCCGTGAACCGTCACCTGGCACTCAAGCTGGTGGAGGAGGCCCACCGCGCCTCGGGCACGATCGACGACCTGCTCGAGCTGTCGCGCATCGAACTCGGCGGGGTCGGTGAGCGCGAGGAGGTGGATCTGCACGCCGCGGTCGCCGAGGCCGCCGGCCGCCACCGGCTCACCGCCGAGACGCTGGGCGTCGAGCTCGTCGTCGAATCGATCGCGCCCGAGAAGGTGCACGGTGACCGGCGCCAGCTCGTCTCCGCCATCGGCAACCTCATCGACAACGCGGTCAAGTACAGCAATCGCGGTGGGCTGGTCACCGTCTCGGCCCGCGAGGCCGGCGGTGCCGTCGAGATCGAGGTGGCCGACAACGGCATCGGCATCCCGGCGCGCGACCTCGACCGCGTGTTCGAGCGCTTCTACCGCGTCGACCGCGCCCGCAGCCGCACCACCGGCGGCACCGGGCTCGGGCTCGCGATCGTCCGCCATGTCGCGTCGAACCACGGTGGCGACGTCACCGTGCGCTCACGAGAGGGCGAGGGCTCCACCTTCGTCCTGCGCATCCCCAGCGGGGAAGGGATCTAGCCATGCCGCACGGCACTGTGCCCACCGTGCTCGTCGTCGAGGACGAGACCAGCTACGTGGAGGCCCTGATGATCGGGCTCACCCGCGAGGGGTTCCGCGTGGAGGTCGCCGTCGACGGCGCCGAGGCGCTGCACAGGTTCGACGTCGTGCAGCCCGACGTGGTGCTGCTGGACGTGATGCTGCCCAGGGTGAGCGGCATCGACGTGTGCCGGCAGCTGCGCAAGCGCAGCCAGGTGCCGATCATCATGGTCACCGCCAAGGGCGCCGAGATCGACACCGTCGTCGGGCTGGAGGTGGGTGCCGACGACTATGTGACGAAGCCGTATCGCATGCGCGAGCTGGTCGCCCGCATGCGCGCCGTGATGCGCCGCCAGGGGGCCGCCGCGCAGGACGGCCCCGAGCTGTCGGACGGGGCGGTCACGGTGGGCGGTGTCAGCCTCGACCCCGACGAGCACCGCGTGCACGTCGACGGGCTGGAGGTGCAGCTGCCGCTGAAGGAGTTCGAGCTGCTCCACCTGCTGCTGGCGAACGCCGGCCGCGTGCTCTCGCGCGACGTGCTCATCGACAGGGTGTGGGGCAGCGACTACGTGGGCGACACCAAGACGCTCGACGTGCACGTGAAGCGCTTGCGCAGCAAGCTCGAGGCAGACCCTGCCAATCCGGTGCGGATCGTCACCATCAGGGGCCTGGGCTACAAGTACGAGCGCCCCAAGGTGTGAACGTCTGCCCGCGCGGAGCGGCGGCACCTACGATGCGGGAGTGAGCAGCGAGCGAGTGCGAGCCGATGCGGTGTACCGCCCTGGTGAGCGCCCGCGGGGGTATGGCGGCGGCGCTCGTCACGGCGGTCGCGGCCGGCGGCCGGTGCAGGCCCAGTCGCCGTTCCGGCGCCTCGCCCGCACCCACGCGCTCATCGCGATCGGCGACGCGGCCATGTACGGCGCGGTGGCCGGCGAGGTGCTCAGCCTCGGCCCCGATGCGCAGCGCTCGGCGGTGCTGCGCTACCTGATCGTCAGCTTCGCCCCGTTCGTGGTGGTCGCCCCGCTGATCGGGCCGACGATCGACCGCATCCCCGGTGGGCGCCGGATGGTGGTGCAGATCACCGCGATCGTGCGCGCCTTCCTGTACGTGCTGATGGCGTTCCACACCGACGACATCCTGCTGTACCCGCTCGTGTTCGTGGCGCTCGTGATGCAGAAGACGTACGCGGTGTCGAGGGCGGCACTCGTGCCGAAGGTGGTGCGCAACCACGACGAGCTGGTGGAGGCGAACTCCAAGCTCAGCCTGATCTCCGCGCTCGTCGGCGCGCTGGCCATCGGCCCGCTGCTCGGCCTGGGCCACCTCAGCGCGGCAGCGGCACTGTTCGTAGGCGTCGCGTTCTTCGTCGCCGCCGCGATCGCGGCGCGCCAGCTGCCGCGGGAGGCGATCGCGGTCAAGCCGGCGGAAGCGGCAGAGCGCGAGGAGCTGCGCTCCGCCGGCATCGTGCTCGCCTCGGCGGCGATGATGACGATCCGCGGCGTCATCGGGTTCCTCACCTTCCACCTCCTGTTCTGGATCCGCGAGGACTACGGGCTCGCCCAGTTCGGCCTCGCCGCCGGCGGCAGCACCCTGGGCGTGATGGCCGGCAACGTGGTGGCACCGCGCCTGCGCCAAGCGCTGCGCGAGGAGACCATGCTGACGATTGCACTGGCCGTCGTCGCCGGTGCCGGCATCACGGCCGCGATCACGGGTGGGCTGGGCACCGCGATCATCGTCGCCTTCGTCGCCAACTTCGCGGCCGCCGTCAGCCGCCTCGCCTTCGACTCCATCGCCCAGCGCGACGCGCCCGACGCGAACCAGGGCCGTGCGTTCGCCCGCTACGAGACCCGCTTCCAGCTCGCCTGGGTGCTGGCCGGCCTGCCGCCGGTGTTCTTCACCTTGCCCGGCCAGGTGGGGTTCATGGTGGTGGGCATCGCCGGCGCGTTCGGTGCGGCCAGCTACCTGATCGGGTCGCGGGCCGTGCAGGCGGGCAAGCCGCTGCCCGTGTCGCTGACCCAGCGGGCCCGCCAGGGTCTCGCCGCCAACGTCGCCAAGCGCCGTGGCAACACACCGCCCAAGGGCAGCGAACGGCCGGCGGGTGCCCGCCCATCCACGCAGCGCCCGCCGGGGGAGCGCAAGATCACCCCCGACCCGCGGCAGCGGCGCCAGCAGCACTGACCATCGCCAGCACCCGGTCCACGGGCAGGCCGGGCACCGTGTGGCCGGCGACACCGGTGACGGTGCCGGCCACGAACAGGGCGTTGCAGACAGCCTCCTCCGTGGCGTCGACGACCGCGGCGAACACGTCGTTCAGCGAGCCGTCGGCCAGCAGCTGCACCGTGGCGAGACCGGTCGCGTCGCGCTCGCGGCGGTTGGCGGTGCTGACCGCGCAGAAGATGTCGCCGCTGCCGTTGTGCGCCACCGACCCCACCCGGGCGAGCCCGAGGCCTACCCGGCGGGCCACCCGCGCGAGCTGGCGAGCGTCGAGCGGGATGTCGGTGAGCACCACGCCCAGGCAGCTGCCACCCTGGTCGAGCGTGGGGGCGGGCGTATGGTCGTTGTGCGTGGGGTTCGCCGCCAGCGCCGCGCCGACGTGCACGCCGCCGATGCGCAGATCGCTGGATGCGCCGAAGTTGCACAGCAGCAGCACGCCGATCGTGCCCACGCCGGGCAGTACGCGCGATGCGGTGCCGATGCCGGCTTTGTGGCCCATCGTGATCATCCCGGTGCCGGCGCCCACGGCGCCCTCCGCCACCGGTCCGTCGTGGGCGGCGGCGAGGGCCTCGCGCGCGTGGGCAGCGGTCACCCAGCGGCGCCGCATGTCGTCGAGGTACGAGTCGTCGCACTCGCCAACGACGGGGATGACGACCTCGTCGACACCCGCAGCGAACAGCTCGTCGACGACAGCGTCGGCCACCCGCCCCACCGACGACGTGCCGGTGAGCAGGATCGGCGTCTCCAGCACGCCCCACTCGCGCATCTCGATCGTGCCGGTCAGCTCGCCGGCACCGTTGAGCACCGCCGGTGCCGCCGGCATCGGGCGGGCAAACAGCGCGGCCGGGTCGTCGGGCACGATCGCGGTGACGCCCGTGCGCGCGATCGGCTCGTCGCCCTCACCGTGCCAGATCGTGACGTGGCCCACGCGGACACCGGGCACGTCGGTGATCGCGTTGTGCGTTCCGGTGGCGAAGCGGCCGAACGTGAGGCCCACGTCGCGCGCCCGCGGGCGCGGCGCCGGTGGGCCGGCGGTGGGGTCGGGCGTCATGCGACGCAATCTAGAGTCGGGGCTGCTGTCTCAGCGAACATCGTGCTGGGCCCGCCTCAAGGTCGAGATCGCCTGGTTCCGCGGGTCGATCTGGTTCGACACCCGAGCCGAAGCCCACGCCTACCTGTTCGGTTCATCGAGGTCTTCTACAACCGGCAACGCCACCAGACCGGCCTCGGGCAGGGTCGCGTTCAGTTACGTGAGCACCCTGGTTCTGGCGCGGCGTCGTCTCGTTCCTCGACGGCGGCGCGAAGCGCCGTCTTACTTCGTGTCTCGTTCGTTGCCGAGCTCGTCGGGCGAGCGGTCAACGGGCCCTTGCCAGTCGTATTGCAGGACGTCGAGGGGGCGGCTGTCTGGATGCCAGCCGGTGGGGTACTTGTCGTCCGGTGCGAGTGTGGATATTGGCAGCAGGTACGTGCGCCAAGCGTCCAGCTGTTCAGACGTCAGCGACCGAGGGTCGCAGGTGAGCTGTGCCACGACTCCGGCCTCGATCCCATCCCTCATCACGAGGCGGACAGTTTCAGCAGGGGCTTCGGCCAGCACCCGGTCATGACCGCCTAAGACCTCGACCAGCCGCGACGGCACGTACACGATCGTTCGGTAGCCACGAACAAACGGCGACGGGTGAGCCGGCAAGAAGGGGTTCAGCAAGTACTGCGAGTCGCGATTTGTTGTGTGCTGCCAACCCAGCTCGCCACCAGAGGCAGGAAAGCGCGACACGATCCAATGCATCCACTCAAGCGCAGCATCACCCACCGCTCCGGCCCACTCGTTCCATAGACCGCTCAAGAGCAGAATGCTCAGGGAGACCTCACAAGGTTTGCCGGGAGCGAAGTGGGTGATCTCGATTGCTTGTGCGCCCTCTTGCAGCACGGCGCTGACCACGATATCGAGAAGGGTCTCGTCCCTCACCAACTGTTGGAGAGGCTTGCCGAACTCGCGCAATTGTCGACCCGAAAAGACCATTTGACGAAAGCGCCGGTCCGTCAACATCACGGAGCACTGCGTGCCGAATTTGCTTCGAGAGACTGCCGAGTTGTGGATTCGCCTGGCGACGTCGAGGACGCTGCTCGTGAGTGAATGGCTCGCCAGGAACTCGGCCTGATGAGACATCGGAGCCCCGTCTGCCTCAAGCGTGACGGAGCCAACAAGGCACAGTTTGGGAATCCGCTCCGAACTCACAGCGCGTGCCAGGCCATGCCGCTGCCACCGATGTATCCGCCCCCCAGACCCCCACCGACTGCTGCTGCCGTCAGGGTCACAAGCACTGGCGTGACCCATGAGGGTGGGGATTGCGCGGCCCAATCATTGGCACCCGCGCTTGGAGCCGCACCGGTGGAACTCGAGTAGGCTGCAGCCATAGCAGCTCGGTTGGCTGCCTGGAGATTTCGGTTGCTGCTCAAAGCTGCAGCCATTCCGGCTAGCAGTGCACTCAGGTTCCAGTCATTCAACTTGTAGAAGTACAGGCCGTCCTTCGCCACGTCCTCATACCAATCGAACCGAAGCACTCCAACCATCGTAAAACCCGACGAACCGAAAGCACCGGCCTGAGTTGCCGACTCACCAGGATTTACATACCGATCAAGTTGACCAGGTCCAACTCTGCGTCCGAACGGTGAGTCGTACTTGAGTTCGCCGACGATCTTGGGGAAGGTTCCCGGATGACAGAGGTCGGGCTGGCCGCTGCTGACCCCGCATCCGATCTCGAAGCTGCCGCCGCTTCTCGCCGCAATGTCGATGCCTACGGCATCGTGGAATGGGTCCAACACACGCGCAATGAAGAATCCCGCTGCATTGAGTTCGCTGGCTCGGTTCTCGCGAGCGGCCTTCTCGTACGTGGAAGCCTCGAACTCGGCGACATATCGCTGCCAGTCAGCCTTAGCGGCTTTATTGTCCTGAGCGTTGCAGATCCAGCCCGTACACAATCCCCGCGGGTCGGCCAAAGTGGTGGGGTTGCCGTTGGCGTAGAGGTAGGGCTCGCCGGTCTTTCCCACGAGTGGGTCGACGGAGAGGAAGACGCCCGTCTGGGGGTCTTGGTAGCGGTTGTGGAGGTAGTTGAGGTTGGTGGTGG
>CAYZFZ010000205.1:0-6619 GCA_964477795.1 uncultured Bifidobacterium sp.
CATGCAGGGCAAGGCCGTCTTCTACCCCATCGGGTGGGACGACAACGGCCTGCCCACCGAGCGCCGCGTCCAGAACGTCACCGGCGTCCGCTGCGACCCGTCGGTGCCCTTCGACCCCGGCTTCCAGCCGCCGTTCTTCGGCGACGTCCCCAAGGACCACCGCGCCGTCCCGGCCAGCCGGCCAAACTTCGTCGACCTCTGCTACCGCGTCACCCACGAGGACGAGAGCGTGTTCGAGGGACTGTTCCGCCGCCTCGGCCTCTCCGTCGACTGGTCGCTGCTGTACACCACCATCGGCGACCGCGCCCGCCGGGCCAGCCAGCGCGCGTTCCTGCGCAACCTCGCCCGCGGCGAGGCCTACCAGCAGGATGCACCCACGCTCTACGACATCGACGAGCGCACCGCCGTCGCGCAGGCGGAGATGGAGGACCGCGAGGTTCCCGGCTCGTACCACAAGGTCGCGTTCCATCGCACCGACGGGCAGGGCGACCTCGTCATCGACACCACCCGCCCGGAGCTGCTGCCGAGCTGCGTCGCGATGGTGGCCCACCCCGACGATGCGCGCTACCAGCCGCTGTTCGGCACCACGGTGCGCACCCCGCTGTTCGAGGTGGAGGTGCCCGTCCTCGCCCACCACCTCGCGGATCCGGAGAAGGGCACCGGCATCGCGATGATCTGCACGTTCGGCGACGTCACCGACGTCACCTGGTGGCGCGAGCTCGATCTCCCGTCGCGCGCGCTGATCGGCTTCGACGGCCGGTTCGCGAGCGAATGCCCGGACTGGATCACCACGGCCCCCGGCCGCGACGCGTACGCACACCTGGCCGGGTTGGCGCCCAAGCAGGCGCAGCGCAAGGTGGTCGAGCTGCTGCAGGCCAGCGGCGAGATGCTCGGCGACGCACGCCCGATCACCCACCCGGTCAAGTTCTACGAGCGCGGCAGCCGCCCGCTGGAGATCGTCGCCACCCGCCAGTGGTACATCCGCAATGGCGGCCGCGACCACGCGCTGCGCGACGCCCTCGTCGCCCGCGGCGGCGAGGTCATCTGGCATCCCACGTACATGCGACACCGCTACGACAACTGGGTCGGCGGGCTCAATGGCGACTGGCTCGTCAGCCGCCAGCGCTTCTTCGGCGTGCCGATCCCCGTCTGGTACCGCCTCGACGCCGACGGCAACCCGCGCTACGACGAGGTGCTCGTGCCCGGGGAGGGTCGCCTGCCGGTCGACCCCAGCACCGACTGCCCCGACGGCTTCACCAACGACCAGCGCGGCGTGCCCGGCGGCTTCGTCGGCGACCCCGACGTGATGGACACCTGGGCCACCAGCTCGCTCACCCCCCACATCGCCGGTGAGTGGGAGGCCTCGGCGGGCAGCCCCAACGACCTGTTCGACCGCGTCTTCCCCTACGACGTGCGCCCGCAGGGGCACGACATCATCCGCACATGGCTGTTCAGCACGATGGTGCGCAGCCATCACGAGCACGGCTGCGCGCCGTGGCGCCACGCCGCGCTCAGCGGCTGGATCCTCGACCCCGATCGCAAGAAGATGTCGAAGAGCAAGGGCAACGTCGTCACGCCCCTCGACCTGCTCGAGCAGTACGGCACCGACGCGATCCGCTACTGGGCAGCGAGCGGCCGGCCCGGCGTGGACACCGCGCTCGACGAGGGCCAGATGAAGATCGGCCGCAAGCTGTGCACCAAGCTGCTCAACGCCTCCAAGTTCGTGCTCGGCCTCGGCGAGCCGCCCGCGGGCGCGTCGCCCACCGAGCCGGCCGACCTGGCGATGCTGGCCCGCCTGCAGGGCGTCGTCGCCGAGGCCACCGCTGCGTTCGACGGGTTCGACTACGCCCGCGCGCTGGAGGCCACCGAGGCGTTCTTCTGGTGGTTCTGCGACGACTACGTCGAGCTGGTGAAGGGCCGCGCCTACAGCATCCACGGGCCTGATGGTGCCGCCTCGGCGCAGGCCGCGTTGCGCCAGGCGCTGCACACGATCCTGCGCCTGTTCGCCCCGTTCATGCCGTTCGTCACCGACGAGGTGTGGAGCTGGTGGCAGGCAGGCTCGGTGCACAGCCAGCCATGGCCCGCGCGCGATGCGGCCGGCGCGGCCACCGGCGCGGACGCGGCACTGCTCGATCCGGTGTTCGAGGTGCTCGCGGCCGTCCGCCGCGCGAAGACCGAGGCAAAGGCCAGTCAGAAGGCGGCGGTGTCGCTGCTCGTCATCCAGGCACCCGCCGGGCTGCAGGCTGCGATCCAGGCCGCCGAAGCCGACCTGCGCGACGCCGGCTCCATCACCGAACTGCGCTACGAGCAGGCCGACGCGCTCGCCTGCACCATCGAGCTGGCGCCACCGGCTGCCGGCTGAAGGCTGGCTGTTCACGGCTGACCGCCCGTCGCCCGCGCGACCCCTCAGCCGAGAGGCACGCGGGTAGCCTGCAACCCGCATGAGCAGCCCAGCGGACGAGACACCGGCGCCCTTCAAGGCGCGCCACACCAACGCGCAGCGGGCCGTTCTGGTGATCAACATCATCATCGTGATCGGCTGCCTCGTCGGCGCCGGCGCGCTGCTCTACGGCAAGAACCAGCTCGACGGCCGCCTGCAGACGAGCGTCGCGCACGTCAACACCTCCGTGGCGGGGCCCGGCGGCACGGCCGACCCGGTGGAGACCGCGGCCCCCGGCGAGACGCTCGACACGTCCGTCACCAGCAGCACCGCCCCTACCGAAACGTTCCCCGCGGCCGATCCGGAGGCGCAGAACTTCCTCATCGCCGGCAGCGACGCGAACGCCTGCGTCGACCCCAACTCGCAGTGGGCGGGCGCCGCCGACCCGGCCCGCGAAAACATCGGCAACCGCAGCGACACGATCATGATCATGCGCGTCGACCCGGCCACCCGCCAGGCCGCGGTGCTCTCCTTCCCCCGCGACCTGTGGGTGAAGATCCCGGGCAAGGGCAAGGGCCGCATCAACTCGGCGTACATCCGCAACGACTACACGCTCCTCGCGCAGACCATCTACGACAACTTCGGCATCACGGTCGACCACTACATCCAGGTGGACTTTTGCGCGTTCAAGCGCATCGTCGACGCGGTCGGCGGCGTCACCGTGCCGTTCTCCACACGCATCATCGACAAGAACGTCGGCATCGACATCCCCGCCGGTTGCCACACGTTCAGCGGCGACGAAGCGCTCGCCTACGCCCGCTCGCGCCACCTCAGGTGGATGGACGACGGTGGCAAGACGCACGAGGACGGCACCTCCGATCTCGGGCGCATCTCCCGCCAGCAGGATTTCCTGCGCCGCACCCTGCAGGCCGCGCTCAACAAGGGCATCTTCGATCCGGCCGTCGCCCGCGCGCTGATCGAGTCGCTGCAGACCGACATCGTCACCGAAGCCGGCTTCACGGTGAACGACATGCTCCAGTTCGCCGGCGTGCTGCGCGACGTCGATCCTTCCGGCATCCGCACCTACCAGGTCGAGGGCAAGGGGATGATGGTCAGCGGCAACTCCGTGCTCGACCCGCGCATCGGCGGCGACAACATGAAGGCGATCCTCGCGATCTTCCGCGGCGAGGCCCCGCTGGCAGGCGCCCCGGAGCAGACGCTGGACACCACCGCACCCACGGCCGAGGCGACGACGGCGAGCGCGACGACGGTGGGCAGCGCCACGACGGTTCCGGCCAGCACGACCACGGTGGCCGAGCCCGAGCAGAACATCAAGGGCAACATCCTCCCCGACCCCACCCTGGTCTGCGACTGACACGGTGCGCTGACGACGGGGCCAGCGGCGAGGCGAGGCGAGGCGGGCGGCGGCGGGCGGCGGTCGGCGGGCGACGCGGCCCACCATGTTTGCCCCTGATCACGTCATTCAGATTTCGATTTCTCCGCTGGGCGCTGCATGACGTACCCCGGAACGCGGCCCTGCGGTGCGGCCGCACCGGCAGGACCGACCACGACCCAGGCCGCCCGAGTTCGAGATGAGATCGAAATCGAAATCGAAATCGAAGTGACGAGACCAGGGGCAAACATGGTGGCCCGCCAATGGAGGGGCGGCGGGGGCCTGGCGGCAGGGCGACGGGCGGCGTGGCGGAACGCCGGCCCGAACGCGGGTCGCCGCCCCGAGGCCGGTCACGCGGGGCGGTCGAGGGCGGCCGTCAGTGCTTCGGCGACGTCGCTGGGGCCGCTGATCGTGAGGCAGCGGGCACCGGTGCGGGCGGCGAAGGCCGTCGCCTCGTCGCAGTCCTCGGCGGGCGCCACCACCACCAGCTCACCGAGGCCGGCGGCGGCCGCCACCGGGTCGCCGTCCACCGTCGCCCGGCAGTCGCTGAGCAGCACCGTCACCTTGCGGCCGGCGCGGCTGCGGGCCAGCTGGTCGGCCGCCACCAGCAGCGCGCCGGCGAGATCGGTGGTGCCGAAGCCGCGCAGCGACAGCACGTCGTTCACCACCCGCTCGCTGGGCTTGGGGGTGAGCTGACCCTTGGCGACGACGATGTTCTTGCCGAACGCGAGCACGCTGTAGTCCTCCGGCGCGCGGCTGGCGACCGCGGCCGCAGCCAGCGCGGCGGTGGCCAGCGGCTTGCCGCCCATCGAACCGCTGCGGTCGACCAGCAGGCACATCGCGGTCGCCGGCTTCACCCAGCTGCGCACCCGCAGGCGCTCGGCATCGATCGACCTGCCGGCACGGCCCTCCACGATCGCCTCCAGGCTGGCGTCGATGTCGAGGTCGCCGCCGTCGGGCCGGTACGGCATCTCGCGCAGCGTGCCCACGCCGCGCGGGCGCACCGGGCCGCGGCGGGCGATGTCGATGAACAGCTTGCCGGCCAGCCGCTTGGCCAGCTCACGCAACTTCACGTCGGTGGCGCCGACGAGATCGGCCAGCATCGCCAGCGTCTCGTCGGGGTCCTCCTGCAGCGCCTCCTCGACGGCGGACTCGTCGAGTTCGCCCACCTCGGGCGACACCTGCTCGAAGCGCGGGTTGCGGGCCAGCTCGCGCCGTGAGTTCGTGCGCTTCTGGCTCTTGGCGACCTCCGCGTCGGCGTCGTCGCCCTCCTTCACGTCGGGCGGCTTCAGCCCCTGCTCGCCCCGATCGGGGCTGCCACTTTTCCCCCGCCGTCACCGCCACCGTCGCCGGCCGCGGGCGGGGCGAACACCTCGCGCCACAGCTCCGTGACGATCTCCTCGGCGCTGCGGCTGCACCCCTCGCGCAGGCGCAGCCGGCCGCTGAGCGCGACCAGCGCGGCGTCGAGCCCCACGCTTGCATCGTGCGCGGGCACACCGCGCAACGAGGCCAGCGAGGCGGCCACCGCTGCGCAGTCGATGGCACCGCGCACCGACGAGCCGATGCGCACGTCGGGGTGCTGGCGCGTGCGGCGCACGACCTCCACCACGCCGGCCAGCCAGGTCGGGTCGATGCTGGCCGCGGGCAGCGCACGCTGCACGATCGCGGCCTCGTCGGCGGGCTCCTGGTAGCCGACGGAGAGGCGGCACACCCGGTCGTAGACGGCGCTGCTGATGCGGGCGGTGCCGATGGCGTCGAACGGGTTCATCGCCGCAACCAGCCGGAAGCCGTCAGCGGCGGGCACCCGCCCCAGCCGGGGCACGTGCAACTCGCGCTCGCTCATCACCGTGATGAGCACGTTGAGCGTCTCCTCCGGGATGCGGTTGATCTCCTCCACGTACAGCAGCGAGCCGTCGCGCATGGCGGTGACCAGCGGGCCGTCGACGAAGACCTCCGGGTCGTAGCCGTCGGTGAGCACGCGCGCAGGGTCGAAGTGGCCCACCAGCCGGGCCGGCGTGAGCTCGGCGTTGCCCTCCACGAACTCGAAGCCGAGGCCCAGCTCGTCGGCCACGGCGCGTAGCAGGGTGCTCTTGCCCGTGCCGGGAGGGCCCTCCAGCAGCACGTGGCGGTCGGCGGCGAGTGCCGCCACCACCAGCTCGATCTCGCGGGCACGGCCGACCACACGGCCCAGCACCCGCTGCATCAGCCCGGCGGACGACCCGCCCGGCGATGGCTCAGTCATACATGATCACGCCTCGGATGTTCTCGCCGTCGCGCATGGCCTGGTAGCCGACGTTGATCTCGTCGAGCGTGTAGCGCTTGGTGATCAGCTCGTCGAGCTTGAGCTGGCCGTCGCGGTAGAGGCCGAGCAGCTTGGGGATGTCGTTGCGCGGGTTCAGCGAACCGAAGATCGTGCCCTTGATCTCCTTGTTCCACATGGCGAGCTGGAACAGGTTGACCGCAGCCTGGTCCTGGGTCATCGGTGCGATCGCCGTGACGACGCAGGTGCCACCCTTGCCGGTCAGGCCGAGGCCCATCCCCATCATGTCGCCGTACAGCACGCCGGGGGTCATGATCACCTTGTCGGCCATCTGTCCCCACGTGAGCTCGTTGAGGGGCATGACCGCCTCCTCCATCGACGCGAAGGTGTGGGTGGCGCCGAACTCCATCGCCTTCTCGCGCTTGAACTCGAGCGGGTCGATCGCGATGACGCGCTTGGCGCCGGCCATCTTGGCGCCCTGCACGGCGTTGATGCCGATGCCGCCGATGCCGACGACGACCACGGTGTCGCCGGGTTGCACGTCGGCGCGGTTGGTGGCCGAGCCCCAGCCGGTCGCGACGCCGCA
>CAYZFZ010000206.1:0-6583 GCA_964477795.1 uncultured Bifidobacterium sp.
GACGTCGCCTCGAAGCGCGGCGTACTGCACGTACATCTCGGGTGTCACGCCCGTCTTTTCCCGAACGCCTGCCTCGTCGAGCAAGAGTTAATCCGACACACCTCTGCGGTTGTAGAGCACCTTCACGTACGGGTCGTCGACGAGTTGGTAGGCGTCGCGATCGCCGGTGACGATGACCACCTCGTGGCCCTGCGCCTTCGCCTGCTCGGCGAGCGTGGCGAGGATGTCGTCGGCCTCCCAGCCGGGCTGCTCGAGCACCGTGATGTTGAGCGCGGCGAGCACCTCGCGCACGAGGCCCATCTGCTGGCGCAGGATGTCGGGGGCGGCTTCGCGCTGCGCCTTGTAGGTGGGGTCGGCCTGGTGGCGGAAGGTGGGCTCGGGCCGATCGAAGGCGACGAGCACGCCGTCGGGCTGCTGGTCCTTCACCATGTAGATGAACCTCGAGGTGAAGCCGAAGACCGCGTTCGTGACCTGGCCGGAGGCAGTCGCCATGTCGGTGGGCAGCGCGTAGAACGCGCGGTAGGTCAGGGAGTTTCCGTCCAGCAGCAGCAGCTTCACGGCGTCGACTCTACGGGAGCCACCGCCGGCGCCGGCCCCGAGCCCCCGCCACCCCACCGTCTGTGCGCGAACGATCGGTATCCGAGGCCACGCGCACACACGCAGCCGTCTGCCAACGGCGTGTGTGCGCCAACAATCGGTATCCGAAGGCGGGCGCACAATCGCTGCGACGCGCCCGGGCCCGGCGGACCTCAGCCAGCGCGCAGCGAGGGACGCGCCAGCGACGAGCTGCAGGAGGGAGCAGCCGAAGCGAAGCGGCGGCCAGTCCCGACCAGTGTCAGGGGTGGAGGGTGCCGGCGAGGATGCGGTCGGCGACGTCGCGCATGCGCGAGCGCTCGCTCATCGCGGTGCGCTGGATGAAGGTGAACGCGTCGCCCTCCTTCATCCCGAACTGGTCGATGAGCAAGCCCTTGGCGCGGTCGATCGCCTTGCGCGATTCCAGCTGCTCGCCCAGCGAGTCGACCTCGCCGCTGAGCTGCTGCAGCTCGCGGAAGCGGCCGATCGCGACCTCGATCGCGGGGATCAGGTCGCTCTTCTGGTACGGCTTCACCAGGTAGGCGAGCGCACCCGCGTCGCGGGCTTCCTCCACCACCTCGCGCTGGCTGAACGCCGTGAGCATGAGCACACCGCAGATCCGCTCGCCGCTGATGATGCGGGCGGCCTCCAGGCCGTCCATGTGCGGCATCTTGATGTCGAGGATGGCCAGGTCGGGGCGCAGGTCGCGCACCAGCTCGACGGCCCTGTCGCCACGGCCGGTCTCGCCGACGACCTCGTAGCCCTCCTCCTCCAGCGTTTCGCGCAGATCGAGGCGGATGATGGCTTCGTCTTCGGCGATCACCACACGGATGGTCATCGATGGCGTCCTTTCGACCCGGTGAGGCACGGTCGTGCTCGCACACATTCAAGCAGGAAGCCCCCAGTGAAGCAGCCTGGACAGCGCCGCCGCACCGGCGGTTGACGGTTCGTCAACGCCACATCGGCGCCGCCGGCGAGTGCTCAGCGCGCCGACAGCCGGTCGAGCAGCTCGTCCTGGCGCTGCTCCAGCCGGCCGATCTCGGCGACCGCATGCGCTCGCGCCTTCGCGATCGCCTCTGCGTGGCCACCCGCCTCCCGCGCCTCGGAGCGAGCCCCCGGCGAGTCGGCCACGATCGCGCGCAGCTCCAGGTCGTCGGCGTCGTCGGCGATGTAGATGCGCTGCTCGTCGATCACCCGCAGCTCCTCGCGCATGGCGCGCAGGCGGGCACTCGTCTTCTTCAACTGCCACTTGACGAGGGCGGAGGACATGGCAGCAGTGTACGAAGCGGCACAATGGCGGGGTGTACGACGACTGGGGCATTGCCGACGGCTACTTCGAGGTGGACGGCACATGGCACGACACGCCGCCGGCGACGCTCGCCGTCCTGCGCGAGGTGATCGGCTCGGCACCGGCGTCGGACCCCCAGTGGTTCGTCGACGAGGGCGAGCAACCCCAGTTGCAGGATCGTTGCCGGCTCACGCTAGAGGACGGCACCCTGCTGGGCGAGGTCGACCAGCTCCCCCACGACCTGCCGATCGGCTATCACGAGCTGGCACCCGTGCACGGTGGACCCACCACTCGGCTCGTCGTCGCCCCCACCGCCTGCCCGCTGGCGCCGCGCGGCTGGGGCGTGGCCGCCCAGGTGTACTCGCTGTGGCGCGACGACGGGTGGGGCATCGGCGACCTGCGCGACGTCGCGCTGCTCGGGCAGCAGGTGGCCGCCCTCGGTGGCAGCGCCCTGCTGCTCAGCCCGTTGCACGCGCCGAGCCCGGCGCTGCCCCAGGAGGCCAGCCCCTACTACCCCAGCTCGCGCCGCTGGCTGAACCCGCTGCTGATCCCGCTCGACGGGCCGTCGCCCGTGCCCAACGAGGCCGGCAGCCTGATCGACCGCAGCTTCGTCTGGCCGGCCAAGCGGCGGGCGCTGGCGGAGCTGTTCCTGCACGCGTCGAACGCGCCCGAGTGGCGACTGTGGGCACAGGCCGAGGGCGACGACCTGTGGGACTTCTGCACGTGGAACGCTCTCGCCGAACGACTGGGCTCGTGTTGGACCGAGTGGCCGGAGGCGTTCCGCCGGCCCGACGGCGCCGACGTGCTGGCGCTGCCCGGCCAGGATCCCGCGTTCGCGGAGGCGCGCGAGTTCCACGCCTGGCTGCAGTGGTACGCGATGCGCGCCGTCGAGCAGGCATCGGCGGCGGCCGGTGTCGGCCTTGTCGGCGACCTCGCGGTCGGCTCCTCCCCCGACGGCGCCGACACCTGGATGTATCAGGACCTGATGGCGCAGGGTGTCCGCATCGGCGCCCCGCCCGACCCGTTCAATGCCGATGGGCAGGTGTGGGGCCTTCCCCCGTTCATCCCGTCGCGACTGCGTGCCGCGCACTACCGGCCGTTCATCGGCATGGCGCGGGCGGCCTGCCGGGGCATGGCCGGGCTGCGCATCGACCATGTGATGGGCCTGTTCCGCCAGTTCTGGATCCCCGAGGGCGGCGCGCCGGCCGACGGCACCTATGTGCAACTGCCGGCCGACGACCTGCTCGCGATCATCCGTCTCGAAGCGGCTCGCTCCGGCTGCTACGTGATCGGCGAGGATCTGGGCACCGTCGAACCGCACGTCCACGAGGCGATGCGGGCGAGCCAGATCATGGGCACGCGGGTGTGGTGGTTCGACACCGATCCGCAGCAGTGGCCGGAGCACACCCTCGCCACCGTCACCACCCACGACCTGCCCACCGTGTTCGGGGTGTGGAACCACACCGACGGCACCCCCGAGATGGCCGCCTCGCTGCAGCAGGCGGTGCCCGGCACCACGGCCGCCGCGGCCACGGTGGCACTGCACGAGCAGGTGGCAGCCAGCCCGGCCATGCTGTGCCTGGCCGCGCTCGACGACCTGGCGGGATGCACCGAGCGGCCGAACCACCCCGGCACGACGGGCAACGAGCACCCCAACTGGTGCCGCCGGATGGAGGCCGACACCGCCACGATCCTGTCCGAGTCGCCCGGCCGCGAGATCGTCGAGGTACTGGTGGCGGCCCGCCCGACGCGAGCCGCGGCCGAGGGTTAGGAATGCTCGGCGGGGCCCCGCCGGATCGGCAGGTTGGAGGGCGCATCTCGTCAACAGCGCTACGACAACTCCGCTTCCCCCTTCCCGCAACCTGGGTTGTCGTCGGGCTGGACGAGGTGTCCACCCCAGACCTTCGTTGGAAGCTACTCGGAGCCGTCAGCGCTGCCGATCAACAGTGCCCGAGGTGGGACTCGAACCCACACGCCCTTTCGGACAACGGATTTTGAGTCCGTCGCGTCTGCCATTCCGCCACTCGGGCGAGTGACCGGGCTGAGGCTATCGGGCACGCCCGACGGCTTCGCGTCCGTTACCCGCGGGTAGCTGAGAGTACCCGCCGGTAACCGTCTACGCTCTGCGCATCATGCTTGCGTTCACCTTCCCCGGCCAGGGCTCTCAGCGGCCGGGCATGGGTCGCCCCTGGGCGGACCACGACAGCTGGGAACTCGTCGCCGAAGCGTCGGAGGTGGCCGAGCGAGACGTCGCCCGCCTGCTGCTCGACGCCGATGCCGACGAACTGCGCGACACGCGCAACGCTCAGCTCACCACGTTCGTCTCCAGCCTGATGGTGCTCGACGCCGTCGAGCGGCTGGGCATCGAGCCCAGCTTCTGCGCCGGCCACAGCCTCGGCGAGTACACCGCGCTCACCGCCACCGGTGCGCTCGGCTTCGAGGAGGGCGTGCGGCTCGTGTGCGAGCGCGCCGATGCCATGTTCCAGGCGGGCAACGACAACGTGGGCACGATGGCCGCCGTGCTGGGCCTCGACGACGACCAGGTGGAGGTCGCCTGCCGCCGCGCCGACAGCGACGTGTGGGTGGCCAACTTCAACGCGCCCGGCCAGGTCGTCATCGCCGGCTCGCCCGAGGGCGTGGCTGCCGCCGGCGTGGTGGCCAAGGAGCTCGGCGCCAAGAAGGTCATGCCGCTGCAGGTGTCCGGCGCGTTCCACACCCCGTTCATGGCGCCCGCCCGCGACCGCCTGCGCAAGGCGATCGCCGAGGCCAGCCCGCGCGACACCGAGGTACCCGTCGTGTCGAACGTCGACTCGCTGGCGCACGATGCCGGCGCCGAGTGGAGCTCGCTGCTGTCGGCACAGCTCAGCAGCCCGGTGCGCTGGAAGCACTGCCTGCTCACGCTCGCCGAGCTGGGCGTCGGCGACTTCGTCGAACTCGGCCCCGGTGGCGTGCTCACCGGCATGGCCAAGCGCACAGTCGACGGCGCGCGCACCATCTCGGTGGCCACCCCGGAAGACCTCGACAAGCTGCTCGAATGGCTCAGCCTGGGCACCCCGATCACCGCCGCGCAGCACGAGGGCGAGCACCTGTTCGCGGTCGAGCGGCTCGTCGTCAGCCCGGCTGCCGGCGTGTTCGCACCGCTGGGCGACGTGCACGACGGCAGCCACATCTCGGTGGGCACCGTGCTGGGCCACGTCGGCGATGCCGAGGTGCGCTCACCGTTCGCGGGCGTGCTGCAGAGCTACATCGCGGTGGAGGGCGAGCGCGTCACGCTGCGCCAACCCATCGCCTGGCTGAGGACGGTCTGACCATGCCTGCCATCCCCCCCAACGTCCGCGGCGCGGTCATCACCGGCTGGGGCGCCGCGCTGCCGCCGACGGTGATCACCAACCACGACCTCGAGCAGACCATCGACACGTCGCACGAGTGGATCGTCGATCGCACCGGCATCCACCAGCGTCACGTCGGCGGCGGTACGGTCGAGCTCTCCGTCACCAGCGGGCGTGCCGCGCTGGAGATGGCCGGCGTGGATCTCGCCAGCATCGATGCGGTCGTGCTCGCCACCACCACCCCCGACCGCGTGGTGCCCGCCAGCTCCGCATCGGTGCAGCACGAGCTCGGCCTGCAGTGCGGTGCGTACGACGTCAACGCCGCGTGCAGCGGGTTCGTGTACGCGCTCGTGCAGGCGCACGGGATGATTGCGATGGGCGCCAAGAAGGTGCTCGTCATCGGCACCGACACGCTCGCCCGCATCACCGACTGGACCGACCGCAACACCGCCATCCTCTTCGCCGACGGCAGCGCCGCGGTGGTGCTGGAAGCCGTGGACGGCCCCGGCCAGCTGCTCGGCTGGGATCTCGACGCCGACGGCAGCGCGGAGAAGTTCCTCTTCTCCGAGGTGGGCGGCCTGATCCAGATGGACGGCAAGGAGGTCTTCCGCCGCGCCGTGCGCATCATGGTCGACTCGGCCACCAAGACCATGGCGCACGCCGGCGTCACCGCCGACGACATCGCACTCGTCGTGCCGCACCAGGCCAACGTGCGCATCATCCAGGCGTCAATGGATCGTCTCGGCCTGCCGATCGAGAAGGCAGCGATGGTGCTGCACCGCACGGGCAACACGTCGTCCGCGTCCATCCCGCTCGCTCTCGAAGATGCGCTGGAGAAGGGGCGCGTGCAGCGCGGCGACCTCGTGCTGCTCGTCGGCTTCGGCGCCGGCATGACCGCGGCGAGCGCACTCCTCCGCTGGGGCGGCGCGAGCCCCGAAGGACCGGACGCGACGGTGCTGGCGTGAGCCGGGTGGTGCTCGTCACCGGGGGTTCGCGCGGCATCGGCCTCGCCTGCGCCCGCCGCTTCGCCGAGCTCGGCGACCAGGTCGCGGTCACCTACAACTCGTCGCCACCGCCCGACGGCCTGTTCGGCGTGCAGTGCGACGTCACCTCGGTGGCCTCCGTCGACGCCGCGTTCGCCGCGGTGGAGGCACAGTTCGGCCCGGTAGAGGTGCTCGTCTCGAACGCCGGCATCACCAACGACGGCCTGCTGCTGCGGATGAGCGAGGACGACTTCACGTCCGTCATCGACGCCAACCTCACCGCCGCCTACCGAGTCACCAAGCGCGCGTCGCAGGGCATGCTGCGCGCCCGCAAGGGCCGCATCATCCTCGTCTCGTCGGTCGTCGGGCTGCTCGGTTCCGCGGGACAGGCCAACTACGCGGCCTCGAAG
>CAYZFZ010000207.1:0-6574 GCA_964477795.1 uncultured Bifidobacterium sp.
CGAGATCACCCCGGGCAACTTCATCTTCCGCACCCGCGAGTTCGAGCAGATGGAGCTCGAGTTCTTCGTGCCCCCGGCGGAGAGCGCCAAGTGGTACGAGTACTGGTGCAACGCCCGCCTGCAGTGGTACATCGACCTCGGCATCCCGGCCGAGATGCTCACGCTGCGCCCTCACGACGCCGACGAGCTCAGCCACTACAGCAGTGGCACCAGCGACATCGAGTTCCTGTACCCGTGGGGTTGGGGCGAGCTGGAGGGCGTCGCCCAGCGCACCGACTACGACCTCACCCAGCACAGCAACCACAGCGGCCAGAAGCTCGACTACTTCGACCAGGCCAACAACGAGCGCTACATCCCGTACGTCATCGAGCCGGCCGCCGGCGTCAACCGAGCGATGGCCGCGTTCCTGCTCGCCGCCTACGACGAGGACGAGATCGACGGCGAGCAGCGCAGCATCCTGCGCCTGCACCCGCGCCTGGCGCCGTACAAGGTGGCCGTGCTGCCCCTGTCGAAGAAGGACACGCTCACCCCGCTGGCGCGCAAGATCTACGCCTCGCTGGCCGATCGCTACATGGTCGACTACGACGACACCCAGTCGATCGGCAAGCGCTACCGCCGCCAGGACGAGGTGGGCACGCCCCTGTGTGTCACGGTGGACTTCGAGTCGCTGGAGGACGGTGCGGTCACCATCCGCGACCGCGACACCACCCAGCAGGTGCGTGTCCCGATCGAGTCACTCGTCGGCGAGGTCGGCGCCCGGCTCGGCTTCTGACGCGGGTGCGTCGGCCGCGGCCGGCGGCTTCATCGACAGCACCAGGCCGTCGAGTTCCAACACGATCTCGGGTTGACCCGACGCGTTGACGATGCCGACCGGGTCGGCGATCTTGCGGGAGATGCTCATGGCTGCACGGTAGCCACGGTGGGCAGCAACCGTGTGGGGATCAGGCGCGCGAGCGACTGCGAGCGCATGGACAGCACGGGGCTGATGACCGCGAGTGCGAGCACGTACACACCCACGAACGGCGTCAGCCGCTGGTCGAGCCCGGCCTCGGTGGCGAGCACGGCGAGGATGAGCGCGAACTCGCCTCGGGCGACGACGGCGAACGCGATGTTGGCGGCCTGCACCCGGCCCAGCCGGTTGAGCCGGGCGGCGCCGATCGCCGCGACGAGCGCCAGCAGCAGCGAGGTGCACACGGCGGCGAACGCGGGCAGGGCCACCTTGCCGATCTCTCCAGGGTCGATGATGAGGCCGAAGTGGAAGAAGAACAGGGCCCCGAACGCGTCGCGCAGAGGCAGCACGAGCCGCTCGACCCGCTTGCGCACGGCAGTGCCGGAGAGCACAAGGCCGGCCATGAAGGCGCCGATCGCGTCGCTGACGCCGAGCTGGTAGGCGACGCCGGCGACGAGCAACGCGAAGCCGACGAAGAGCACCACCAGCAGCTCGTCGTCGGGGGCGCTGACCACGCGGCCGACGACGGCCCGGCCGTAGCGGGCAACGAGTGCGAGCGCGATGAGGAACGCGAGCGCCCGCAGGAAGAGCAGGACCGCCTCACCCGTTCCCGACGCGGTGCCCAGCACCGGTGCCAGCGCGGCGAGGTAGAGGGCGAGGAACAGGTCTTCGAGGACGATGATGCCCAGGATCAGGCTGGTCTCCGGGTTCTTCAGCCGCTTGAGCTCGACGAGCAGCTTGGTGACGATCGCGGACGACGAGATGCCCGTCGCGCCGGCGATGATGAACGCCTCCTTCGTGCCCCAGCCGATCACGAAACCGAGCGCGAGGCCGGCCCCCACGTTGAGCACGAGGTAGAGCCCAGCCGAGGTGAGCAGGGTGCGGCCGCCCGACGTGAGGTCGTCCATCGAGAACTCCACGCCGAGGTAGAAGAGCAGGAAGATCAGCCCGAATGCGGCCAGGAGCTCCAGGTCTTCCGGGTGGGCGAACAGTACGGGGCCCGGCGTGTTGGGCCCGGCGAGCATGCCGGCGCCCACGAACAGCGGGATCGTCGGCAGGCCGATGCGGCGGCCGACACGGGCGAGCAGACCGGCCAGCAGGAACGCCAGCCCGAGGACGATCAGCTCACGACCCATCGGTGCACCCTAGGCGATGGTGCCGGTCGTCGTTCAGCGGTCAGGCCAGCGGCAGCCGCACCGACAGCCGTGCCCCGCCGCTGGGGGCGGCGCCGGCGGAGACCTCGCCGCCCATGCCGGCCACGAGCTCCTTCACGATCGCCAGCCCCAACCCGTTCGAGCTCTCCCGCCGCTCGGGTTGGTGGCGGGCGACGTAGAGGCGCTCGAACACGTGGGGCAGGTCGTGGGCGGCGATGCCCGGGCCGTCGTCGTCGACGGTGACGACGGCCGAGTGCCCGTCGGCGCGGGCCGACACCAGCACCGCGCTCGTCGCGTACTTCCCCGCGTTCTCCACCAGGTTGGCCAGCACCTGCGCCAGCCGGTCGGGATCTGCCCCGACGAGCAGGGGGCCGGTGGTGACCGGATGAAACGTGATGCCCGGCCGCGAGCCGGCGGCGCTCGCGGTGGCGGTGTGCACGGCGGCGGCGACGTCGACCGTCGTCATCGAGAACGTGAACGACCGCGCCTGCAACTTCGCCAGGTCGAGCAGGTCGGCCACCAGCCGCTCCAGCCGGCCGGACTCGGCGCGGATGACAGCGGCCGCCCGCTGCGGCTCGACGTTGCCGTCGGCGATCGCCTCCGCGTACCCGCGGATGGACGTCAGCGGTGTGCGCAGGTCGTGGCTCACGGAGAGCAGGAACTGCTGCTCGAGCCCACGTGAGCGTTCGAGCGCCGCGGCCATCCCGTTGACGCTGCGCGCCAGCTCGGCCAGCTCGTCGTGCTCGCCGGGTGGTGGTTCGGGAAGGCGGGTGGCCAGGTTGCCGGCCGCGATCAGCTGGGTCGCGGCCGAGGCCTCGCGGATCGGTCTGGTGAGGCGCCGCCCCAGCAGGTAGGCGGCACCGAGCGCGAGCAGGATCGTCGCACCGGAGGCCCACACGAACAGCACCAGCGACGCGCCGAGGCCGGCCTCCACCTGGCGGGTGATGACGACGATGTAGTGGCGCCCGGCCGGCCCTTCGGCGGGTGCCGCCGCGAACGCCAGCCGGCCGTGGTTGTCGGCAACCGAGCTGCCGGCGAGCAGGGTGTCCAGCTGGATGTCGTCCATGCTCAGCGCGGCGGGCAGCTCGCCTTGCACCTTGCCGGCGGCACCCACGACCAGCACCGTGATGTCGTCCAGCTCCACCACCTTGCGCACGGTGGCGAGCAGCCGTAGCCGCTGGCGCAGCTGCTGCGCCTGCTCGACCGGGCCGAGTGTCTCGTCGATGGCGAGGATCTCGTCGATGTTGCCGGCCATCTCCTCCGCCTGCGTGCGCAGCTCGCGCACGGTGGTGGTGCGCGCCCTCGCGGCAGCGAGCAGCAGGGTGCCCGCGCCGGCGAGCAGCAGGGTGGCGACGACCACGCCCACGATCACGAGTGCCAGCCGTCGGGTCATCGGTGCCCAGCCTCGCCGGGAGGTGTGAGCATTGTGTTAGCCCAGCCGGTATCCGATGCCCCACACCGTCGCCAGTGGGAGATCGTCGCCGAGCTTCTTGCGCAGCTGCCGTACGTGCACGTCCACCGTGCGGTCGTCGCCGTAGAAGTCGGCGCCCCACACGCTGTCCAGCAGCTGCTGGCGGGAGAGCGCGATGCCCTGATTGCGGGCGAGGTGGGCGAGCAGGTCGAACTCGCGGGTGGCGAGCGCGATCGGCTGGTCGCGCCAGCGTGCTTCGCGGCGGGCGGTGTCCACCTCGTAGTCGTCGCCCACGTGCAGCACGTCGTGGGCGTCGCGGGTGTCGGGCTGCCCCCGGCGCAGGATCGCCTTCACGCGGGCGACGATCTCACGCGGGCTGAACGGCTTGGTGACATAGTCGTCGGCGCCCAGCTCCAGCCCGATGATGCGGTCGAGCTCGCCGTCGCGGGCGGTGAGGAACAGCACCGGCACGTTGCTGCGCGTGCGCAGCTGCCGGCACACCTCGAACCCGTCGATGTCTGGCAGGCCGACGTCGAGCAGCACGAGCGCCGGCCGGTGCTGCTGCACCAGCTCCAGCCCGCGCTCGCCGGTGGGTGCCTGCAGCACCCGGAAGCCGGCCTGGCGCAGGTACAGATCGAGCAGGTCGGCGATGTTCGCGTCGTCCTCGACGACGACGAGTGAGCGCTCCGCTTCGGCCATCGGCTCATGCTGCCACGCTGCTACCGTGCCCGGCGGGCATCATCTGGGGTGGCCCGGTTCTCGACAGGAGTCAACGATGAGCAAGGTCGCAATGTGGGTCCGGTTGCCGCTCAAGCCCGGCGTCCGCGCCGAGGCGGCCACCGCCTTCCAGGTCGCGGTCGACAACGTCCAGTCCGAGGACGGGACGCTCGTCTACATCCTCCACGAGGAGGACGCGGATCCGGATGCGCTGTTCGTGTACGAGCTGTACACCGGCCAGGATGCGCTGATCGCCCACTCCAGCGCCGAGTGGTTCAAGGCGTTCGGCCCGTCGCTGGCACCGTTCATGGCCGGCCGCCCGGAGATGCACTTCCTCGCCCCGCTCACCGGCAAGGGCCTCTGAGACTGCCATTGCGGATGGCCACTTACCTCGATCGCATCGTCGCCCAGCACCGTGAGGTCGCGGCGCTCGACGAGCGACCGATCGAACCCCTGCTGCAGGCAGCCACGGCGATGGCACCGGCCCGTGGGTTCCGCGCCGCGCTGGCGGGTCTCGCGCACCTCGCGGTGATCAGCGAGATCAAGCGGCGCTCGCCGTCGAAGGGCGATCTGCACGCCGGGCTCGACCCTGCAGTGCTGGCCCGCGACTACGCGCGCGGCGGCGCGGCTTGCCTGTCCGTGCTCACCGACGAGCCTCACTTCGGCGGCTCCGTCGCCGATCTGCAGGCGGCCCGCGCGGCGTGTGCTCTGCCCGTGCTGCGCAAGGACTTCACGGTCAGCGAGCGCGACGTGCTCGACGCGCGGCTGATGGGTGCCGACTGCGTGCTGCTCATCGCCGCCGCGTTGCAGCCGGCCGAGCTGATCCGCTTCCACGCCCTGGCCACCGAGATCGGCCTCGACGTCCTGGTCGAGATCCACGACGAACCCGAGCTGGAGGTCGCGCTCGCGGCGGGTGCCACGCTGGTCGGCGTCAACCAGCGTGATCTGGTCACGTTCCAGGTCGACCACGAGCGCGCCCTGCGCATGGCGGGCGTCATGCCTGCCGGTGTCGTGCGCGTCGCCGAGAGCGGTGTGCGCGGCGTCGCCGACGCGGCCTCGCTCCATTCCGCCGGCTACCACGCCGTCCTCGTCGGCGAGACCCTCGTCACCAGCCCCGACCCTGCCGCCGCCGTCGCCGAACTCACCCGCGCGTAAGTCCGGCAGCAAGAGGGGATGGGTGTGCGTACTTCTGGGGCTGATCCGTTCCAATTCTGCTTCTGGGTCTGGATCGTCTCCACTTCCGGGACGATCTCCGCATCGCTTGCGCCGTCAACGAAGGCTCCGGATCCCACCGTGGCTGTGGACGTGATGTGACCAGAGGGGTTCGGTGAGGCGCGACGGGCCGGATCGCGAAACGGATGCCGCTCGCGGACGTGTGCCGCGGGTACCGTGACGGCTGCATGTTCGTGAAGATCTGCGGGATCACCAACGAGGACGACGCGCTCCTCGCGGTCGCAATGGGTGCCGACGCGGTCGGGTTCATCTTCGCCCCGTCGCCGCGGCAGATCGCCGCGCAACAGGTGTACGACATCACCCGCCGGCTGCCACCGGAGATCCTCACGGTCGGCGTCTTCCGCGACGAGCATCCATCGCGGGTCATCGACACCGTCAACCGCGCCGGCCTCAAGGCCGCGCAGTTGCACGGGCACGAGACGCCCTCCATGGTGGAAGACGTCGCCGCCAGCATCCGCTGGGTGATCAAGGTCGTCGTCGCCGGCTCGCCCGACGCCCGCCGGGCCAACGAGTTCGGCACCGACCTGATCATGGTGGAGGGCCCCAACCCGGGCTCGGGCAAGGTGTTCGACTGGTCGCTGGTGGAGGAGGTCGCCGAAGGCCCGCGGCTCATCCTCGCCGGTGGCCTCAACCCGGACAACGTCGGCGAAGCCGTGCGCACCGTGCGCCCGTGGGGCGTGGATGCCGCGACGGGCGTCGAGAAGTCGCCGGGCAGGAAGGACGCGTTGAAGGTGAAGGCCTTCATCGAGCGTGCACGTGCTGCCGCGCCGGAGCGCCACCTCGGTCCGGACGTGATGCCGTACGACTGGGCCGACGACGAGTTCTGATGTCGCATCTGTACCACGAGGAGCAGCAATGTCGTTGATGGCACAGCCGTCGGCCGCCGGCCGGTTCGGCGAGTTCGGAGGCCGCTTCGTCCCCGAGACGTTGGTGCCCGCCTGTCAGGAGCTGGAGGCTGCGTTCATCGACGCCTGGGCGGACCCTGCGTTCCGTGCGGAGCTGCACCACGTCCTGAACACGTACGCCGGGCGGCCGTCGATCGTCACCGAGTGCAAGAACCTCAGCGAGAAGCTCGGCATCCGTCTCGCCCTCAAGCGCGAAGACCTCAAC